>DASSUD010000377.1:0-11728 GCA_035707385.1 Acidimicrobiales bacterium
CGGCATCGTCGTCATCGGCGAGGGCGAGAAGGACGAGGCCCCGATGCTCTACAACGGCGAGCGGGTCGGGGACGGCAGCGCCATCCCCACCGACGTGGCGGTCGACCCCATCGACGGCACCACGCTGACCGCGCTCGGCCGCGGCAACGCGCTGGCGGTCATCGCGGTGTCCGAGCGGGGCACCATGTACGACCCCGGTCCGTGCGTCTACATGGAGAAGATCGCCGTCGGTCCCGAGGGCGTCGGTGTCATCGACCTCAACCGCAGCGTCGCCGAGAACGTCGAGGCGCTGGCCGAGGCCAAGGGGACCGCGCCCCGCGACGTCACCGCCGTCATCCTCGACCGGGACCGCCACGAGCAGCTCATCGGCGAGGTCCGCCAGACCGGCGCCCGCATCCGCCTCATCCCGGACGGCGACGTGGCCGGGGCCATCTCGACCGCCTGGCCGGACTCGGGGGCCGACATCCTCTTCGGCATCGGCGGCACCCCCGAGGGCGTGATCGCGGCGGCCGCCCTCAAGTGCATGGGCGGCGAGCTGCAGGGCCGGCTGTGGCCCCGCAACGACGAGGAGCGCACCGCGGCGCTGGACGCCGGCTACGACCTCGAGCGGGTCCTCGCCACCGACGACCTGGTCGGCGGGGACAACTGCTTCTTCGCCGCCACCGGGATCACCGACGGCGAGCTGCTGAAGGGCATCCACTTCTCCCGGCGGGGGGCCTCGACCCAGTCGCTCGTCATGCGGTCCAAGTCGGGCACCGTGCGCCTCGTCAACGCCCAGCACCAGCTGTCCAAGCTGGCCCGGTTCTCGTCGATCGACTTCAACTGACGGGCACGTTCGTCCGCTTGGCCAACCGGGCGGCGACCCGCCGCTTGAGCCCGCGCGGCACCGGGGTGGCGGCGGCCACCATCAGCTGGTTGAACCCGCCGGTCACGAGCCAGGCCTTGCCGGCCCGGGTGGCCTCGAGTGCGGCCTCGGCCACGGCGTCGGCGGTCTGCCAGGCCGGACCGGGGATCGGGCGCCCCTCGATGCCGGCCCGCCGGGCGAACTCGGTGCGGGTGAAACCCGGGAGCACCGTGGTCAGCGACACGCCCGTCCCAGCCAGCTCGCCGTGGACCGCCTCGCCGAAGCTGGCCACGAACGCCTTGGTGGCGCCGTAGACCGCGTTGCCCGGGGTCGCCTGCAACCCGGCCACGGAGGAGATGTTGAGGATCGCCCCGCGGCCCCGTGCCCGCATGGCCCGAGCCGCGGCGTGGGTCAGCCGGACGACGGCCAGCACGTTGACGGCGATCTCGCGCTGCTCGCCGTCGATGTCGAGGTCGGCGAAGGGGCCGTAGGTGCCGAACCCGGCGTTGTTGACCGCCAGGTCCACCGGCCGGTCGTCCGAGGCCAGCCGTTGCTCGACCGTGAGCAGCTGGGCGGGGTCGGACAGGTCGGCCACCAGGACCTCCACCCCGACCGGGAGGTCGGCGGCCAGCTCGTCGAGCCGCGCGCGGTCGCGGGCCACGGCCACGATCTCGACCCCTGCGCCGGCCAGGTGCACGGCCAGCGCCCGCCCGATGCCGGAGGACGCGCCCGTGACGAGCGCGCGCGTCCACGGACAGGCGGTCATCCGAGGCGGGGCTGGACCGAGACCCGGCCGCTCGGCTCGCCCCGCAGGACACGCACCGCCAGCTGGCCGTTGGCCAGCGACGCCTCCACGGCCCCGCCGAAGCCGTCGGGGAGGTCGAGCTCGCGCTCGTAGCCGCCGTAGTCCCACTCGTGGACGAGGTAGTCCTTGGGGGCGGCGGTGCGCAGGCGGGCGGTGATGCGCAGGCACCTGGGCGTCAGGTCGATGGTGACGTCGTCCGGCTGGACGGCGGGCAGGGGGGCCACGATCACGAGGGCGTCACTGGTGGCGTAGACGTTGACGGGGACCTGCTGCGGTCGCATCAAGCGCTCGGTGGTGGCCGTCGCCTCGGTCACCCGCTGCTGCTTGGTCTGATCGGGGGCCATACGACCGACCGTACCCCGGCCAGGTGCTCGACAGCCGCCCGCAGGTGGCGGCCGACGCCCTGGCCCCGGTGCTCGGGTGCCACCACCAGCGCCTCGACCTCCAGGCGGTCGCCGATCGTGACTCCGTGGGCCACGCCCACCGGCTCGCCCTCGCGGCGGGCGGTGACGGCCCAGGGCCCCGGGTCGCCACCGGTACGAGGAGCGACCGAACCGGCGTCACCGGCCGACGCCACGGCCTCGCCGGCACCGGCACCGGGGCCGGGGCCGGGGCCGGGGCCGGCGTGCGCCAGCAGGCGGCCCGTCAGCGGGTCGACCAGGCGGGTCACCGTGAGCTCCAGGGGGAGCCCGCCGCGGGCCACCACCGCCGGTCGGGCGAAGGGGGCGTCGGCGATCGGGCGCCATATCCTGCCGGGTGACTCGGCCAGCACGTGGACGCGGTCCACCGTGATCGGCACCGTGTAGTCGGCCAGGGCCGCCAGCGCCGCAGGGATGCGGTCGGGGGCCATCTCGTCGGCCAGGGTGACGTGGGGCACGAACGGGTGGGTCAGGGGCCGGGCGAGCGGTGGCCGAAACACCCGGTCACGGAGGTCGGCCAGGGCCGCCGGCGCAGCCGGGGCGGCCGGGGCGTCGGGGTCGGTGCCCACGGCCAGGTAGACCACCGGTGTCACGGGGTGGAACGTCGTCGCCGGCCCCAGCTTCAGGCGCAGCGGCGAGGTCGCCGACGCGGCCTCCCGCACGACCGCCAGGGCGCCGGCCAGGTCGCGGGCGGCCACGTTCACCGGGGTGACGAGGGTGACGTGCGGCGCGATCCGGCCGAGGGCGCCGTCGCCCAGCGCCCGGCGCAGGCCGTCCACCTCGGTGGCCACCGGCGGGTCCAGCAGCAGGACGACACCGAGGCGGTGCCGGGCCACGGCTACGGGGCGGCCGGGCAGGTGGAGATCGCCGCCTCGCCCGCGAACCGCTGCTCGATCCAGGCCAGACCGTCGGCCACCGCCCCCGGGGCCGCGGCCCCGTGACCGTGGCCGTTCTCGTACACCCGGCGCTCGACCACCTGGCCCAGCCCGCACATGCGCTCGAACAGGCTGGCCGACAGCCCGGCGGGCACGACCTCGTCGGCCGCGCTGTGGAGGATGAGGACCGGCTCGTCGGTCCGCACGTTGCCGGGGTTGTTGTCCGCGGCCAGGGACGCCCACGGCTCGCGGCCGGCGCCGCCCGGCACCAGCAGCGCGGACGAGTCCATGCCGGCGAAGTGGCCGATCACGTCGCGCGTGCAGCCGTCGTCCACCGCCGGAAGCTCGGCCTCACCGGCGGGGGTCAGGACCGCCGACAGCGGGGCGTCCGGGTAGGCGTCGCCGAACCCGGCGATGATCATGTACAGGAACCCGGCGATCGGCAGCCGGCCCCCCGCCGCGAAGATCAGCGGCAGTTCCGTGGCGGGCGCGCCGGCCACCGTCCCCACCAGGTCGAGCTCCGGCACCCACTCAGGGGCCAGCTGCCCGGCCCACAGGGCGCCGTGCCCGCCCTGCGAGTAGCCGAAGATGGCGAGCTGCTCGCCCGGCTCCGCCTCGGGCAGCGAGGCGGCCGCCCGCGCCGCGTCCAGCACCCCCCGGCCCTCGCTCTCGCCGACCAGGTAGGGGTGCCGACCGGGGGTCCCCAGCCCCTCGTAGTCGGTCTGGGCCACGAGGTAGCCGGCGTCCAGGAACGGGCGCAGCAGTGCCATCCCCCCGCCCTCCGGCTGCTTGGACGGGGCGCACTCGTCGGCCACGCCCGTCGTGCCGTGCGCCAGCGACACCACCGGCCGACCGCCTCTCGGCGCGTCCCCGGCCGGGATGCCGACCACCCCCGTGACCGCGATGGGCTCGCCCGCCACGTCCTCGGACAGGTACATGACCCGCCACACGGCGGCGCCGCCCAGGTCCACGCCCTCGACGGGCTCGTAGCGGATCAGCGTGCCGTGCTCGCCGCCCGGCAGCGGATCGGGCACGTCGTAGAAGTCCGGGCCCGTGAACGGCTCGACCGCGGCCACGTCGTCGGTGGCCGGCGAGTCGGGCCCGGCATCGTCGTCACCGGCGTCCGACGGCTCGGACCCCGAGCAGGCCCCGGCGAGCGCCACGATCAACGCCAGCCCAGCCGCGGGCCAACGGGCCCCCTGCCGTTCGCGCATGGCGACATTCTGGCCGACGGCGAGCGCCGCCACTCAACGGGTACCGGACAGCCCCCCGGCAGCCGCCAGCCGGACATGCGCCCGGCGAGCGGCGCCCTCGGCCTCGGCGTCGTGGCTGTGCTGCATGCGCTGCTCGGCGTCGGTGGCCGCCCGTTGTGCCCGATCGACGTCGATCTGGCTGCCCAGCTCGGCCACGTCCGACAGGATCGTCACGGTGTCGTTGGACACCTCGACGAACCCGCCGTGGACCGCCACCACCTCGTCGCCCGACTCCGACCGGATGGTGACGGTGGCGACCTCCAGCGCCCCCACGAACGGGGCGTGGCCGGTCAGGAAGGCGATGTCGCCGCCGCCCACCGTCCGGGCGATGACCATGCTGGCCTCACCCGAGAACAGGATGCGCTCGGGAGACACCAGCTCGACCTGGAGCACGGCGCTACTCCCCCGCGGTCTGGCGGAGCTGGTCGGCCTTGCCGCGGGCGTCGTCGGCGCCGCCCACGTTCAGGAACGCCTGCTCCGGCAGCTCGTCGAGGTCGCCGCTGACCAGGGCCTCGAACGACGCCACCGTCTCGTCCACCGGGGTGAAGATCCCCGGCAGGCCGGTGAAGTTCTCGGCCACGAACATCGGCTGGGACAGGAACCGCTGGATCTTGCGGGCCCGGGACACCGTCACCTTGTCCTCCTCCGACAGCTCGTCGAGGCCGAGGATGGCAATGATGTCCTGCAGCTCCTTGTAGCGCTGGAGGATCTCCTGCACCCGCCGGGCCACGGCGTAGTGGCGCTCGCCGACCACGTCGGGCTGGAGGATGGTCGAGGTCGAGGCCAGCGGGTCCACCGCCGGGTAGATGCCCAGCGCCGCGATGTCGCGGGACAGCTCGGTGGTGGCGTCGAGGTGGGTGAAGGTGGTGAACGGCGCCGGGTCGGTGTAGTCGTCGGCGGGCACGTAGACGGCCTGCAGCGAGGTGATCGACCGGCCGCGGGTCGAGGTGATGCGCTCCTGCAGCTCGCCCATCTCGTCTGCCAGCGTGGGCTGGTAGCCCACGGCCGAGGGCATGCGGCCGAGCAGCGTCGACACCTCGGAGCCCGCCTGCACGAAGCGGAAGATGTTGTCGACGAACAGCAGCACGTCCTGGCCCTTGGCGTCCCGGAAGTACTCGGCGATGGTCAGGGCCGACAGGCCCACCCGCAGGCGCACGCCGGGCGGCTCGTCCATCTGGCCGAACACGAGGGCGGCCTTCTCGAGCACGCCCGACTCCTGCATCTCCAGGAAGAGGTCGGTGCCCTCCCGGGTGCGCTCGCCCACGCCGGCGAACACCGACACGCCGCCGAACTGCTCGGCCACCCGGCGGATCATCTCCTGGATGAGCACGGTCTTGCCGACGCCGGCACCGCCGAACAGGCCGATCTTGCCGCCCCGCAGGTAGGGGGTGAGGAGGTCGATAACCTTGATGCCGGTCTCGAACACCTCCTTCTTGGGCTCGAGGGCGTCGAAGCGAGGGGCCTCGCGGTGGATGTCCCAGTGGGCGTCGATCTTGTCGGCGTCCAGCTCGGGGACGTCGAGGGGCTGGCCGATCACGTTGGTGACGTGGCCGAGCACGCCGTCGCCCACCGGCATGGTGAGGCCGGTGCCGAGGTTGCGGACCGCGGTGAAGCGGATCAGGCCGTCGGTCGGCTTGAGGCAGATGGCCCGCACCCGGGACTCGCCGATCTGCTGGGCGACCTCCGCCATGACCTGGACGCCCTCGCCCTCGACGGTGATGGTCATCTCCAGGGCCGTGTTGATGGCGGGGACGGCGTCCGGCGGGAACTCCACGTCGACCACGGGGCCGGCGATGGCGACGACGCGGCCGTCCTTCAGGCCGGTGGTGGTGGGCTCGTCGGTGACGGTCATGTGTGGGGGCTCCTTCTTCAGCCTCGAACGGAGTGGTCGAGGCTGTCCTTCAGCACGTCGGCGGACATGAGGGCGTGGTCGACCAGCAGGTCGCCGCCCTTCGCCTTGGCGGCCCGCATGGCCTCGGCCCCGCCGACGATCTCCATGATCTCGGTGGTGATGGCGTCCTGGCGGGCCCGGTTCATGGCCCGGCTGTACTTGACGATCAGCTCCTCGGCGTTGTCGGTCGCCGACTTCATCGCCCGCTGCTGGGCGGCGAAGAACGACGCCGTCCCCTCGAGCAGGGCGGCGTACAGGCGGGCCTCGGCGTAGCGGGGCAGCAGCCGGTCGAGGATCTCCTGCGGGCCGGGCTCGAACTCGTAGGCGGCGGTGAGGCCCTCCTCCGCCGCCGTCTCCAACATCGACGGGTCCAGCGGCACGAAGCGGCGGATCGCCACCCGCTGGCTGGCCGCCGACAGGAACTGCGTGTAGGCCAGCTCGACCAGGTCGTACTCGCCCGTCTCGAACCGGGTGACCACGTACTCGGCCACCCGCCGGGCGTCCTCGTAGGTGGGCGTGTCGGAGATGCCGGTGTAGGCCTGGTCGATCTCCCAGCCCCGGAACCGGAAGTAGGACTGGGCCTTGCGGCCGACCGTGATGAGCCGGGTCTGGCGGCCCTCGGCGCGCTGGCGCTGCATCGAGCGCTCGGCGGCCCGGATGACCGAGCTGTTGTAGGCCCCGGACAGGCCCCGGTCGGCGGCGACGACCACGTAGGCGACCGTGCCGATCTGCTCGCGCTCGACCAGCAGCGGCGAGCCGCCCCCGGCCCCGGCCGCGGCCAGGTTGCGGATGACCTCGGTGATCCGCTCGCTGTAGGGGCGGGCGGCGGCCACCCGCTGCTGCGCCTTCACGATGCGGCTGGCGGCGATGAGCTCCATCGCCTTGGTGATCTTCTTCGTCGACTGCACCGACCGGATCTGCCGGCGCAGCGCGCGCTCCTTGCCGCCGGGCACGGGCTAGCCCTGTGCCTCGTCGGCCGCCTGCTCCCAGGAGAACTGCTCGCCGAAGGCGTCCAGCGCCTTCTCGAAGGCGTCGACGTCGTCGATGTCGCCGCCGCTGCGGATGCCCTCGAGGATGTCGCCGTGGCGGGACCGGAAGTAGTCCAGCAGCTCGGCCTCGTAGCGGCGCACCTCACCCACCGGGACCGGGTCCAGGTAGCCGTGGGTGCCGGCGTACAGGGACACCACCTGCTCCTCGACCGGCAGCGGGCTGTTCAGCGGCTGCTTGAGGAGCTCGACGAGGCGGTAGCCGCGATCGAGCTGGGCCTGGGACACCTTGTCCAGCTCGGAGCCGAAGGCCGCGAACGACTCGAGCTCGCGGAACTGGGACAGGTCGCCCTTGAGCGTGCCCACCGCCTTCTTCATGGCCTTGATCTGGGCGGCGCCGCCCACCCGGGACACCGACTGGCCGGTGTCGAAGGCCGGCCGCACGCCCGACTTGAACAGGTCGTCCTGGAGGTAGATCTGGCCGTCGGTGATCGAGATCACGTTGGTGGGGATGTAGGCGGAGATGTCGCCGGCCTTGGTCTCGATGACCGGCAGGGCCGTGAGGGACCCGCCGCCGTTCTCGTCGGACAGCTTGGCGGCCCGCTCCAGCAGGCGGCTGTGCAGGTAGAACACGTCGCCCGGGTAGGCCTCGCGGCCCGGCGGGCGGCGCAGCAGCAGCGAGATCTGCCGGTAGGCCTCGGCCTGCTTGGACAGGTCGTCGTACACCACGAGGGCGTGCTCGCCGCTCTCCATCCAGTGCTGGCCCATGGCGCAGCCCGCGTAGGGGGCGAGGTACTTGAACGGGGACGGGTCCGACGCGCCGGCCACCACGACCACCGTGTAGTCCATGGCGCCGCGCTCCTCCAGGGTGGCGACGGTGTTCTTCACCGTCGACTCCTTCTGGCCGATCGCCACGTAGATGCACTTCACGCCCAGGCCGCGCTGGTTGATGATCGTGTCGATGGCGATCGTGGTCTTACCCGTCTTGCGGTCGCCGATGATCAGCTCGCGCTGACCCCGCCCGACCGGCGTCATGGAGTCGATGGCCTTGATGCCGGTCTGCAGCGGCTCGTGCACCGGCTGGCGCCCCATGATGCCGGGGGCCTGGATCTCCATGCGACGGTTGGCGACGTTCGTCAGCGGGCCCTTGTCATCGACCGGGTTGCCGAGGCCGTCGACCACCCGGCCCAGCAGGCCGTCGCCCACCGGCACCGACAGGATGCGGCCGGTGGCCTTGACCGACTGGCCCTCCCGGACCGCGGCGGCCTCGCCCAGGACGACGGCGCCGATCGACTCCTCGTCGAGGTTCAGCGCCAGGCCCATGACCCCGCCGGTGAACTCGAGCAGCTCGTTGACGCCGGCGCCGGGCAGGCCGGCCACGGTGGCGATGCCGTCGCCCACCTCGGTGACCGTGCCGACCTGGGCGGTCTCCACACCGGGGTCGAAGCCCTCGAGGTTCTTGCGCAGTGCGGCGGCGATGTCCGCGGTGTTGATGGTCAGCTCTGCCATCGTTCGTCCTCGTCTCTCACAAAGCGTTCTTGAGCCGGTCGAGCCGGGTGCGCACCGACCCGTCGATGACCGTGTCGCCCACGGTGGCGACCGCCCCACCGAGCACTGTCGGGTCGATCACGACCTTGACCTCGACCTGCTTGCCGGTGGCCTCACCCAGCGCCTCGGCCAGCCGCTTGCGCTGGTCGTCGGTGAGCGGGATCGCCGAGCGCACCTCGGCGACCTCCTTGTTGGCCTCGGCCGCGCTCATGGCGACGAGCCGCTCGATGATGTCCGGCAGGGCCCGGGCCCGGCCCGTGCCCACCACCATCGACACCAGCGCCACCGTGGTCGAGCTGGCCCGGCCGCCGAGGAGGTCCTCGACGATCTGCTGGCGCCGGGCCGCGGGGACGGCGGCATCGGTCAGCGCCTCGCGCAGCTCGTCGCTGCCCTGCAGCGTCTGGGAGAACCGGAACAGCTCGTCCTCGACCTCGCCGAGGGTGCCCTCGGCGCGGGCGACCGAGAACAGGGCCTCGGCGTAGGCCAGTGTGCGGTCGTCTGCCATCTCGGCGTCGCTCCTGGTGCGGGGTCGGGTGGGTGCCGCGGCGCCTCTACGAGCGCTGCGCCGCCACCTGGTTGATGTAGTCCTCGACGAGCTGGGTCTGGGTGGCGGCATCGAGGTTCCGCTTGACCACCGTCTCGGCGGCGCCGATCGCCAGCTGGGCCACCTCGCTGCGCAGCTCGGTCATGGCCTGCGCCTTGGCGGCGTCGATGTCGGCCACGGCCCGGGCCCGGATCTCGGCCAGCTCGGTCTGGAGGCGGTTCGCCTGGTCGCGCTTGATCTGGTCGGCCGCCTGGCGGGCCTCCTCGATGATGCCCCCGGCCTCGGACTTGGCCTCGTTCAGCTGGGCCCGGTACTGGTCGAGCAGCGCCTGGGCGTCGGCCTTGGCCTCCTCGGCACCGGCGAGCTCGGTACGGATGCGCTCGGTCCGGGCCTGCATGCCCTGCTTGATGGCGGGATAGGCGAACCTCCACAGCAGGAAGAGCAGCACGAGGAAGCTCAGCGTGCCCCAGACCAGCTCGTCCGTCGCCGGCAGGATGGGGCTCGGCGCCTCCTGGCAGGCGTCGGGGTCGTCCTCCTCGATGGCCCGCTCGACGCACTCCTCGGTGGCGTGGGAGATGTCCTCCTCCCCACCCTCCTCCTGGGCGTGGGCCGCGGGCGCGAGCGCGAGGAGCCCCACCAGCGCGAGCACGGCGCTCGCAAACAACGCGCGGATTCGCACGGGGAACCTCCTCAGCCCGAGATGATGAACGCGAGAACGAAGCCGAACAGCGCCAGGGCTTCGGTGAAGGCGATGCCGAGGAACATGGTGGTCCGCACCATGCCGGCGGCCTCGGGCTGGCGGGCCATGGCCTGGATGGCGTTGCCCACGACGAGGCCGATGCCGATGCCGGGGCCGATGGCGGCGCCGCCGTAGACGATGCCTCGACCGACGGCCGTGAGGCCTTCGACGAGTTCGCCCGGGTCCTGCTCAGCAAGCAAATGCAGCACGTTCTTGTCTCCTTGGTTTGTGCTCAGTGCTGGGGATGCATCGCGGCGTCGATGTAGACCGCGGCGAGGATCGTGAAGATGTAGGCCTGCAGGAACGCCACCAGCAGCTCGAAGCCGCTGAGGAACACGAGCAGGGTGAAGGGCAGGGCGGCGCCGACGATCGTGGCCTCGAACAGCGCCTGGGTGATGACCGCGAAGCTGACCAGCAGCAGGTGGCCGGCCAGGAGGTTGGCGAAGAGACGGACCGCCAGGCTGAGCGGCTGGGTGATGAACCGCGTGATCAGCTCGATGGGGGTGAGCAGGATGTACATGGGCCACGGCACGCCCGGGATGAACATGATGTCCCGGAGGTACCTGATCGGCCCGTGACGGATGATGCCGACGAGGTTGTAGACCACGTACACCAGCAGCGCCATGAACATCGGCAGGGCGATGCGGGCGTTCACCGGCATCTGCGCCCCGGGGATGAGCCCCCACAGGTTGCAGGTGAGGATGAACGTGAACAGCGTCAGCAGGAACGGCGTGAAGCGCAGGCCCTCCGGGCCCATCGTCTGCAGGACGATCTGATCCTCGATGAACTCGATGCTCGTCTCGGCCACGTTCTGGGCGCCGGTGGGCACCGCCTTCTGGCCCCGGCCGGCGGCGTAGAGGATGAACACGATCAACACGGAGGCCCACATGAGCAGGACCACCTTGTTGACGCTGAAGGCCCCTTCGCCGAAGATCGCGGGCCACTCGACGACGTGGCTGATCGGCGGGAACTCCAACCCGAGGATCACGGCTGCACAGCCTCCTTGTGCCCCGGCTGGAGCGCCGGGTAGGCGAGGGACGCGGACACATAGCGCAGCTCCCAGAACAGGAGCCCGAGATGGGTGACGACCACGGTCACCCCCAGGGCGACGAGGTCGATCCAGGGCTGGTCGCGCACGGCCAGCATGACCACGGTGACGAGCGCCATGCGCACCAGGAATCCACCCATGGCTACGGCCATGAGCAGCGTGAGCGAGCGGCGGGCCGCCCAGGACAGCGAGATCGCGGCCAGCGCCAGGTTGACCAGCACGACGGCGACGGCCACCAGCGCGGACCAGGCGCCGTCACCGCCCCACACGAGCGCGGCGAGGGCCACGATGGCCGGGGCCACCCACAGGCCGCGCCGCGCCATGTCGAAGGCCAGCTCGCGCTCCACCGCGGGGGCCTCGGGCGCGGACGCGCTCAGGTCGGCGAACGTCAACCTCACGCGCCCGGCTCCTCGCCGGCCGCCGGGTCGGGGCGCAGGCCCGTGACCTTGGACTGCTCGGCCTGCATGCGGGCGTCGTAACGCTTGAACATCTTCCAGATCTCGTAGCTCATGGTGAAGAGGAAGAGGAAGAGGAGGAAGCCGGGCGTCGTGCCGAGCCAGGCGTCGAGCCTCCAGCCGATCAGCGCCATGATCGCGGGGGTCAGGGCCAGTTCGAACGCCGTCGCCAAGGCGTCACCGAACCCCCGGTTCAGATCTTGCTTGATAGAGAGATCGAGTACTCCCCGTCCCTGGCCCAAGGCAGGTCACCCCCTCGTCGCGGCAGACCTTGTGAATGATTTCGCAATCTATCGGAGCGGGTCGCGGAACACCAAACTC
>DASSUD010000378.1:0-8299 GCA_035707385.1 Acidimicrobiales bacterium
CACCGTCATGATGTCCCCGGAGGGCGTCCCGGCCAGCTGGGTCTCGTAGCGGGCCTCGATGCCGGTCAGGCCGACCTGGTCGCCGGCCTGGTACGGCTCGCCCAGCTCCTCCAGCCGCTCGGCCGTGATCTCGCCGAACGACCCGAGCACGTGGGCGGCGAACTCGGGCGTGGGACCGCCCCGCAGGAACGTGTCCCGGAACCGGGTGCCCGGCAGCGGGTAGATGACGGGCGCCACCTGGTCGTAGCGGGTCTTGTCGACGGTCGTGATGGTGACGAAGTGGTCCGGCTGGACGCCCCGGGCGCCCAGGGCGGCGTCGATGGCCGCCGGGTCGATGCCGAGCTGGGACTGGAAGGCGGCCTTGATCTGGACGAGGTCGACGATGGCCCGGGGCTCCAGGCCGATGATCCGGGCGGGGCGGCCGGTCGAGATCGGCTGGTCGTTGGCGTCGAGGATGGGCGCCCGCTCCGGAATCTCGCGGGTGCGCTCCAGGTGCTCGCCCTGCCCCAGCTCGGGGTGGACCGACGCCGCCGACCAGTCGACCAGCCACTCGCCGTCGCGGCGGTCGAGGGTCAGGGTGCCGTCGTAGTCCCAGCGGCCGAGCCCCGTGAGCTGCAGCGCGGCGTGGTAGCGGGCCACCGCCGTGTCGCCGCCACGGTCGATCGAGTCGAGCTCGTAGGTGGCCTCCGCGACCTGGAGGTCGTCCACCACGGCCTGATGGGTGTCGGCGAACTCGCGCGGGGGGTCGATGACCCGATCGGCCATGGCGTCCCAGTCGCCCTCGGACCAGGCGGCCAGGTAGGCCTCGGCGCCGGGGCGGGGGTCCGAGGTGTCCTCCCGCATGAGGACGAAGATGCCGTAGACCGCGGCGCCCATGACCACCACGCCGGCGAGCAGGGCGAGACGGGACGTGCTGGACATCGAACGCACGTTACCGGCCTGTCCGGGACCGGCCGGGGCGGGCCGGCGGCACGACCGCGAACCCGGCGGCCAGCACCAGGGCGGGCGCCACCAGCCACAGCGGGCGGGTCGCCCACCAGGTCGCTGTGGGCCGCGCCGGCAGGGTGAACCCGGCCCGCTCGTACACGCCGATGGCCACCACGAGAGCGGTCATGTGCCAGCAGAACACCGGCAGGGCCAGGCCGTTGGCGACCACCACGGCCCGCCACGGCCCCCGGCGGGCCAGCCACCGGTCGAGCACGGGCCTGGCCAGCAGCACCAGCCCCAGCTGGAAGGCGGCCAGCGCCGCGATGCAGGCCGACGTGGGGAACATGTTCCCGACCTCGTCGCCCCGGGTGGCCACCATCGACCGGGAGTAGGGCCCGAACGTCGTCAGCGCCACCAACCCCCCGAGCCCGGCGGCGGCCACCGACGCGGCCCGGACCCGGCCTCCGGCCGCCAGGGTCCCGTCCCGCCAGAAGTAGCCGAGCTGATGGCACCACAGCCACACCAGCGCCGAGCCGGCCAGGCCGGGGACCGGTCCGCCCACCCCGGCGCCCAGCCGCAGTGCGTCGGTCGCCGCCATCCCGGCGGCCATCACGACCAGCACCCGGCCCCCGTGGGCGGCGTGCAGCCGGGCGGTCAGCGGCACGGCCAGGATCACCCCGGCGTACACGGCCAGGAACCACAGCGGCACGAACACCACCAACCCCCAGGCGAGCACGCTGCGGCCCCCCGACGCCCGCAGCGCCCCCTCCACCGCCAGCCAGCAGCCGAGCCACGGGACCAGCGGCGCGGCCAGCCGGGCCAGCCGGGCCCGGGCGAAGCGGGCCGCGCCGCCGCCGTCGCGGGTCACGGCCTGCCAGCCGGCGAGGTTGGCGTAGCCGCCGACGAAGAAGAACACGGGCATGACCTGGAGCACCCAGGTGGCCGCCCACAGTCCCGGCACGTCGCCCACGGGGTTGGGCATGGTGAGGTGGCCGTCGTGCCAGTGGGTCACCGACAGGGACCAGTGCCAGGCGACGACGACGCAGATGCTGGCCGCCCGCAGCAGGTCGACGACCCGGTCCCGGGACGCCGGCGTGGCGGCCACCAGGGCGTCGACGCGCGGTCCCGGCCGCGTGGTGGTGCTCGGCGTGGAGGTCATGGGCCCCACGATCGGCGGTCGCGGGCCCGCCGACGATCCGGCCGATCCCCCACCGCCGGGCGGGCGTTCCCCCAGGGCAGCGGCCCGGGTGAACTTCCGGTTTCGGCCCGCACCCCTTCCCGGGCGGCCCCCCGCCCGTCAGGATGGTCACCAAGGCGCCCTCCGGCCCCCCGGTGGGACCGAGGGCCTGCTCGCCGTCCTCGGCCTGGTTGCCCCCGCCCGGCGCCAGGCCGAGGCGGCACGCCGTCGCCGGGGTCGCGTCAGTCGCGCCGGGGAAGGCGGGCGACCCGTCCCTTGGCCGCCGGGTCGAGATCGGCCAGGTGGAACAGGGCGTCGCCCCGGTGGACGAGGGGGTGGCGGGTGTGGCCGATGACCACCCCGGCGATCGGGGCCTTCATGGTGGCCCGGGCCCCGCCCACCGCGTCGGCGATGATGCCGAGGGTCTCACCCCTGGCCACCCGCTGGCCGGCGTTGACCGAGGTGCGCAGAATGCCGGTGCGGCGGGCGCGGACCCACTGGGTGTGGCGGACGAAGGTTGTCGCCGGTCGACGCCGCCCCCCGTTTCCGCCGGCGTCGCCGTCGCCCAGGGGTCGCATGCCCAGGTGGGCCAGGACCCGCAGGACGCCGTCGGTGCCGGCCTCGATGACCTCCTCGTTGAACCGGTTGGCCTCGCCGCCCTCGTAGACCACGACGGGGATCCCCCGGCGCCGGCACGCCTCCCGCAGCGACCCGTCCCGCAGCGGCGAGTGGATGCTGACCGGCGCCCCGAACGCCTCGGCCAGGTCGCGGGTGGCCGGGTCCTCCATGTCGCCCCGGATCTGCGGGTAGTTGTACCGGTGGTCGCTGCCGGTGTGCAGGTCGATGCCCAGGTCGCAGGCGGCAACGACGTTGGTCATGAACAGGTGCGCCAGCCGCGAGCCGAGCGAGCCGCTGGCCGAGCCGGGGAACGACCGGTTGAGGTCCCGGCGGTCCGGCAGGTAGCGGCTCTCGCCCAGCACGCCGAACACGTTGACGATCGGGGCGGCCACCAGCGTGCCGGCGAGCTGCCGGGGGCGGACCGCCTCCAGCACCCGGTGGATGATCTCCAGCCCGTTGAGCTCGTCGCCGTGGACGACCGCCGACAGCCACAGCCGCGGCCCCGGGCGCAGCCCGTGGACGATGACGATGGGCAGGGTCAGGGTGGTGGCCGTGGGCAGGCGGGACACGGGGACCTCGAGCAGCGTGCGCTGCCCGGGCCCGACGGTGGTCCCGCCGATGACGATGGGCTCGTTGCGGGGCGCTCGGGCGCGTGGCACGGATGTCCGGTCAGGCCCGGGTGCGGGGCCGCCGGGGGCGGTTGGCGTGGCTCTTCTCTATCCACTCGACGATACGGCGGGCGACGTCCACACCCGAGGTTCCCTCGATGCCCTCCAGGCCGGGCGAGCTGTTCACCTCCAGCACCAGGGGCCCGTGCTTGGACCGGACGAGGTCGACGCCGCACACGTCGAGGCCCATGGTCCGGGCGGCCCGCACCGCCACCGCCCGCTCCTCGGGGGTGAGGCGGATCTTGTCGGCGGTGCCGCCCCGGTGCAGGTTGGAGCGGAACTCGCCGGGCGCGCTCTGCCGCCGCATGGACGCCACCACCCGGTTGCCGACCACGAAGGCCCGGATGTCGGCGCCCCTGGCCTCCCGGATGAACTCCTGGACGAGGATGTTGGCGTCGAGCTGGCGGAAGGCGGAGATCACCGACTCCGCCGCCTTGCGGGTCTCGGCCAGCACGATGCCCATGCCCTGGGTCCCCTCGGTGAGCTTGACCACGACCGGGGGCCCGCCCACCGTGTCGAGCAGGCCGTCGATGTCCTTGGTGGAGTGGGCGAAGCCGGTCACGGGCAGGCCGATGCCGTTGCGGGCCAGCAGCTGGAGGGCGCGCAGCTTGTCCCGGGCCCGGCTGATGGCCTGGGACTCGTTGGCGGTGAAGGTGCCCATCATCTCGAACTGCCGGACCACGGCCGTGCCGTAGAACGTGTGCGACGCGCCGATGCGGGGGATCACGGCGTCGAGGTCGGTCAGCTCGGTGCCCTGGAGCATGACCGCGGGCCGGTGGGCGGTGATGTTCATGTAGCAGCGGAGGTAGTCGATGACCCGGACGTCGTGGCCGCGCGCCTCGGCCGCCTCGCGCAGGCGGGAGGTCGAGTAGAGGTTCGCGTTACGCGAGAGGATGGCCAGCTTCATGGGGTGTCACGGGGTCAGACGGCAGCGGCACCGGGGCCCACCTGCGACGAGGGCGCGACTGTACTGCCCCCGCACAGGAACGAGCGCCCGGGATCGATGACGAACCGGCGACGAAGTGCCCGCCGGCCCAGCAGCATCCGGAACCCCATCTCGTCCCGCCGGGTGAGCGTCAGCTCGATGGGGAAGCGGCGGCCGCCGACCACCACCGGTGTGCGGATCACGGGCCGGCTCTCGACCTCGCCGTTGCTCGACCGCACGGCCCGCACGGCCACCAGGTCGGCCTCGGCCTCGACGGTCTCGTCCATGTCGCGCTGGCGGGGGTGGAGGACGAACCGGACCCGCTCCAGGCCCGGCCGCCCGGTGCCCTCGACGACGGTCACGTCCCAGGCGTGCAGCGACGACGACCGGGCACCGGTGTCGATCTTGGCCTTGACGAACGCCATCCCCAGCTCCGGCAGGGCCACCCACTCGCGCCAACCGATGGTGGTCGCAGCCATACGCCCGCGACGCTACCCGGCGGGTCCGGCCCCCCTCTGGCAGGCTGGTGGGCGTGGACGCGCCGCCGCCCCCGCCCCGCTGGACGTTTCCGGTGTGGGGCTCCCGGGTGCGCGCCAGTGCCGGGCTGGTCCTGTGGTGTGGGCTGGCGGCCGCGCTGATGTGGCTGCCGGGCGACGAGGCCGCCGCGCCCGTGCTGTTCGTGGTCGCGCTGGTGGCCTCGATGGCGGTGCACGAGGGCGCCCACGCCTGGGCGGCCCACAGCCTGGGCTACCGGGTCGACTGGGTGGTCATCGGCGGGCTGGCCGGCATGACCGCCTTCGCAGGCCGCGACGACCGCCCCCTGGAGCGGGCCGCGGTCGCCCTGGCCGGCCCGGCCGCCAGCGCCGCCCTGGTGCTGGCGCTGGTCGGCGTGCGGGCCACGCTGGAGCGCGGCACGGTCGAGATGGGCACGGTCGAGTTCGTCATCGCCCTCAACGCCCTGGCCGTCGTGGTCAACCTGGTGCCGGTGGGCCGCACCGACGGGGCGCTGCTCGTCCGGGGGCTGTTCCGCCACGCCCGGTCCCGGCGTCGTGGCCCCGAGGGCTGAGCTTCTACGCTGGCCGCCATGTTCCTCGGCGAGGACCTCCTGGCCTACCTGGTGCTGGCGCTGGGCGCCGCCATGGCGATCGGCAGCCTGGCCGCGCTGGTCCGGCCGCCGGACGCCCCCAAGGAGGGCGAGCTGGCCCGGGCCCCGCTCAGCCGCAGCCTGGTCATGATCGTTGTCGGCCTCGTCGCCGCGATCTGGGCGCTGGCCAGCCTCGTCGCCGGCTGAGATCCGGCAGGTCTCCTTCCCCGGAGAACTCCTGGGGACACGAGGCGCGCGTTCCGCCACGCTCCCGCCATGTCACGACTCAGGAACCTGTCCCTCGCCGTCGCGGGGGCCGCCGTCGCCGTGTCCACGCTCGTGGTGACGGCACCAGGAGCGTCCGCGGCTGCGCCGCGCTGCACCGGCTGGGGGTACCGGCACCATGTCAACGCCAGCGGGTGGGTGGACCGCGAGATGCTCATCATCTTCCCGGCGCACAGCCCGGACGAGAGGGTGGAGCCCGACGTGGGCGAGGGGTACTGGTCGTGCTCTCTGGTCTACGGGTCCACGGGCGACGGCGTCGCGGCGCTCCAGCAGAACATCAACTCCTGCTACTACCCCGGGGTCATCGGCACGAAGCTGGAGGAGGACGGCCAGTTCGGCCGGCTGACCAAGGCGGCGCTCGTCGCCGTCCAGCAGCGGCACGGCATCGAGGCCAACGGCCAGTACGGCCCTCAGACCGCGCGCACGATGTACCACATCTACAACAACTGGAGGGACATGCACTCGGGGTGCTCCCGCCTCGACCTCTGGGGTTGGCCCGGCAACTCGCGCTGAGCCTCAGGCGCCGGAGCGGGGCGCCGGGACCCGCTCCAGCTTGAGGCCGAGGGCCTCCAGCGTCTCGAACGGCCGGTGGTACCCCCGCTCCAGGTGGTGGATGCCGTGCAGGGTCGAGGGCCCGTCGGCGACGGCCGCGGCGATGACCGACGAGAACCCGGCCCGCACGTCGGGGACGGTGACCTCGGCGCCCTGGAGCTTGGACACCCCCCGGACCACGGCCGAGTGCAGGGCGTTGGTGTCCTGGAACCGGCAGGCGGGGCCGCCGAGGCAGGTGTCGAACAGCTCGACCTCGGCGCCCATCACCGTCAGCGACTCGACGTAGCCGAGCCGGTCCTCGTAGACGGTCTCGTGGATGACCGACATGCCCTCGGCCTGGGTCATGAGCACGATGAGGGGTGGCTGCCAGTCGGTCATGAACCCGGGATGGGTGTCGGTCTGCACGGCCGCCGGGCGCAGCCCCTCCTCGGCCGCGGCCGAGATGTAGTGGTCGGTGATCGAGAAGGCGGCGCCCATCTTCTGCAGGGTGTCGATGGCGGTGACCAGGCGGTCCTGGGCGCAGCCGCCGACCCGCACCTGGCCGCCGGTCATCAGCCCCGCCACCAGGTACGAGAACGCTTCGAGCCGGTCGCCCTGCAACCGGGTGCGGGCGCCCCGGAGCCGGTCGACGCCCTCGATGACGATGCGGCGGTCGGGCTTGAACCCGATGCGGGCGCCCATCCGCTGCAGGAACAGGGCCAGCTCGGTGACCTCGGGTTCGAGGGCGGCGTTGCGCAGGACCGTGCGGCCCTGGGCCAGCACGGCGGTGAGCAGCACGCTCTCGGTGGCGCCCACGCTCGGGTAGGGGAGGGTGATCTGGGCTCCCCGGAGCTGGCTGGCCTGGGCCCTGATGCCCTGGTCGGTGACGTCGATCTCGGCGCCCATGGCCTCCAGCGCGCCGATGTGGAAGTCGACGGGCCGCCGGCCGATGCGGTCGCCCCCCACCAGGGGGACGAAGGCCTCGTGGTTGCGGGCCAGCAGCGGGCCCAGCAGCAGGATGGGGATGCGGTTGAGCCCCGTGAACTCCAGCGGGACCTTGGCGTCGGGCGCCTCGACCGGGTGGATGGTGATGCGGTCGCCGTCGATCTCCACCCCGACGCCGAGGGAGGTGAGGATGTCGGCCGTGATGCCGACGTCGCCGACGGCCGGCGCGTTGGTGATGGTGCTGGGCTCGGTGCCGAGCATGGCGGCGACCATGTGCTTCGTCACCGCGTTCTTGGACCCGCTGACGTTGACCTGGCCGACCAGCGGGCCGTTGGGACTGATGTGCCAGGCTTCGGCCTCGGGCTGGTCCATGCGGGGAGGCTAGCGGTGCGGCGGCGGCGCATTGTCCATCCGGTGCCCGCCCGCCGGCGTCCGGGCGCGAACACGGGGTGGCCGAACGTGGCGTCCGACCACCCCGTGTGCTTGTCGCGGTTACCGCCGACCGCGGCGTACCCACCGCCGGGACGGCGGCTGGGGTCGCTGGCGTGGGAGGTACCGGTTCCGCGTGTCCCGGTGCCGGTCGGCGATCAGGACGGGCGCGGAGATCTCGTGGTGCAACATGGCAGGTCCTTTGCGGGCAGAGGCGCGTCGTCGCGCCGGAGTAACGGTCGAGAGCCACCGCTCTGTGAGATGGCCGCCGGGCGTCGGCAGGCTGATCGGAGGGATCAGGCCGTAGCCGTCGCCTGGCCGCACAGGGGAAGAGCCGCGCGGTAGGCCACGGAGCAGAGCTCTCGGAACGTGATCATCGGGGCACCTCCTTCGCCGTGCAGTCCAGCAGGTGGGTTCAGACTGCCGGATCGGCCCACGGGCGCGCCAGCGAATTACGCGCTCAGGCGGCCGCGGCCTCGATGAGGCAGGCCATCGCCGCGTGGTCGACGAGCGCCAGCGCGGCCAGGATGCTGTCCTCGTGGGCGTGGCCGCCGTGGCGGGGCGTGCACACGAACCGGCCCACCGGCAGGCCGCGGGCCTCGACCACGATGTCGAAGCCCTTCTCCGGCAGGCCCACCTGGACGGGGCTCCAGCCCGCCGGCCCGAGGGTCAGCCAGCCGGGGTGCTCCAGCACCGGCCGGGTGCCGGGC
>DASSUD010000379.1:0-4549 GCA_035707385.1 Acidimicrobiales bacterium
CCTGGTGCCCGACGACATCGGCGTGTCCCTCGGTGTGGTCACCGGCCAGCCCGGCCCCGGCCTGCGGGCGGTCACGGCGGTGCGCAACCGCTTCGACATGATCAGCCTGGTCCAGGTGGGCGAGCAGTTCGAGCGGGCCCCCACGGCCGTGGCCGGGGCCTTCGTGGTCAACTGCCGCACCAGCGAGGACTTCGCCCGGGTCTGGAACCGCGGCGTCCGCCGCTGAGGTGCGGATCGGGAGCTACGCGGCGGGGGCGCTCGACAGCACGATGGCCGCCAGCTGGGTGCGGTTCCGCACGCCCAGCTTCCGGTAGATGCCCTGGAGGTGGAAGTCCACGGTCTTGACGCTCAGGAACAGCTGCTCGGCCGCCTGGCGGTTGGACAGGCCGTGGCCCACGGCGAGCGCCACCCGCAGCTCGGCGTCGGTGAGCCGGGACGCCAGCGACCGGGTGCGGCTCGTGGCCTCGCCCCGGGCCGTCGACGCCCGCTCGCTCCACGACCGGGCACCCAGCCGGTCGAACAGGGACCGGGCCGCCGCCAGGTCGCGGGCGCCGGCGGCGTCGTCGCCCTCGGACAGCCGGTGCTCGCCCCGCAGCAGCAGGGTGCGGGCCTCCTCGAAGGAGGCCGTGATCGACCTGAACCCCTCGATGGCGGCCGTGTAGCGCTCCTCGGCGGGCGCCCCCCGGCCCAGCAGCGCACCGGTGCGGTGGGCGGCGGCGGTCGGCCACACCCGGCCGGCCTCGTCGGCCTGTGACTGGAGCACGTCGTGGGCCCGGACGGCGTCGGCGGTACGGCCGGACCGGGCCAGCGCCTCGACGTAGTCCGCCTGCCACCACAGCCACCCGGGCTCCACCACGGCGGAGGCTTCCTGCACCAGGTCGAAGTCGGCGGCCGCCTCGGCGAACCGGCCGGCGCCCAGGTGGAGCAGGCCCCGGGCCGTCACCGCGTACACGGCGATGGGGGCGATGCTGAGCCGCTCGGCCGCCTCCAGCGCGATCTCGACGTGGGCCAGGCACTCGCCGTCCTGGCCGAGGCCCGCCTCGAGCCGGGCCTGCTCGGCGTAGGCCAGCGGGATCATGTGGCCCTGCCCGACGGCCCGCTGGAGGGACGTGAGCTGGCTCATCTCGGCCAGGGCGTCGGCCCACCAGCCGATGCGCCACAGCGCCTCCACCAGCAGGAGCCGGGAGAAGATCGACCGCCCGGCCAGGCCGGCGGCGTCGCCCTGGTGGATGAGCTTGCGCAGCAGGTCGATGGCGGCGTGGGGCTTGTCGCACACCAGGTCGGCGTAGGCGCACAGCTGGATGACGCCCTCGACGCTGTCGACCATCGCCCCGGGCGGGCCGTAGACCTCGATGGCCATGTCGGCGAGGGGTTGGAGCCGGGCGGCGACGTCCTCACGGCTGCCGGAGAACAGGTCGAGGACGGCGCAGCAGGCGTCGGCGGCCAGCTTGAGCGGGTTGTCGCCCGCCTCCTCGGCCGCCTTGCCGGCGTCGACGGCGGTCGCCATCGCCGCGTCCATGTCGAGGGCCAGCAGCCGGGAGGCGGAGGCGCACAGCAGCAGGATCGCCGACAGCGCCGGGGCGATCTCCCGCACCGCCTTGGCGTGGTACTCGAAGCGGGGGGTGGCCAGGGTGGGGCCGTGGAGCCACACCTCGGCCTGGCCGAGGACCACCGCCATGCGGGCCTTGGCCACCGGGTCGTCGATGGTCTCGATGACCGGCTGCAGCGTGCCCAGCGCCTGGGCGTGGTTGCCGGCGGTGTACTGGTTGAAGCCCATCCAGGTCAGCCGGTCCCAGTAGGCGGCCTTGTCCGTGGTGAGCCTGGCGGCCTGCTCGAACGCCTTGGCGGCGGCCGGCAGGGCACCCCGCCTCATGGCGGCGTCGCCCAGCTCGGCCATCTGCGACGCCACGGCGTCGTCGGGCCCGAGCACGCTCTCGGACAGGTGCCACAGCGCCCGCTCGTGGCGGCCGGCGTCGGTGGCGGCCTCGGCCAGCGCCCGGTGCAGGCTCCGCTGGCGGCCGACGTCGAGCAGGTGCAGCACGGCGGCCCGCACCAGCGGGTGGCGCCAGCGGACACGGCCCTCGCCCAGCGCGACGACACCGGCGGTCTCGGCCGGGGCGAGGTCGGCGAGCGTGCCTTCGACCCGGGCGAGCGCCGCGGCCACCAGGGTCAGGTCGTCGTCGGACTCGAGGGCGGCGGCCCCCAGCGCGGTCAGGGTCGCCTCCGGCAGCTGGCTGAGCTGGGTGCCGAACGAGTCGACCAGCCGGTCGCCGATGGGCAGTACGGCGGGCAGCGGGTTGGCGCCGGTGCGCTGCTCGGGGCTCAGGTTGCGCCCGGCCTCGATGAGGGCCAGGGGATTTCCCCGGGTGCGCTTCCAGCACCGCAGCGCGACGGCCTCGTCCACGCCCTCGGTGGCCAGCATGGCCACGGCCGCCTCGCGCGGGAGCCCGGGCAGGGCCAGGCGGTCGAAGTCGGTGCGGTCCAGCAGGCACGGGGCCCCGGTGCGCTGGGCGAACAGGAACCCGACCCGGTCGGCGTCGCAGCGGTGGGCGGCGAACACGAGGGATTCGAGGCTGGACTGGTCGATCCACTGGGCGTCGTCCACCGCCACCAGGACCGGTGCCTCCTCGGCGGCGGCCGACACGAGCGCCAGCAGGGCGCCGTGGACGGCCAGTAGCCGGCCGTCGGCGTCGACCAGGCCCAGCGCCCCCCGCAGCGCGCGCGACTGGCTGGGGTCGAGGTCGTCGAGGCGGTCGAGCAGGGGGCGCACGACGGCGGACAGCCCGCTGAAGGCGAGGCCCTGCTCGAACTCGACGCCGGTGGCTCTCAGCACCGTGAAGCCGCGCTCCCGTGCCTCGCGGATGGTCCAGTCGACCAGGGCGGACTTGCCCAGCCCCGCCTCGCCGCCCAGGACCATCACGCGCGAGGTGGCGGCGCGGACCTCGTCGAGCAGGCCGGACAGCGCCCCCAGCTCGGCGTCCCGCCCGATCGGTCGCTCGACCGATGTGCCCTTTGCCTGCTCGATCATGCTCATCGGTGCCCCCACCGTGGCCCCTGGTGGCGACCGTCTGCCGCGCCCCGGGGCCCGTACGGGGAGTGATGATAAGCCAACTGCAACGCGGTGTAACAGCGGGCGTTTGCACGGGGGGTGCAAACCGGGGATTCACCCGGTGCATCGGGGCCGGCGGCCGTCGCACGATGTCCCCGGCTGGTGCGGGTGTCGGACCATACCCCCTTCGACCTCTCACCGGCCCCCCTCTCGAAAACGACCCCGGAACGGCGGAAATGCAGACCGACGAGGAGCGAGCAGCAGAGGTCGCGCTGTGCTGCGCACTGACGTGCGTGGCCGGCGCGGCGTATGCCGACTTCTTCTCCGGCTGGCAGTTCGCGGTCCCGGTGGTGGGCGGCGCGGTGGTTCCCGCCCTGCTCGTCGCGCTCACTACGAAGCGTGGTTGGCGGGCGGGTCGGACGGCCCTCCTGGCGGCGGCGGCGCTCCCCGTGGCGGCGGGGGCGCTGCTCCTGGCCCTCCCCGGCACGGGGGTGTCGTCGGTCGGCGCCGCGGCGTCCACCGTGGTCGACGGGCTGTCCGGCGGCTGGGCCGCGATGCTGGCGGCCGGGCTCCCCGCCGACCTCCACGGCGACCTGCTGGTCACACCCCTGGCCGCCAGCTGGCTGGCGTGCACCGCCGCCGCGCTGCTCGCCGTCCACACCGAGGGCCCCATCGTGCCGGTGGGCCCCCCGACCGTGGCCCTGGCCGCGGCCCTGGCGCTCACCGTCGAGGCCGCCAGCAACCGCCTCGCCCTCGCCATCGCCTTCCTGGGGGTGGCGCTGGTGCTGATGCTGGTGCGGGCCAACCGGGCCGTGACCGCCCTGACCGAGGCGCCCCCTGGCGCCGCTGCGCCCTCCGCCCGCGAGGCGCGCTCAAGCTCGCCGAACGCGGCCCGGCTCCACACCCCGGCCGGCCGGGTCGCGTTCGGTGTACCTCTCGTCGTGGGGATCGCGGTGGCGAGCCCGCTGGCCGCCGGTGCCCTCCCGCCCGGGCGCGGTGACCGGCTGGACCCCCGCGATCTCCGCGACGAGCGACTCGAGATCGACGATGCCCTCACCCCCCTCGTCGTGCTCAAGTCCCAGCTCAAGACCGACCCCCCTCGGTCTCTGTTCCGCATCACCGTCGACGCCGGCGACGCACCCGCTCCCGATCGGGTGCGGACCGCGGCCCTCGACGCGTACGACGGAGCGCTGTGGACCACGACCGGTGACTACCGGCGTGCCGGGCAAGAGCTGCCGGGCGACGCGGCGCTCGGGGACGCGTCGCCCGGCGGCCGGGTGCACCAGAGCATCGAGATCCTGGACCTGGAGGGCCCGTTCCTGCCGGCCATGGGCCGCCCGCTGACGATCGATGCCGATGCCGACGCCGACGAGGCGCTCGTCGGGTTCGACCCGGTGGCCGGCAACCTGGTGTCGGCCCGCACCAGCCTGCGCGGCCACCGCTACGACGTGTACCGCACCGTGGCCGCGCCCAGTGAGGAGCAGCTGGCAGCGGCGACCC
>DASSUD010000380.1:0-10147 GCA_035707385.1 Acidimicrobiales bacterium
CCGAGCTGTCGACCCGTCCCGACAAGTTCGTGGGCGAGATCGCCGACTGGGACGCGGCCGAAGCGGCGCTCGAGGCGGCGGTCGAGGCCTCCGGCATCCCCTACGTGGTGGCCGAGGGCGAGGGCGCGTTCTACGCCCCCAAGATCGACGTCCACGTGCGGGACGCCATCGGCCGGCGCTGGCAGCTGTCGACCATCCAGGTCGACTTCCAGTTCCCGCCGCGCTTCGAGCTCGAGTACGTGGGCGCCGACAACCAGCGCCACCGGCCCCAGATGATCCACCGGGCGCTGTTCGGGTCCTTCGACCGGTTCTTCGGCGTGCTGCTCGAGCACACCGCCGGCGCGCTGCCGGTGTGGCTGTCGCCGGTGCAGGTCCAGGTGTTGCCCGTGCGGTCCGACCACCAGGACTACGGCGACGAGCTCGTGGCCCGGCTGCGGGGCGAGGGCGTCCGGGCCGTGGCCGTCGACGCCGACGAGCCGCTCGGCGCCCGCATCCGCAAGGCCAAGCTGGAGAAGATCCCCCACGTCGTCGTGGTGGGAGACGACGACGTGGCCGCCGGCACCGTGGGCGACAACCCGCGGGGCGGCGAGGTCGAGCGGGGCGTTCCGGTGGACGCGTTCGTCGACCGGGTGGTCGGCGAGATCGCCGCCCACAGCTGATGGAGCGGCTGTGGGCCGGCTGGCGGTCGAGCTACGTGGCGGCGGCCGGCAACGGCGCGCTGGCGGGGGAGGGGTCGATCTTCCGTCGCATCCTGGCCTCGGGCCTGCCCGACGACGAGACGCACGTGGTGTGGCGGGGCGCGACGTGCTTCGCCATCCTCAACGCCTACCCCTACACGTCGGGCCACCTGCTGGTCATGCCGTACCGGGAGGTGGGTGAGCTCGAGGACCTGACCCCCGCGGAGGCGGCGGAGATGTGGGCGGGGGTGCGGGACGCGGTGGTGGCGATCAAGGCCGCCTACGCGCCCCACGGCGTGAACGTGGGGATGAACCTGGGCGAGGCGGCCGGGGCCGGCGTCCCCTCGCACCTGCACGTCCACGTCCTGCCCCGCTGGAGCGCCGACTCCAACTTCATGACCGCGGTCGCCGAGGCCCGGGTGCTGCCCGAGGCGCTGGCTGACAGCTGGCGCAAGCTGCGCGAGGCGTGGCCCGGTGGCTAGCGTCGCGGAGGCCATGGCGGACGACCCGACACCGACCGAGCGCGACGAGGACGTCGTCGACGAGCTGCCCGGCGACCTCGACGCGGCCGGCTACGTCGGTCCCTACCTGTTCCCCAACAACAACCGGCGGCGGGTGCCCGGCTACCTGTACCTCTGCATCTCCGTGATCCTGGTGGCGGTGTGGCTGGCGGTGGACGACGCCGTGTGGGTCAACGGCGGCCTGCTGTTCGCGGCGGTGGTGCTGGCGGTGTTCGGCGCCTACCAGCTGATCACCGGCTGGAACCTCGACGTCGACGAGCAGGACGCCCTGGTGGCGGCGTCGCGGGCCGTGGGGTTCCCGGTAGGGCACGCGTCGGCCCAGATGGGGTGGCGCGGCCTGCTGAGCCGGCCCACCTGGCGGATCCTGCTGTACTCCGCCGAGAACCCCCCGACGCACCGGGGCCTGGTCCTCGTCGACGGCGTCGACGGCGCGATCGTCGAGCACTTCGTCGAGGACAACCCCGAGGACTGGTCCGAGCTCGACGGCGCCTAGGCCTGAGCTGGAGCGGCCCCCGGGAATGCCATGGCGCCTAGTGTCGTCGGGGTGGACCTGCGAGCCCGGACCGCCGGTGCCGCGCTCGCGCTGCTGGCGGCGGCGTGCGGCGGGGGCGGGGACGAGGCCGCCCCGCGCCTGACGACCACCACAGCGCCGGTCACCACGGCGGCGCCCACCACTGCGGCGCCCACCACGGTGGCGCCCGTGACCACGACCACCGCCCCCGTCGACCCGGCGACGCTGCGGCCACCCCCCGTGGCGGGCGATCCCGCCGGGCTGGCCCGCCAGATCGCCGACGCCGAGGCGGTGCTGCGGGCCCCGGGGGCGACCGTGACCGACGTCGCCACCGCGGCGCTGGCCCAGCAGGCCGCCTACCGGGTGCTGGGTGATCACCCGGACTGGGACGCCGCCGTGCTCGCCGCGCTGCCGCCCGAGCTGCACCCGGCGGTGTCGTCCCACGCCGCGGCCCGCCGCGAGTTCCGGGCGCTCGGCCGGCGACCGGCCACGGAGATGCCCACCTGGCGGATCGTCGCCCCCGTGCCGGCCGCCGAGCTCGCCGGCTACTACCGGGAGGCGGAGGCGACCTTCGGCGTCCCCTGGAACGTCCTGGCCGCCGTCAACCTGGTGGAGACCGGCATGGGCCGCATCCGGGGCACGTCGGTGGCCGGCGCCCAGGGCCCCATGCAGTTCATGCCGGCCACCTGGGCGGCCTACGGCGAGGGCGACGTCAACGACCCCCGGCAGGCGATCCTGGCCGCCGGCCGCTACCTCCAGGCCAACGGCGCCCCCGGCGACCTCGACGGCGCCCTGTGGAACTACAACCACAGCGACCACTACGTGCACGGTGTGCAGCTCTACGCCGACCTCATCGCCGAGCACCCCGGTGCCTTCGCCGCCTTCTACCACTGGGGCGTGTGGTACTGGACGACGGCGGGTGACCTGTTCCTGCCGGTCGGCTACGAGGCCACCGAGCCGGTGCCCGTCGACCAGTACGCGGCGGCGGCCCCCCGGTGAGGCCGGCCGGGGGACCGCACGGCGCGGGCGGTCAGGGGGAGCGCAGGTCGACCTCGGCCACGTGCCCGCCGGTGACCTGGACCAGTGCCACCGGGATGGCCGTGTCGTCGAGGACCTGGTAGCTGCCCTGGGCGACCTGCGGGAACACGGCGACGTGCACGCTGGCGCCGGCGCCGAGGAGCCGGGGATGGACCCCGGTGTGGAAATGCTCGTCCGGTCGCCCGGCCGGGCAGGCCTCCAGCTCGCCCGACGGGGTGTCGCCGGGCAGGTAGACCACGAGCGCCCCGATCTCGTCCCCGATGTCGAGGAGCGAGCTGACGCCCACGTCCGAGCTCTCGGACGTGGGCGCCAGCGTGGCGCTGTGGGTGTGGTGGGTGTGGTGCGGGTGCACCGTCAGGCCGCCGGGACGTCGTAGCCGCTGTACGGCGTGCCGATGTACGGGAAGTCGTCCAGGAACTGGCGGACCGGCGGGAAGGTGCCGTCCTCGATGAGGTTGGCGGCCCCGTCCGGGGTGAACGTGTTGTCGACCCGGGGGAGCACCGCACCGGCGACGGCCCGCAGCTCGATGGTGACCACGTCGTCGGTGAGCCGGCGGCCGTTGGGGAAGCCGTCGAAGTCGCCGCCGAGGAGGCCGAGCCGGTTGGGGTTGGCGCTCGCCGGATAGGCCATGTTGAGCCGCAGCAGGTCCGCCTGCGTGGTCCCCGTGAAGTTCTGGAACCCGTCGATGACACCGCTGGGGATGCCGGTCAGCAGGATGGCCAGCAGGTCGGCCCGGTCCTTGTCGTAGGCCGCCAGGTTGGGGAACGTGCGCGGGTAGAGCACGGGCAGCAGGGCGGCCAGCTCGGGGCGGGCCACGTACTGGGCGAACCGGCTCTCCTTGTCGGGGCCCACCGCGTTCCACTCGTCCTTGCGGTCGAGGGGCACGATGACCTCGTTGAACAGCGGGTTGCCGAGCCGGGACACCTGCTGCCAGGGACCGGCGCTGCGGCGGTAGCCCGAGCCGCGGGACATGCCCTTCTGGCGGCTGGCCGCGCCCCACACGCCGATCACCGAGTTGGGGGACATCGGGTCGCGGGGCACGCGGCCGTCCCGGGTCAGGTGCGCCATCGGC
This sequence comes from Acidimicrobiales bacterium, assembly GCA_035707385.1. GTDB lineage: Bacteria > Actinomycetota > Acidimicrobiia > Acidimicrobiales > VFJN01 > ZC4RG19. The sequence continues at coordinate 3,820 of DASSUD010000380.1, forward strand.
ACCTGGATGACCAGCGAGTGGACGTTCACCTGCTCGATGGAGTCGACGCCGGCCCCGGGCGGGGTCCGGATCAGGTGCCGGTCCTGGAAGGGCCGCAGCGTCCCGAGGTCGAACACGGACCCGAGGTCGACGAAGAAGCTCTCGGCCCGCTGGCCGGCGAAGACCTTCTCGCCCGTGCGGAAGCTCTTGACGGCGCCGGCCGCCAGGTCCTCGTAGTTCGGGGTCGAGCGGGGACCGATGTTGCAGGGGGGCGTGGGGATGCCCCGCCCGATGACGTCGGTCCGGTCACGCCGGCCCGGCCGGCGGGTGACCTTGCGCAGCTTGTAGGTCTGGCGGCGGTTCCAGGTCGGGTCGTCGAGCGCGGTGATCGGACCCGTGTTGTAGAGGAACGTGTTCGGGTTCGTGTTCACGGTCTCGAAGCTGAACTGGTAGGTGATGTTCGGCTTGCCGTCGCCGTCGTTGTCGATGTGGATCTCGTAGAGCACGTCGTCGCCGAACTCGTAGAAGTTCGGGCCGCCGGCCGGAGCCTGCACGGGGAGGTAGCTCGTGATGATCGTGACGGTGTCGTTCGGGGTGACGAACGCGTAGGTGTCGGTGTTGTCGGCGACCGGGTCCTTGGAGATGCCGGGCGCCTCGCGATGGGAGGACATCGGGGGCCGTCCTTACCGGGTGGCTCGCAGCACGCGGGCCACGAGGTGCTTGTCGGTGAACACGATGGAGCGCTCCTCCACGAGGATCTCGACCTCGCCGGTGGCGGCGTCGAGCACCTGGAGCATGGTGGGGCCGCTGAGTGCGGCCGCCTGCGCGGGCGTGAGCTCGTCGGCGGTGTCGGCCGCCGCGACCGACGCCAGCGGGCCGCCGATGGTGGCGGCTCCCGCCACCGCCAGCGCTCCCGCCGAGCCCGTTGCCAGGAACGAGCGGCGTGTGACGGGGTGCATGGGTTTCTCCTCCTGTAGCCGTCAGGGGCTTGCAGGCGGAGATTCGGGACGGTCGTCCCCCCGGATGTGGGGACCTGTCCGGCAGGCGCTGAGCTCCTGCCAGCGCGCGGGTTCTACGGGGTCAGGAGCGGCGGACGGCCTCGAGGACGGCCTCCGCCGCCCGCAGGTGGCTCACGCCCGCGTCGACCGCGCCGCGGGCCAGGTCCAGGGCGGTGACCCTGCGGCCGGTGCCCGCCACCGTGCCGGTGCGGTCCCAGTCGGCCGCGGGGGTGGCGTCGATGCGGTCGGCGGTGGCGTTGGCCTCGAACCCCAGTTCGGCCAGGCGCTCGTGCACCGTGCCGGTGGGGGAGCCCGGCTTGGGCCGGGCCTCGGGGTCGACGTCGGCGGCCGCCAGGGTGGGGGAGTCCTCGGTGGCCACCGCGGCCAGGGCCCGCTCGGCCGCGCCGATCGCCCAGGCCGCCGCCACCACATGCTCGATCGCGGACCAGCCGTGCGAGCTGCGGTGCGCCACGTCGTCGGGCGACTCGTCCTCGCCCAGCCCCGAGAACAGGCCGCGGTAACGCCTCTCCAGTCCCCGGAGGGCGACGCTGGCGTCCGACGGTGCGAGCTGGGAGAGGTCCATCGCGCGGTTCTAGCGCGGCCCGCTGCGCCGCGCCGGTAGCTTGCCGGCATGTCCATCTACGACGTGGCCATCAACGCTCTCGACGGCAGCCCGACCGACCTGCACGACTACGACGGCAAGGCGGTCCTGGTCGTCAACGTGGCCTCGCGCTGCGGGCTCACGCCCCAGTACACGGGGCTCGAGGACCTGCACGAGCGTTTCGCCGACCGCGGCTTCTCGGTGCTGGGCGTGCCGTGCAACCAGTTCGGCGAGCAGGAGCCGGGGACCGCCGAGGAGATCGCCACGTTCTGCTCCACCAGCTACGGGGTGACCTTCCCCATGACCGAGAAGGTCGAGGTCAACGGCGACGACCGCCACCCGCTGTACCGGCGGCTCGTGGACGTGCCCGACTCCGACGACGGCCACACCGGCGACATCCGCTGGAACTTCGAGAAGTTCCTGGTGGCGCCGGGCGGCGAGGTCGTCGCCCGCTTCAACCCCATGGTCGAGCCCACGTCGAACGAGGTGACCGAGGCGGTCGAGAAGGTCCTGCCGGGCTAGCGGCCGGCCGGGCGGTCCTGCTCCGGGCAATCGCCGACCTTCGCCTCTGGTGAGCTCCGGTTCGCCGGCGGACGCTTGGATTGCGATTGCGAAGGGAGGCCGGCATGACGGCTCGAACCGCTGACCAGGAGAGACGCTCGGGCATCCTCTGGCTCGTCGCGGGCGTGATCTTCCTCACCGCGATGCTCGGCATGTGGTGGCTCGTCGAGGAGACGAACGAGGAGGGCACCCACGACGCCGAGCTGCTCCCCTTCTTCGCCCTCATCCCGCTGCTGATCGGCGCGTACCACCTGGTCCGATCGCGCCGCTAGCGCCCGCGGGCGGCCCGCAGGACCCGCCCGACGTCCAGCAGGTGGTGGCTGCCCTCGTGGACGGCGATCACCGCCAGCTCCTCCACCGGGACCTCGCGGGCCCGCCCGGTCAGCGTCGGCAGCTTCCACTCGTCCGCGTTCAGCTCGGACAGCGTGGTGGCCAGCGAGTCGGCCGCGTCGTCGACGGCCTCGGCGGTGGCCTCCCGGTCCAGAGCCGGCGCGGCGGCGACACGCGCTTCCCAGTCGACCACGGCCTCGTCGGGCGCGGCGCGGGCCAGCGCCGCCCGCACCCGCCCGTCGAACACGACGAAGAGCTGCGAAACGTGGACGGCGTACTCCAGGGCCGACCACACCCCGGGACCGGGGGAGGTGCGCACGATGACATCGAGATCCTCGCCGGCCAGGCCACGGGTGAGGGGCGCCCGGTAGCGCCGCCCGAACGACCGGATGGCGACGACGGTGTCCGGCGGGCGCAGATCGGCGGGGTCGAACCCGCACTCCTCGCACCGCTCCACGGCGCCAGGGTAGCCAGGCCCGGCGGCGCCGTGTTCCCGCTCAGGCCTCGTCGCCCACCTCGCGCTTGACCGAGCCGACCAGGTGGGCAGGCAGGACGTCGTAGTGGTCGTGGACGGCCCTGAACCGGCCCCGGCCGCCGGTGAGCGAGCGCAGCTCGATGGCGTAGCGCTGGATCTCCGACGTGGGCACGAGGGCGACCACCGTCTGGCGCCCCTCCTCGGCGGCCTCGGTGCCCTGGACGCGGCCCCGGCGCGAGTTGAGGTCGCCCATCACGTCGCCCTGGAGGTCCACGGGGACCGTGACCTCCAGCCTGCTGATCGGCTCGAGCACCACCGGCGTGGCCTGGGCCATGGCCGCCCGGAACGCCAGCCGGCCGGCCACCTTGAACGCCATCTCCGAGCTGTCGACCGAGTGCTCCTTGCCGTCGGTCAGCGTGACCTTGACGTCGACCACCGGGTAGCCGTTGACGCCGCCGGCGCCCATCGCCTCCTCGATGCCCTTCTGCACGGCGGGGATGTAGCCCCGGCTGATGGCGCCGCCCACGATCTGGTTCGCGAACTCGAACCCGCCGCCCCGGGGCATGGGCTCGAGGTCGATCACGCACACGCCGAACTGCCCGTGGCCGCCCGTCTGCTTCTTGTGCCGGCCCTCGACGCCCTTGGCGCTGCCGGTGATCGTCTCCCGGTAGGGGACCCGGACCTCCTCGGTGTCGACGTTGGCCCCGAACTTGCGGGTCAGCTTCTCCAGCGTGATCTGCAGGTGGGTCTCGCCCGTGCCGTGCAGCAGCGTCTGGTGCGTCTCGTCGACCCGCTCGACCCGCAGGGCCGGGTCCTCGTCGACCAGCCGGTGCAGCGCCGGGGCGAGCCGGTCCTCGTCGGCCTGGGTGCGGGGGACCACCGCCACCGCCAGGGTGGGATCGGGCTGCTCGATCGGGGGGACGGTGACCGGCTTGCCCTTGGGGGCCAGGGTGTCGCCGGTGGCGGTGGTGGCCAGCTTGGCCACCGCGCCGATGTCCCCGGCCACCAGCTCCGACGCGGTCTCCTGCTCCTTGCCCCGCACGGTGAGCAGCCCGTGCAGGCGCTCGTCCGTCCCGGTCCGGCTGTTCACCAGGTGGTCGTCGGGGCGCAGCGTGCCCGACAGCACCCGGAACAGGCTGACCTGCCCGACGTAGGGGTCGGCGATCGTCTTAAACACGAAGGCCAGCGGGTCGCCACCGGCCTCGGCCGGCACGTCCATTGTGTCGGCCGCCGTCTCGCCGTTGCCCGACCCGATGGCGATGGTGGTCGGCCGGTCGAGGGGGGAGGGGCCGATCTCGACCAGGAAGTCGGCCAGGCGGTCGATGCCGATCTCCCGGGTGGCGGAACCCACCACCACCGGGAAGACAGTGGCCTCCGCGATGCCGTCGTGGAGGGTGCGCTCCAGCTCGTCGAGGGTCAGGGTCTCGCCCTCGAGGTAGCGCTCCAGCATGGCGTCGTCGGCCACCACGATGCCTTCGACCAGGTTGTCGTGGACCTGGTGTTCGAGCGCCTCCATGTCGTCGGGGATCGGCTCGGTGTGGGGCACTCCGCCCTCGTAGATGTGGGCGGTGTCGGTGAGCAGGTCGGCGATGCCCCGGAACGCCGCCTCCTGACCGATGGGCAGCTCGAGCGGGGCGATGCCGGCGCCGAGCCGGTCGCGCAGCTGGGCCAGGGTGGCGTCGAAGCTGGCCCGCTCGCGGTCCAGCTTGTTGACGAAGACCATGCGGGGCACGCCCAGCCGGGAGGCGAGGCTCCAGGCCTCCTCGGTCTGGACCTCCACGCCGTCGACCGCGCTGACCACGAACACGGCCAGGTCGGCGATGCGCAGGGCGGCCGCGACGTCGCCCATGAAGTCGGCGTAGCCCGGTGTGTCGATCAGGTTGACCTTGTGATCACGCCACTCGAACGGGGCGACCGAGAGCGACAGGGAGATGCCCCGCTTGTGCTCCTCGGGGTCGTAGTCGCACACCGTCGTGCCGTCCTCGACCCGTCCGAGTCGGGTGATGGCGCCGGCCCGGTGCAGCAGCGCCTCCGCCAGGCTGGTCTTGCCCGACCCGCCGTGCCCGACCAGTGCGACGTTGCGGATGTGATCGGTCGCGAACCGCTTCACCAGGCTCCCCCTCGGTGGTTGGTGGGCGATGCGGGCGACAGTAGCGGACCCGTGTGTTCGTGCCAGCGCAGAACGCGGTGGCGCGCGTGCGGTCTCGCGCCGTGCGGTTAGCCTTGTGCGCATGTTCGACGGACGGTGGCGCAGCACCTTCGAAAAGGGCCTGCGACCCCTCGGTGCCTCCATCCGGCGCACCGGCATCACGGCCAACCAGCTGACCTCGACGGGCCTGGTGATGGCGGTGGCCGCCGCGGTGGCCATCGCCAACGGCTGGCTGCGGGCCGGGCTGCTGCTGCTCGTGCTCACGGCGGTACCCGACGTGCTCGACGGGGCGGTGGCCAAGGCGTCCGGCACGGCCTCGCCGCGCGGCGCGTTCTTCGACTCGGTCATCGACCGCGTCAGCGACGCGCTGCTGCTGGGCGGCATCGCCTGGTACCTGGACTCGACCCAGGGCGGCCGCATCTCCGTCCTGCCGCTGGCGGTGATGGCCGCGTCGATGCTCGTCTCCTACGAGCGGGCCAAGGCGGAGGCGCTCGGCTTCGACGCCCGCGGCGGCCTCATGGAGCGGGCCGAGCGGCTGCTGTTCCTGGGCTTCGGCCTGCTGTTCGAGTCGCTGCTGGTGCCGGTGCTGTGGGTGATGCTGCTGCTGACCGTGTTCACGGCCGGCCAGCGGTTCGCCACGGTGTGGGCCCAGGCGTCGGCCCCCCAGGTGCAGCCCCTGGCCGCCCGCTGGCGTTCCCGCCGGGTGGCCCGCTCGACCGACCGTGCCTGGCGGCGCCAGTCGCTGGCCAACCGCCGGCGGCGCTGACCGCGGCCCGGTCCCGGGCGGGTCGCACACCATCCCATGGACCTGCTGACCCCGGCCTACCGCGGCGCGGCGGCCCTGGCCCAGGCCCTGCCGGGGGGCGTGGTCGAGGGGGTCGCGCCCCAGCTGGCGGCGCTGGCCAGCTACGCCCCCGGCGACCGCCGGGCCATGGTCGAGCGCCACCAGCGCCGGGTGACCCCCGGGCTGCGGGGCACGGCGCTGCGGCGCCGGGTGCGGGCGGTGTACCGATCGTACGGGCGCTACTACGGCGAGTCGTTCCGGCTGCCGTCCATCGACCCGATCGAGCTGGACGATCGCCTGACCTACGAGGGGTTCGACCACATCGAGCAGGCCCGCAAGGCGGGGTTGGGGCCGATGCTGTGCCTGCCGCACCTGGGGAGCTGGGAGTGGACCGCGTTCTGGCTCACCCGGGTGCGCGGCATCCCCCTCACCGCGGTGGTGGAGCGCATCG
>DASSUD010000381.1:0-3301 GCA_035707385.1 Acidimicrobiales bacterium
GTGTCGACGATGCCGCTGAAGTACACGAGCGACAGCCCGGGCCCCCAGGCGTGGGTGTCGAGCCGTCCCTCGACCACCCCGCGTCCGGTCACGTACTTCTGCGACGACCGCATCACCGCCTCGGGGAACCCGGCGGTGTACTCCTCCAGCACCGGCACCGCCGCCGTGTCGTGCACGTAGCGGAAGTGGGCGGAGTCCACGGCGTTCTCCGCCATCTCCTGCATGGCGGCCTCGATCTCGTAGTCGGAGCGGGTGGTCACGGTCCAATCGGGATGGCCGTTGAGCTCGGGGACCTCGGGGATGTCCCACATCGGCGGCTCGTCGTCGGGGTGGTACCAGGCCAGCACCACGCCGTTGCGCTCCAGCGTGGGGTAGGTCCGGAGCTGGGCCTTGCGGTTGAGCCGTTCGCTGTAGGGGATGGCCGAGTTGGCGCCCTCGGCGTCGAACTGCCAGCCGTGGAACGGGCAGCGGATCTCGCACCCGACCACCGTTCCCCCGTGGCCGAGGTGGGCGCCGAGGTGGGGGCAGAAGGCGTCCTGGAGGTGGAACGCGCCGGCGGTGTCACGCCATCCGACCAGGTGGCGGCCCCAGTAGTAGAGCGGCCGGGCCTCGTCCGCCGGGAACTCCTCGGGGTACCCCACGCAGAACCAGCCGAACGGGATGGGGAAGGGGTAGCGCTGCGTCATGACGGCTCCTCGGTCCGCCGCCAGACTAGAACACGTTTCAGTTTCCGGTCGAGCGGGCGTGGCGGGAAACGAGAACGAGCAGAAACCCGCGCGTTCCGACCCTTGGCGGAACATCGGCCGCGCACCGTCTGACATGATGGAACGCCATGGGCACAACGTCTTCGCCGTCGACCGCTAGCGGCGGAACCCCGGACTTCACCATCGTCCTCCGGGGGTACGAGCGCACGCAGGTCGACATGTTCATCGAGCGGCTGCACGCCCGCATCGAGGAGCTGACCGACACCGCGTCCCGGGCCAAGACCGGCACGACCGACGCGCGCGACCGCATCAACGAGCTCGAACGCAAAGTCACCGAGCAGTCCAAGGCCCTCGAGGAGCGGGCCCAGCCCACGCTGTCGGGCCTCGGCAGCCGGGTCGAGCAGCTCCTGCGCCTGGCCGACGAGCAGGCCAACGAGCACCGCGGCGAGTCCAAGCGCGAGGCCGAGAAGCTGATCGCCGCCGCCCACCTCGAGTCCAAGGAGGTGGTCGAGAAGGCCCGCGCCGTCGCCACCGCGGTCAAGACCGCGGCCGAGCGCGAGGCCAAGGCCGTGCGCGACTCCGCCGAGCGCGAGGTCAACGACCTGCGGGCCAACACCCGCCGCGAGGCCGAGGCGCTGCGGTCCGAGGCCGAGCGCGAGACCAGCCAGCTGCGCACGACCACCGACCACGAGGTGGCGGAGCTGCGGGCCACGGCCGAGCGCGAGATCGCCACCGTGCGGGCCACGGCCGAGCGCGAGATCATCGAGCTCCGCAACGTCGCCTCCCGCGAGGCGGAGGAGAAGCGGGCCGCCGCCTCCAAGCTGCTGACCAAGGCCAAGGAGAAGCGCGAGGCCGAGCTCCAGGCCCTCGAGCTCGAGCTGGCCGAGCGCCGCGAGCGTGCCGAGCGCGAGGAGAGCGAGCGCCACGACGCCGCCATGGCCGCCACCCAGCGGCTGGTGGGCGAGGCCGAGCAGCGGGCCCGGGCCGCCGACCAGCGGGCCAAGGAGATCGAGGCCGCCGCCGAGCATCGCCGCAAGGAGGCCGAGACCGCGTCGGCCGACATCGAGTCCAAGGCCCGGTCCTTCGCCGACCGCACCGTGTCCGACGCCCGGTCCGAGGCCGACCAGCTCATCTTCGAGGCCAAGACCCACGCGGAGGTCACCCGCAAGCAGGCCGAGCGCGAGGTCGCGGAGCTGACCCGCCAGCGCGACGCCGTCACCGGCCAGCTCACCCAGCTGCGCGAGATGCTGTCCGGCCTGGCCGGCCTCGGCACCCTGCCCGGCGAGGAGCAGAAGAAGGTCGAGGAGGCCGCCGAGGCCGCCGACGACCTCGAGGACGCGGTCGAGGAGCTCGCCGACCAGGCGGTCGACACCGCCGAGGCGGGGGCCGAGGCCGCGGACGCCGGCGCCAAGGCGGCGGGCGAGGCGTCCAACGGCTCCGGCGGTCCCAACGTCCGGGTCCGCGGGTGAAGCTCGGGCTGATCGTCGGCTACTGGCCGTCGAGCGGGCCGCCGGTCGACGCCCTCGACCAGATCACGGCGGCCGAGCAGCTCGGGTTCGACTCGATCTGGACATCGGAGGCCTACGGGTCCGACTGCTTCACGCCGCTGGCGTGGTGGGGCGCGCAGACCACCCGGGTCAAGCTCGGCACCGCCATCACGCAGATCTCGGCCCGCACACCGGCGTCGACGGCCATGACGGCCATCACGCTCGACCACCTGTCGGGCGGCCGGTTCATCCTCGGCCTGGGGGTGTCCGGCCCCCAGGTGGTCGAGGGCTGGTACGGCCAGGACTATTCCAAGCCGCTGGCCCGCACCCGCGAGTACGTCGAGATCATCCGCCGCATCGTGGCCCGCGACGAGCCGGTCTCGTTCGAGGGCGAGCACTACGCCATGCCGCTGCCCGGCGGCACCGGCCTGGGCAAGCCGCTCAAGTCGATCGTGCGGCCGCTGCGGTCCGACATCCCGATCTACCTGGGGGCCGAGGGCCCGAAGAACGTGGCGCTGGCGGCCGAGATCGGCGACGGCTGGCTCCCCATGTTCTTCTCGCCCAAGGCCGACGACTTCTACCGGGCGGCGCTGGCCGAGGGCTTCGCGCGCCCCGGGGCCCGCCGCACCGCCGACGACTTCGAGGTGGCCTGCGTCGTCCCGGTGGTCCCCGGCGACGACGTCGAGGCGTGCGCCGACCTGCTGCGCCCCAACCTGGCGCTGTACATCGGCGGCATGGGCGCCCGCGACCGCAACTTCCACAAGGACGTGTTCGTCCGGCTGGGCTACGAGGCCGACTGCGAGAAGATCCAGGAGGCGTACCTCGACGGCCGCAAGGCCGACGCCGCCGCCGCCGTTCCCACGGCCATGGTGGAGGACGTGTACCTGGTGGGCCCGCCGGCCAAGCTCCGCGACGACCTGGCCCGCTGGCGGGAGACGTGCGTGACCACGCTGCTCGTGGCCGGCCCGGGGCCCCTGCTCAACCAGATCGCCGATCTGGTCAACGGTTGAGCGATTTGGCGGCGCATACGCCGAGATCTCGGCCCATGCGCCGCCAAATCGTCATTGCGGGCAGGCGCACACCAGGTTGCGGTCGCCGTAGCCGCCGTCG
>DASSUD010000382.1:0-13743 GCA_035707385.1 Acidimicrobiales bacterium
CGCATCCACGCCGTGGGCGACACGTCCAGGCCCCCGGGAGCTGGCCCCGGGCCGGGGATCGGCTCCCCCGCCACCAGGGCGGCGACCGCCCGGGCCTCGACGTACTCCTTCTCGGCGTCGTGGAGGAAGCCGGCGTGGGTCAGCGACGGGAACGGCACCAGCGCCCGCTGGGCGTCCCGCAGCGCCGCCTCGGCCTCGCCCGCCAGCGCCGCGGCCCCTGGGGCGTCGAGCCGGTGGACCGCACGGATGCTCGACCCCGCGGCCCGGATCGTCTGCCGGCAGGCGGGCAGCGCCCGCTCCCGGGCCTGGTTGGCGCGGTCGAGGTCGCCGACGATGGCGGAGACGGCCGCGTGCAGGTGCTGGCGGCGCTCGCCGCTCTCCGGGCCGGCCACGAACGGCTAGCGGGCCGCGCCGCTACCGATGACCACGACCGACGGGCGGGGCGCCCGGATCGGCGTGAGGTACCGCACCTTCTGCGCCCGCTCGGCCTCGCGGCGGCCCCGCCGGACCAGCAGGCCGAGATAGGTCATCAGCAGGGTCCCGGCCACGACCGCGGCTGCGATCCACGGGCCGCCCACGAGCCCGGCCGCCACGCTGCCGCCGATGGTGGCCAGCAGCAGGAACGACAGCACCCGGCGCCGGCGGCGGTAGGCCATGGCCCGGCGCTGGTGGACCGCGGCGGCCAGCGTGTTGGCCGACCGGCCGCCCAACCCGTCCGACGGCGACCGGACCACCGCCCCGATCACCCCGGGCGCGACCGCCCCGGCGACCGTGTCCCCCGCGTGGCGAAGCTCGAGCGCGTGCACGTCGGCATCCTCACTCTCGGCGACGTCGTCGTAGTCGTCGTAGTCGTCGCCGTAGACACCGTAGCTGTCGAGCCCGAACTGCGGGGTGGCCCGCTGGAGCGACCAGAGCTGGCTGCGGAAGGACATGATCGACGCGATGGAGCGCGACTCGCGCCGGCTCTCCAGCCAGGGCGGCAGCAGGACCCCTACCCAGATCGCCCCGAGGAGCAGGAAGACTTCCACGGCATCACTCTCCGACCACGCTTTGAGCGACCATATAGGTCGCCCGGGAAGTCGTGGTGGATGCCGGCTGACCTGGGCCGATGCCCGGCCCGGGTCCCGCCGGGCTAGAGCCCGAGCTCGGCGTCGAGGCCGTCGGTGCGGCGGTACGTGCCGCTGCGCCCGCCCGTCTTCTCCCACAGGGCGATGTCGCCGATGACCATGCCGCGGTCGGACGACTTGCACATGTCGTAGATGGTCAGGCAGGCGATGGAGCAGGCGGTCAGCGCCTCCATCTCGACGCCCGTGCGATCGACCGTCTCGACGTGCGCCTCGACCTCGATGAAGTCGTCCTCGATGCGGAAGTTGACGAGCACCGACCCGACCAGCAGCGGATGGCACAGCGGGATGAGCTCCGGCGTGCGCTTGGCCGCCTGGATGCCGGCCACCCGGGCCACGGCCAGCACGTCGCCCTTGTTGATGGCCCCCCGGGCCACCAGCGACGTGGTCTCGGCCTTCATGTGGACACGACCGCGGGCCACGGCCCGGCGGTGGGTGGGGTCCTTGGGGGTGACGTCGACCATGCGAGCCCGGCCGAGAGGGTCAAGGTGAGTCAGTCCACGGTCAGGCATGTCCACAGACTAGTCACCCTGGATGGACGGGCCGTCCGGGGCGGCTCAGCCGCCGATCTGGCTCATGCTCCGGCGCGGCCGGATGAACTGGACCTGGCCGATCATGTGGCCGGCCCACTTGCCCGCCACGCACCGCTGCACGGCGGCGGCCAGGTCGTCGTCGGTGGTGGCCGGGTTGCGCACCAGCGCCCGGAGATCGACCTCGTCGACCGCGAACAGGCAGGAGCGCAGCTGGCCGTCGGCCGTGAGCCGGATGCGGTCGCACGAGCCGCAGAACGGCCGGGTCACCGAGGGGATGACGCCTATTTCTCCCCGCCCGTCGCGGTAGGCGAACCGCTCGGCCGGTTGGTGCCCGCGGACCAGCGGCTCGACCGGGTGGACGGCCGAGACGGCGGCCAGGATCTCCTCCTGGCTGACCACCGCACCCGACTTCCACTGCTCGTCGGCGTCGAGGGGCATCCACTCGATGAAGCGCATGGTCACGCCCCGGTCGCGGCCGAAGCGGGCCAGGTCGACCAGCTCGTCGTCGTTCACGCCCCGCATGACCACGGCGTTGATCTTCACCGGGTCGAGCCCGGCCTCGCGCGCCGCCTCGATGCCGTCGAGCACCCGGTCCAGCTCGTCGCGCCGGGTCAGCTCCACGAACCGGTCGCGGCGCAGGGTGTCGAGCGAGACGTTGACGCGCCGGAGCCCGGCCGCCCGCAGGTCGGCGGCCAGCGACCGCAGCGTGGCGCCGTTGGTGGTGAGGGCCACGTCCAGCGGGCGCCCGTCGCCGGTGCGCAGGCGGGCCAGCTTGCCGACGAGGACCGGCAGGTGGGCCCGGACGGTCGGCTCCCCGCCCGTCAACCGGACGCTGTCGAGGCCGAACCGCTCGACGCACAGCCGGGTGATGCGCTCGATCTCCTCGAAGGTGAGGATCTCCGACCGGGGCAGCCACTGCATCCCCTCGGCCGGCATGCAGTAGGTGCAGCGGAAGTTGCAGCGGTCGGTGACCGAGATGCGCAGGTCACGGTGGACCCGCCCGTACGAGTCGACAAGAGGCTCGGTCATCGCCGGCCAGCCTACGGCGCTTTCCCGCCGGCCGGTTCGCCGAGCAGCAACAGCTCGACGACCTCGCCGGCCGCCGCGCCCTCGCCGTCGGGCAGGACCACCAGGCCGTCGGCCCGCGCCATGGCCCCGAGCTGGTGCGATCCCTGCCCGCCCGAGGACCGCACGGCCAGCCCGTGGCCCGTGCCCCCGGCGGCCGTCACGACCACCCGCACGAAGTGGACCTTGCCGTCCGGCCGCCGGGCCAGCGGCTCGGACGCCACCGCGGTGAACCGCGGTAGGTGCTGGCGCCCGGGCGGGTGCCCGGCTATGCGCCGGAGGCCGGCCCGTGCGAAAAGGGCGAAGCTGACCAGCGAGGACACAGGGTTGCCGGGAAGCCCGAACACCGGGACCCGGCGGCCGTCCGGGGCCGTGACCAGGCCGAACGCCAGCGGGCGGGCGGGCCGGATGTCCACCTGCATCCAGCGCATGTCGCCGATGCGGTCGAGCACCACCCGGACCAGGTCGATGTCGCCCATCGACACCCCGCCGCTCGACATCACCGCGTCGCAGGTGGCGGCCCCCCGCTCGATGACGGTCCGGATGGCGTCCTCGTCGTCCACGACGTGGCCGAGGTCGACGGGGGTGAACCCGGCCTCGGCCACCAGGGCGAGCAGCATCGGCCGGTTGCTGTCCCGGATCTGGCCGGGCCGGAGCGGCGCCGACCCCACCACCAGCTCGTCACCGGTCGACAGCACGCCGACCCGGGGACGGGGCCGGGCCCGCACCTCGGCCACGCCCAGCGACGCCAGCACACCGACGCGGGCGGGGGTGACCTCGTCGCCGGCGGCGAGGACCTGCTCGCCCGGCTTCAGGTCCTCGCCCGCGGCCCGCAGGTGGGTGCCGGGGTCGACCGCCACCTCGATGCGGACGGACCGGCCGCCGTCGAGGCGCTCGGTCCGCTCCACCATGACCACGGCGTCGGCCCCGTCGGGGACGGGGGCGCCGGTGAAGATCCGCATCGCCTCCCCCGGCCCGAGCGCCCGCCCGGCCGGGTGGCCGGCGGCCACCTCCCCGACCACCGGCAGCGTCACCGGCGCGCCCGCCACGTCGGCGGCCCGGACCGCGTAGCCGTCCATGGCCGTGTTGGCGAACGGCGGGACGGCCTCGGCCGCCACGACGTCGCCCGCCAGCACCAGGCCCGTGGCCCCGGCCGCCGGCACGGTCACCGGCGGCAGCGGCTCGCACCGGTCGAGGACGTGGGCGAGGGCGTCGTCGAGGGAGACCACGGCGCCACCCTAGATCCGGCCCCGCCCCGAGCCGTCAGGGTTCAGACGATGCCCCGGCGGCGCACGACCTCGGCCAGGAACTGGCGGAACTCGGGGCCGAGGTCCTCGCGGTCGAGCGCGAGCTCCACCGTGGCTCGCAGGTAGTCGAGCTTCTTGCCGATGTCGAAGCGGCCCTCGTCGAACACGTAGCCGTAGACGGTCTGCTCGGTGAGCAGTATGGCGATGGCGTCGGTGAGCTGGATCTCGCCGCCCACCCCCGGCTTGGTGCGGTCGATGGCGTCGAAGATCTCGCGGGTGAACAGGTACCGCCCCATGACCGCGAGGTCGGAGGGGGCGTCCTCGGGCGCCGGCTTCTCGACGATCCCCCGCAGCCGCACCAGGTCTCCCCGGTCGGTCGGCTCGGGGTCGGCGCAGCCGTACGACGAGATCTCCTCGGGCGGGAAGGACTTGAACGCCACCACCGAGGCCCCGGTGTCGCCGTACACCGTGATCATGTCGCCGAGCACGGTGGAGTGCTCGTCCATGATGTCGTCGCCCAGCATGACCACGAACGGGCTGTCGCCCACGTGCTTGCGGGCCACCGACACCGCGTGGCCGAGCCCGAGGGCCTCGCCCTGCCGCACGTAGTGGATGTCGGCCAGGTCGGCCAGGCCCCGCACCTCGCTGAGCTGGTCGTGCTTGCCGGACGCCTCCAGGGACACCTCCAGCTCGATCGACCGGTCGAAGTGGTCCTCGAGGCTGCGCTTGCCGCGCCCGGTGATGATGAGGATGTCGTCGATGCCCGCCCGCACCGCCTCCTCGACCACGTACTGGATGGCCGGCTTGTCGACCACGGGCAGCATCTCCTTGGGCTGCGCCTTGGTGGCCGGCAGGAAGCGGGTGCCGAGCCCCGCGGCCGGTATGACTGCCTTGCGGACCGCGTTCGTCATGGAACCGGTCGCCTCCTCGTTCTCGTGCGCGAGTGTCGTGAAGGAGCGCCGTGCCACCGGCGTCCGCCCGTGCGAACGCTAGAGGCTCGGGCGGCGGAGCGGAACTCGCCCACCCCGATTTGGCGTCCCTCACGTCGCCATGCGGACGTGAGGAACGCCAAATCGTCGGATCTCCCGGCCGGGACCGTCAGGAGATCTCCAGAAGTCGCCCACGCGGTCTCCAAGGACGCGGGCGCAGGTCGGGTCACAGTCGAGGGCAACACCCCGAGCACTCACCCCCCAGGGAGCCGACCTGCCATGACCACCACCCGCCACCGCCACGACGCCGTCGTCGTCGGCGCCCGCTCCGCCGGGGCCGCCACTGCGCTGCTGCTGGCGCGGGCCGGCCACGACGTGGTGGTCCTCGACCGGGCCTCGTTCCCGAGCGACACGCTCTCCACCCACTCGATCTCCCGCAGCGGCGTGGTCCAGCTCGACCGCTGGGGCCTGCTCGACGCGGTGCTCGACAGCGGCGCCCCCGCCATCCGCTCGGTGACCTTCCACGGGCCCGGCGGGTCCGTCACCCGCACGATCAAGGAGCGCGCCGGCGTCGACCACCTGGTCGCCCCCCGGCGCCACATCCTCGACGCCCTGGTGGCCGACGCCGCCGCCGCAGCCGGGGCCACCGTCGCCTTCGGCGTGTCGGTGAACGGGGTGCGCCGCGACGGCGCGGGCCGGGCCGTCGGCGTCACGGGCCAGGACCGCGACGGCCGGCCGGTCGAGATCGACGCCCGCGTCGTGGTCGGCGCCGACGGGCTCCGCTCCCGGGTGGCCCGGGCCGTGGGCGCCCCGGTCGTCGAGAGCCGGGCGCCGAGCGGCGCCACCCACTACGCCTACGTGGCCGGCCTGCCGTGGGACGGCATCGAGTTCTTCGTGTCCGACGGCGCCCTCACCGGCGTCTTCCCCACCCACGGCGGCGAGGCCTGCATCTGGGTGTGCACACCGGCCGGCCCGGCGCTGGCCGCCCGCCGCGCCACCGGCTCGCCGGCCGGCGCCTTCGACACCCTCGTGGCCCGGACCGCGCCCGACCTGGCCGACCGGCTGCGGGACGGGTACCGGACCTCGCCGGTCCGGTCGGCGACCGGGCTGCCCAACCAGGCCCTGGCCGCCACCGGTCCGGGCTGGGCCCTGGTCGGGGACGCCGGCTACCACCGCGACCCGATCACCGGCCACGGCATCAGCGACGCCTTCCGCGACGCCGACCTGCTGGCCACGGCCCTCGACGCCGGCCTGCGGGGCGACGCCCCGATGGAGGAGGCCCTGGCCGCCTTCGGGCGGCAGCGCGACGCGGCCCGCCGCGAGATCTTCGCCATCACCTGCGCACTCTCGGCCTTCCCGCCCGTGCCCGAGTTCCAGGACCTGCAGCGGCGCCTCAGCGCCGCCATCGAGGACGAGGCCGCCGCGCTGGCCGCCCGGCCCCTGCTCGTTCCCATTTGACCCCACCCCAAGAGGAGCACTCCCCATGATCCAGGTCGCAGGCCCCGAGCTCGTGCGGGCCGCCATCTACGAGCGACGGGCACCCGCCCGCTCGCGCCGCTTCCGCCGGGACACCGGCACAACCCCCACCAGGAAAGGAACCAGGACATGACCATGACCGAAGCCAACGAGACCCGGCGCAACGGCGTCGACGTGCCCACCCTGTTCGCCACCTTGGATGCCGTGAAGCAGGCGCCCGCCGCCGCCCGGTTCGAGTTCCGGGCCCGCAACCGGTGGGTCGAGGGCACCTACAGCCAGAGCACGATCGAGGACTTCTTCGGCGTCGGCGAGGAGCGGGCGCACGAGCGCAGCTTCACCTTCGACGCCGACCACCCGGCCGTCCTCGTCGGGCAGGACCGGGGGCCGACCCCGGTGGAGTACGTGCTGCACTCGCTGGCCGCCTGCCTCACGGCCGGGCTGGCCAACATCGCGGCGGCCCGCGGCATCACGCTGACCGAGGTGACCTCGACCGTCGAGGGCGACATCGACCTCAACGGCATCCTCGGCCTCGACCCCGAGGTGCGCAACGGCTACGAGGCCATCCGGGTCCGGTTCTCGGTGAAGGGCGACGCCCCGGCCGAGAAGCTGGAGGCGCTCGTCGAGCAGTCCCGGGCCCGCTCCGCCGTGTTCGACATCATCACGGGCCGGGTCCCGGTCAGCATCGAGGTCGACGCCGGCTGAGGCGCACGACCCCACTCCCCGCCCTCACCGGCCGGCCCCCACGGGCCGGCCGGTGGCGCGCCCGGACGATCAGGCGTCGAGGGCGGCCGCCGCGTCCCGGCAGCGCCGGGCGTCGAGCGGCTGCCCCGCCTCGTCGAACAGGGCGGCCGCCTCGAGCCGCAGCCGCGCCGCGCCCGCCGGGTCGCCCTCGGCCCGGGCCAGGTGGGCGCCGGCCTCGCGGACCGACGCCTTCCAGGCCGTGCCCTGCCACAGCGCCGCCGACTGCTCGGCCTGGACCAGCCAGGTCCGGGCCTCCTCCAGCCGGCCGCCCTCCGCACACGCGATGGCGGCAGGGACGGCGATCATCACATGGCACACCCGGCACGCCACCCGCCGGTCGGACACCTCGGCGGCCTCGTCCACCACCGCCAGGGCCGCCAGGCGGTCCGGGGCCGTGGCCACCAGCGTGCCGTAGATGCGCTGGAGCAGGTGATGGGCCAGCGGCGACCAGCGGGCCAGCGCCAGCGCCCGGCGCAGCAGGCGCTCGGCCTCGGCCCGGTCCCCGGCCGCCAGCTCCACCTCCGCCAGGCGCTGGAGGGCGTGGGAGGTGCCGCTGTCGGCGCCGAGCGCGCCGTGCTGCTCGACCGCCTCGGCCAGCAGCGTGCGGGCCGCCCCGAGGTCGCCGGCCAGCAGGCACGCCTCGCCCGCCACCAGCGTGGCGAACGCGGCCGCCGGGCGGGCGCCGACCTCGTCGGCCCGCGCCCGCAGCCGCTCGGCCAGGTCGACGACCTCGGCGTAGGGCGTCGGCCCGTACAGCAGGTACTCGGCCACGCACAGGTGCGAGTCGAACACCGTCGAGGCCAGCGCGGTGTCCTCGCCGGCGGCCCGCATCTCCCGCAGCAGGCGGTCGAACCACTCGCCCCGGGAGTGGGCCACCAGGCCCTGCAGGGTGATGGCGTCGAGCAGCTGGCCGGGGGTGCCGCGGGTGGCGGCGGCGTGGCGGGCCTCCTCCACCGCCGCCTCGGCCACGTCGACATCGCCGGAGAAGTAGGCGAGCAGGCCCCGGGAGATGAGGACGGCGGCGTCGTCGGGCCCGCCGTCGGGCTCCAGGCCGACCAGCGCCTCCTCGGCCGAGGAGCGGTCCCCGGACACGAGGGCGGCGCGGGCCAGCCGCACCCGCAGCCGGCGCACGCCCGCCGGCGGCGCCACGGCCAGGGCGGCCCGGTAGGCGGCCACGGCCGCCGGGTCGCCGACCGCCGCCAGCGCGTCGGCCCGCAGCCCGAGCAGCTCGGGCGCATCCGCGGCCTCCACGTGGTCGCGGGCCAGGCCCGTCCAGCGCAGGACCTCCCGGTGGAGCTGGACGGCGGCCGCCCGGCGGGCCGCCGCCAGCGCGAAGGGCGCCGCCTCGGCCGGGCGCCCGGCGGCGTGCAGCCGGTCCGCCACCCGCTCGGGCGGGGCGCCCAGCTCGGCCAGCCGGCGGCCCGTGACCGCCAGGACCCGTTCGGGCCGGGCCACACCGGCGCCGACGCTCTCGGCCGCGACGCGGAAGCCGTCGGCCGCCGGGATCACGGCGCCGGCCGCCAGCGCGGCGTCGACGACCCGGTGGGCGGTGGCCTCGTCCAGCCCGGCCGCGGCCTGGAGCTCCAGCTCGTCGAACCACTCGCCCGACACCGCCACCAGCCGCAGGGCCTCGGCCACGTCGCGGGGCAGGTCGGCGGCCGCCGGGCCGGGTGTGCCGGCACCGGCCGCCGGCAGCGCGACCACCTCGTACCAACCCGGCTCGCCCGCGTCCACGTCGGGATGCCGGCCGGCCACCACCACGGCGATGCGGTGGCCGCGTGTCAGGCGGGCCATGTCGTCCACCAGGGCCAGCGCCTCCGCGGGCGCCTGGTCGGCGTGGTCGATCAGCAGCAGGGCCCCGGTCTGCTCGGCCGCCACCACGAGCAGCTCGCGGGCGGCCACCAGCCACCGCTGGCGGGTGGTGGGGCGCTCGGACTCGATCACCAGCTCGATCTCGGACCGGATGGCGTCGGACAGCGCCGCCAGCAGCCCGGGGCGCCGCTGGGTCATCTCGTCGAGCGCGCCGCCGACGCACGCGAAGGGGCTGGCGCTGGTGATCGACGGCGCCGACATGCCCACCGCCAGGCCGCGCCGCCGGCCCTCGTCGGCCAGCCGGTGGAGCAGCTCGGTGCGGGACGACCGGCTGCCGCCATCGATCCGCAGAGCCGTGCCCCGCCCGGCGACCACGTCGTCGACCACCCGGAGGGCCCGCGCCACGGGGTCGGTCCCTGCCTCGTCGTCGCTGACCTCGAGCACGAAGCGGTAGCCCCGGCCGTGGAACGTCCGGATGGCCGCCTGGTCCCGGCCGGTGTCGCCGAGGGCCCGGCGGGCCGACTTGATGCGGCTGGTGAGCGCCGACTCGGACACGAACCGGTCGCCCCAGATCTGGTCCAGCAGCTCGGTCTTGGGGACCACCCGGTCGCGGTGGCGCACGAGGTAGGCGAGGACGTCGAACACCTGGGGCTCGACGGCCACGAGCTCGCCACCGCAGCGGAGCTCCACCCGCTCCACGCTCAACTCGAACTCACCGAACCGCACCGCCACCTCCGCCATGCTGGCACACCCGCCACGCGGGCGACTCAGCGCGCCAACCGCTCACTCCAGGTGACGGCCCGCCCGTCGAGGACGATGTCGCCGCCGGGCCCGGTGACGGTCGTGCGCAAGGTGACGACGGGCTTGTCCGGCCGCACGCCGATGACCTCGACCTCGGCGACGATCTCGTCGCCGGGCCGCACGGGGGCCAGGTAGCGCCAGTCGGTGTGGAGGAACACCGTGCCGGGCCCGGGCAGGTCCTCGGCCACCACCGCGTTCAGGAGGCCGGAGGTCACCCCGCCCTGCACGATGATCCCGCCGAAGCGGGATCGGCCGGCCATCTCCTCGTCGTAGTGGAGCGGGTTCATGTCGCCGGTCATCTCGCTGAACAGCTCGATGTCGCGGTGGGTCACCGTGCGGGTCCGGCGGGCGGTGGCGCCGATGTGGAGCGGGGTCATGGTCCCAGGATGCGGTCCGGCCCCGCGGCCGTGCTTGGAGACGGCGTGGAGACAGGATGGAGGGCGGTCCCCCTCAGCAGGCGGCCTCGAACACCGCCCAGGTCCCGGCGACACCGGGCAGCTCCCGCTCGCCGCGGTCCTCGAAGGCCAGGCCGCACCCGGCCACCAGGTCGGTGACCGTGCGGGACACCCACACGGACCCCGGCTCGGCCAGTTCGGCCAGCCGGCTGGCGATGTGGACGCCGATCCCCGCCACCTCGCTCCCCCGGCGCTCGATCTCGGCGGTGTGGACCCCGGCGCGGAGCTCGGCGCCGAGCGGGGCCAGGGCCCGGCGCAGGTCACAGGCGGCACGGACGCCGCGGCCGGGGCCGTCGAAGACGGCGACCAGGCCGTCGCCCGCGAACCCGACCACATCGCCCCGGTGGGCCTCGACGCAGCGCCGGCCCTCCGCCGCGAAGCCGTCGAGCAGCCGCCGGAAGGCGGCGTCGCCCATGTCGGCCGCCGCGGTGGTCGAGCCGACGATGTCGGCGAACATCACGGTGGCCAGGAACCGGTCGGGCGACGGTGGCGCCCCCGGGCGGCCGACGACGAAGTCCTCGACCGCGGCCAGCAGCGGGCCGGTGTCCCCGCTGTACAGGTAGTGGTCGCGGCCGGGCAGCTCGACCAGCCGGGCGCCCGGGATGCGGGCCGTCAGGTCGCGGGCGGGCGCGAGGCCGTAGGCGGCGTCGTCGGCCCGATGGATCACCAGCGTGGGGACGGCCACGCTGGGCAGGAGCGCGGTGACGTCGATGGCGCACATGAGCTCGGTCAGCCGCCGGGCGGTGCGGGGGGTGGCGGCCTGGCGCTCGAGCCGGGCGAGGAAGCGGCGCCCGGACGACGTGGCGGCCATGCTCTCGGCCAGGTGCGCCAGCGTGCGGCCGGTGCCCCAGGTGTCCTCGACGAAGGCGAGCCGGCGTCCCTGGGGCCCCTCGATCCAGGGGTGACGGGCCCAGGTGCCGTGCAGGACCAACCGGTCGACCCGGTCGGGACGGGCGGCGGCCAGCAGGATCGACAGCGAGCCGCCCTCCGACGACCCGAACACCGTCGCCCGGTCCATGCCGCAGGCGTCCATCACCGCCCGCACGTCGTCGGCCCGTTGCTCGAGCGGCGGGGCCTCGCCGGGGCCGAGGCGCTCGGACAGACCGGTGCCGCGCTTGTCCAGCACGGCCACCCGGCAGAACGACCCGAGCCGGCGCAGGAAGCGGGCGATCGCCGGGTGCTCCCACTGGACCTCGACGTTGGTGGTGTAGCCGCCGATCAGCATGAGGTCCGGGCCGTGGCCGAACACCTGGTAGGCGATGGCGGCACCGTCGTTGGTCACGTAGCGGGTCTCGGGCACCGGCTCGAGCGCCGGGGACTCGCCGGGCGGCGGGGCCGCGGGCCCGGGGGCCGCGGCGCCGCCCTCCGGGGCCACCTCGGTCACCGGCGCCACGAAGCGGTAGCCGCGGCCGTGGGCGGTGCGGATGACCCGCTGGGCCTGCCCGTCGTCGCCCACGGCCTGGCGGGCCTGCTTGATCCGGGTGGTCAGCGCCGACTCGGACACGAACCGGTCGCCCCACACCGTGTCGAGCAGGTCCTCCTTGGACACGACCCGGTCGCGGTGGGTGATGAGGTGGACGAGCACGTCGAACACCTGGGGCTCGACCTCGACCCGGCGCCCGCCGGCGCGCAGCTCGAAGGTGTCGGTGTCGAGCTCGACACCGGCGAACCGGTAGCGCATGGCCGGGGAGTGTAGGGCGGCCTTCATGGGCTTCCCCTGGTCAGCGGGGTGCCAGGCCGGCGTGGGCGGCCAGCGCCCCTACCGTCTCCCGGGCCACGAGGGCGTGGCCCCGCCGGTTGGGGTGCAACCGGTCGGCGCTGAAGATGTGCGGCCCGACCGCGGGGTGGTCGAGGAGGTCGACGTGCACGCCCCCGGCCCGCCGGGTGACGGCGGCGGTGAGGTGGCCGAGGACGCGCAGCCGGGCGCTCAGCGCCGGGGCCCGGTCGGGGGGCAGGAGACCGCTGCGGCCGACGTCGAGCATGCCGAAGGTCACGACGAGCGCGCCCTGCTCGGCCAGAGCCCCGGCCATGGCGGCCAGATGGGCGCCGACCGCCTCGGGATCGAAGGAGCGACGCAGGGCGTCGTTGCCCCCGCAGGCCAGCACCGCCAGGTCGGGGCCGAAGGCCAGGGCCGGTCCGAGCTGGCCGGCCCGCACCTCGGCGGCGCGGGCGCCGGGGACACCGAGGTTCCGGTAGCCGGGCGGGCCGCGGCGGTCGTCGAGGGCGTCGCGGAGGGCGGCGGCCCACGGCCGGTCCGGGTAGCCGGGCACGGGGTCGCCGACGCCGGAGGCGACGCTGTCGCCCAGCACGACGAGCCGGCGCCAGGGCAGGCGCACGGCGGCGCCCGGCGCGCGTGCCACGGTGGCGGTGGTCGTGGAGGCGGTGGCGGTGATCGTCGTGTCCATGCCCGCAGTGTCCGGCGATCCGGCGGCCGGGGCATGGAGCCCGCCTGGAGATGTCCTGAATGTTCGACCTGACCCGCGGCGGCGTCGCCGCGGTGTGCCATCGTCGGGGATGGACGACGGCGGGATGCAGACCCGGCTGAGCTTCCGGCCCCGGGTGGCGAGCACGTCCGGGCGCACGGCCGGCGAGGGGCGGGACGAGCCCCTGTGCGTGGGAGGCGAGCGCGACGGCGTCCTGTACGTCCCCGACACCGCCGGGCCGGGGGCGCCGGTGCTCGTGTTCCTCCACGGGGCCACCGGCAGTGGCCGCCGCCACCTGCGGGCCGTGCTGGCCGCCGCCGACCGCTACGGCGTCGTGCTGGTGGCGCCCGACTCCCGCCACCCGTCGACCTGGGACCTGATCGCCGAGCGCCGCATGGGGCCGGACGTGGCGTTCCTCGACCGTGTGCTCGACGCGCTCGCCGACCGGCTCGACGTGGACGTGGACACCGACCGGCTGGCGGTCGGCGGCGTGTCCGACGGCGCCTCCTACGCCCTGTCGGTGGGGCTCGGCAACGGCGACGTGTTCCCCACCGTGCTGGCCTTCTCCCCCGGCTTCCTGGCGGTCCCCGAGCCGGTGGGGCAGCCCCGGGTGTTCGTGTCCCACGGGACGGCCGACGCCGTGCTGCCGATCGACGCCTGCAGCCGGTCGCTGGTCCCGCTGCTCCGCCAGGCCGGCTACGACGTCCGCTACCACGAGTTCGACGGCGGCCACACGGTCCCGCCGGCGGTGTCGGACGCGGGCGTGCGCTGGTGGCTGGAGGGCGATCAGCGGGGATCGGGCTGACGGAGGCCGAGAGACCACCGTGCCACCGCCCGGGGGCCGAGCAGCGCCCGGACGACGGTGGGGGCGTCGTGCTGCTCGAAGCGGCGGCCCAGCCGGGCCGCCAGCGCCACCGGCAGGGACGGGCGCGTGATGAGGTAGGCCAGCGTCGACACCCAGTCGTCGAGCTGCCGCACGACGTCCCGGCGCTCGGCCGCCGCCAGCGGGTACAGCCGCCCGGCCGTCTCCCAGGCCGTGGAGCGGGCCCAGCGCATCGAGAAGTTGAACAGCCGGCCACCGCCCAGCGCCGCAGCTTCGCCGGCCCAGCGGGACACCCGGTCCAGGTCCCGGATCAC
>DASSUD010000383.1:0-7651 GCA_035707385.1 Acidimicrobiales bacterium
GCAACCTCGACATCAGCAGGCTGATCGCCGCGAACGCGATGGCGAGCACCGTCATCGTGACGACGGGAAGGTACTGCCCCATGCTGGTCAACCTCCGGTGGTGGCGGGTACCGGCGCCGAGCGGTGCTCGACGACCCGGCGATCGCGCACGTGAAGCATGGCGCACAACAGCCCGAAGATCAGCCCCGAACCGACGGTGAGCAGCGCGGCGGGCAGCCGGCGCTGCCCGATGTCCCGCACGAGCACGGCGGAGATGACCTGCGCGTCGGGGTCGGCCTCGGGCGGCGGCGGCGGCTGGCCGGCCACGGTCTCCTGGGCGAGGGCGGGCTGGAGCTGGACCACGGCGTAGTGCGGCGGGTTCGTGATCCGCAGCGTGTTGGTGACGCGGTTGGCGATCCGGTCCCACACGCCGTCGCTCTGGCGTACCGGCTTGCCGCCGGTCTCGAACGTGTAGGTGAAGACGCGCGTGGTGGCGTCCTCGAGCCCCGGGACCGTGCCCTCGGCCAGCACGGCGTCGACGGCGGTCTGGGCCTCGCCCCGGGAGGCGTCGGAGGCCGGCAGCAGCGTCCACTCGTTGAGCTCGGCGGCGTGCTCGTCGCTGAGCGCCTGGACCTCCTCGGGGGTCAGGTCGTTGACCTCCTCGGCCGGGGGCAGCGTGGAGGTGTCGATGTCGTGGACCTTGTCGTTGAGCGATTCGCCGAGGTCCCCGTAGACGATCTCCTCCACCTCCCAGGCGGGGATGCGGCCGGAGGGCCCCTGGCCCGGCGGGTAGATCCACCAGGTCAGGCCATGGATGATCATCCACCCGAAGAAGGCGGTGAGCGCCAGCAGGAAGCCGAGGCGGTTGGCCACGTTGGTGGCCAGCAGCATGTACACGGACCCCATGAGGACCGCCACGCCCACGAGGACGGAGAGGATGCCCCGGATCTGGGGGTCCCACGCGATGCCGGCGATGACCGGAACGATCTCCACGGTCAGCTACCCCCCTCGTCCTCGACGGCCGTCAGCTCCTCGACCGACGGGGCGTCGGGCGGGTTCGGTGTCTGGGCCGCCGGCAGGCTCGCCTCGTAGCGGGCGATGGCGGCGATCATCTCGGGCGTGAGCATGCCGTCGCCCGCGGTCTCCACGGTGTTGGGGTTGTCGCCGAAGCCGGGCATGCGGCCCGAGCCGATGCCGTTGCGGCCGTAGAACTCGCCGTCGCTGCTGCCGGTGGTGACGAACGCCACCAGCTGCTGGTAGGTGGCGAACGCCCGGGGGACCAGCCCGCCGGTCAGGTTGGGGCCGAAGGCCCCGCTGCCGTCGGCGAACCCGGTGTAGCTCGACAGGTCGGCGTCCGGCGGGTCGACGGCGTCCTCGCCTTCCGTGATGATCGACCAGCCCCGGGTGTGGCAGCGGGCGCAGCCGAAGGCGCCGCCGGCGGCGTCCTGGTTGAACAGAGCCTCGCCGACCGCCGGGTCGTCGTAGTCGATGTCCTCGATCGCCCGGTCGATATCCTCGTCGCTCGCCCCCTCCTCGACCAGCCCGAGGTCCTCGGCCAGCGCGACCTGGGCCTGGCGCTGGGCCTCCTCGGGGGTGAGCTGGATCGACTCGAGGTAGTCGATGATGTTCTGGATCTGCTGCTCGTTGAGCGGGCCCTTGTTGACGGCCGCACCCCAGCCGGGCATCGGCGAGAACGGCCGGCCCCAGTTGATGATGTACTCGACCTCGTCGCGGGTGAAGCGCAGCAGCACGGTGTCGAGCGCCGGCGCCCGCCAGTTGACCGTGGCCACGAACCGCCCGTCGGCGTCGAGGATCGTGTACGGCGCCTGGCCGCCGGTGCCTTCGGGGCCGTGGCAGTTCTGGCATTGCGAGCCCGTGACGTACTGCTCCTCGCCCCGGTTGACGAAGGCCTCCTGGAAGGTGGCCTCGGCCCCGTCCATGCGACCCGGCTCGCTCAGCCAGTACAGGGGCAGGCCGACGGCCACGATGACCAGCAGGACCAGCGCCCAGCGCAGCGTGCTGTTGAGCTTGGTGGTCTCCAGCTCCTCGTCGCTGAGGTAGGGCTTGCGGTTGGGGGCCAGCTCGATCTCGGAGCCGACCTCGGGCCGGCCGGACAGGATGCTGGCGATGGCGTAGACGACGAAGCCGCCCACCAGCAGCACCACGATGACGGCGCCGACCGTGGTGACCGTGCTGGCGGCCAGCACGGTCGTAGACGCGAACGGGGAGTGCATCAGTGGCCGCCGCCCGAGACGCAGTGGGGGCCCTCGGCCTCCTGGCCGGTGGTGTTGGTGCCGATGGGCGGGCCGTTGATGACCGTGCCGGTGTCCACGACGAACTGGTCGCCGTTGACCTCCATGGCGAACCGGTCCATGCCGCGGGGGGCGGGGCCGCCCTTCTTCTCGCCCACCTGGTTGTACTGCGAGCCGTGGCAGCCGCACTCGAACCACTTGGAGCTCACGCAGGAGGGAACCCGGCAGCCGAGGTGCGGGCACTTCTGCCACAGGGCGATGAGGCCGGCCTCCATGCCCGCCAGCTCGGGCGGCGAGTACACGCCCTCGGCCTTGCCCAGGGCCTCCTCGGGGTACTCGGTGACCCACATGCGGCCCTCGGGGTAGTAGGCGAAGCCCTCGCCCTCCTCGATCTTGGCCCGGATGTCGTCGATCTTGCCGACGTTGATCTTGGACCCGAAGCCGCCGGTGTTGGACGGCCAGATGAAGGCCAGCACCGCGGCGCCGAAGCCCGACAGGCCGAACGCGAACGTGGCCACGATCGAGCGGTTGAAGAACTGGCGGCGGGTGACCCCGATGGTCTCCTCGTCCGGCGGCACCCAGGCCACCGGGGCCTTGTCGACGACCTTGACCGGGGCCGCGGCCTCGCGGCGCGCGACGACGGCGGCCAGCTCGACCTCGCGGCCCGTGAGCGGGGCCGCCTCACCCGTCTCGGACAGGGCCACCGGGCCGCGGTCGCGCCGCGCGGTCTCGCTGCTCATGACGCCGGAGACCACGTCGGTGTCGCGGCGGCGGGCGGCGGCATAGAGCAGCACGCCGGCCAGCACGACGAGGACGAGCCCGGCGATGGCGACGATCGTGGTTGAACTCATGGACGTAGCTCCTCGATCAGAGCTCGAAGAAGAGGCCGGCGTTCCAGGGGAACACGAAGTTCTGGCCGGGCCCACGGAAGAACGAGCCGATGAGGACCAGCACCGCCCACGACATCACGAAGATGGTGAACAGCGAGATGGCGAACTTGCGGTCCTCGGGCTTGTTGGACGGGTTGCGGTCGGTGTAGGGCGCCAGGATCAGGCCGATGAGGCCGAACCCCGGCAGCGTCACACCCGCCACCATGGGGTGGAACATGGTGAGCATCTCCTGCAGGCCCAGGAAGTACCAGGGAGCCTTGGAGGGATTGGGCGTCTGGTTGGCGTTGGCCAGCTCCAGCAGCGGGGCGTTGACGAACACCGAGAAGACCAGCGTGAAGGCCGTGCAGGCCAGGGCGGCCACGAACTCGATGCCCAGCAGGTGGGGCCACACGTGGACCTTGTCCTGGGGGACGGCCTTGACGTCCTGGATGGAGCCGGACTTGACCACCGTCAGCAGGCGCTGGGTGTGCCCGCCGGGACCGGCGGCCAGCGGCGGCCCGGCGGCCGCGGCAGCGGCCGGTGCCGGGGCGGTGGCCACGGCCGTGGCGGTGCCTCCCCCGCCCCCGGCCTCCTCGCCGCCGGCGCGGGCCTTGGCCGCCCGCGACCGCTCCAGCAGGTGGGCCGGGATGCGGCTGGCTGCCTCGCTGGCCGGCGCCTCGGCGGCCGCGGCGGGCTCGGCGCCCGCACCCTCGGGGGCGGCGCTCTCGCCCCCGCCCGACTTGGCGGCGGCCTTGCGGCGGGCCTCCTCGGCCCGCTTGCGCAGGTGTTCGGGGATCTCGGTCATGGAGTCGGTGCCTCGGAGTTCCTGGTCACAGCGGCCCGGAGATGCCGCCGTCCTTGCGGACACGCCAGAAGTGGATGGCCATGAAGATCACGATGACGAACGGCAGCAGCAGCACGTGGAGCACGTACCATCGGAGGAGCGTGTCCGTGCCGATCTCGGACCCGCCCAGCAGCGCGAAGCGGACCTGGTCGCCGAACACGGGCGTGTACCCCATCATGTTGGTGCCCACGGTGACGGCCCACAGCGCCAGCTGGTCCCACGGCAGCAGGTAGCCGGTGAAGCTGAGCAGCAGGGTCAGCGTCAGCAGCACGACGCCGATGACCCAGTTGAACTCGCGGGGCGGCTTGTAGGCCCCGTGGTAGAAGACGCGGGCCATGTGCAGGAAGACGGTGATCACCATGAGGTGGGCCGCCCATCGGTGCATGTTCCGCACCAGCAGGCCGAAGGTCACCGACGTCTGCAGCGTGTAGATGTCGTCCCACGCCTGGGCCGCGGTCGGCCGGTAGAAGAACATCAGGAAGATGCCCGTGACCGTCAGCAGGATGAAGAGGAAGAAGCTCAGCCCGCCCAGGCACAGCGTGTAGCTGACCTTGACCGCGTGCCTCTTCACCTTCACCGGGTGCAGGTGGTAGAGGACGCTGTTCATGATGACGTAGGAGCGGTTCCGGGGGCTGTCGGTGTAGCCCTTCCGGAAGATCGACCCCGGCCGGAAGATCGAGTTCCACGCCTGGGAGCCCTGCACCTGGTCGGGCAGGCCCTTGACCGCGGTGGTCGCCCGGTCGATCAGCGAGGGCTTGGGTTCCATCGTCTTGGCCAACGAGGCTCTCCTCAGTGAGTCCCGGTCGGCGGCACGGGGCGCGCGCCGTGGGTGGTGGCGGTCATCCCAGCCGCATCCCGTAGCCGTAGCCGTGGGTGTTGGTGCGCTGGTGGGCGTCGCCGGCAGCCACCGGGTCGCCGACCTTGCCGAGGATGATGACGCCCGTCGGGCACCGGTCGACGCACAGGGCGCAGCGGGTGCACACGTCGTCGTCGATGGTGAAGATCACGTGGTCGCTCGGGTCGACGCCGGGCTGGTCGACCCCGATGGCCTCGTCGACCGCGTCGGGCGTGACCATGTGGATGCACTTCCACGGGCAGATGTCCACGCAGCCCTCGCACATGATGCACTCGGACTGGTCGATGTGGATGAACTGCTTGGGCTTGACCGCCTTGGCGAGCCAGGCGGCGTCGACCTCCTGGAGGACGTAGTCGTCCCGGAACTCCGGCATGGGCGGGTTGGCGTCGTTCTTGCCCACGCCCTATCCCTTCCTCACCAGCGGGCGGCCGTAGCGGGAGGCGGGCACCGACACGGGCCTGGCCTTGCCGCGGTCGTTCCAGACGGCCCACAGGGCGATGTGGATCGTGAGCCCCAGGCCGTAGATGCCGACGGCGATGATGTCGCGCAGCGTCTGGTAGCTGATGGTGAGCGGCTGGTTGCCGGTCGGCTCGGCCAGGAGGCGGTCGGAGCGCCAGTTGAGCTGGCCCTCGCCCCAGGTCAGCCACTGGTGGGGGATGACGCCGTACCACCACAGGAACATGAACATCGCGAAGGTTGCGGCGGCCATGCCCTGGCCCCAGGACAGAGGCGCGCCGACCGGCCGGCGCCTGCCGTAGAGCAGGACCGCTATCACGCCGGCGAAACCGACCACCAGGGTTGCGATGAAGGCGACCAAGGAAACGCGACTCCTCGTGAAATCGCTCACTTGAAGGATACCGGAAGCCCGGGGGCCGGGGTCCCCGGCAGGTTTAGCACGGTGCCGCGGAGCCGTTCACATTGGCCGGCGGCGGGGTCGGGGCCCGTCCCGGTGCTGGTCCGGGCGCCCGGACGGGCGCATCCCCCGCGCTTGGAGATGGCGGGCGGGACGTGCGTAGAGTGGCCGACCGTGATCCCTCGCGGAGGCCTTAGTTGACCGAGATCCCCGAGCACCTCCTCAAGCGCTCCCGCGAGCGTCGAGCCGCCCTCGGCCTCGGGGGCGGCGGGGCGGACGACGCCCCCGCCCCGGCGGGCGGCGACGCCCCCGCGGCGGCCGTCCCGGCCACGGCGGCCGCCACCCCGGCGCCCGCGCCCGCCACACCGGCCCCGGCGCCGGCGCCCGAGCCGCCCAGGCCCGACCCGCCGTACATCCGGGCGGCCAAGCAGCGCCGCCGCATCCCGTACTGGGCCATGCCCGTGCTGGCGGCCCTCCCGCTGTGGGGCTACGTCTACGTCCGCACGCTGGAGCCGCCGCCGGTCGGCGAGGACGACCCGCTCGTCATCGGGGCCGAGACGTTCAGCGGCAGCTGCGCCTCCTGCCACGGCGGCACCGGCGCCGGCATCGGCAACGCCCCGGCGCTGGCCGACGGCGCCGTGCTGGAGACCTTCGGCGACTGGCGCGACCAGGCCGCCTGGGTCCGCCTCGGCACCGAGGGCTGGCCGGGCGCCACCTACGGCGACTCGCAGAAGCCGGTCGGCGGCAGCGGCGGCGTCATGCCGCCGTGGCCGACCCTCACCGACGAGCAGCTGGCGTCGGTCGTGATGCACGAGCGCGAGCTGTCCGGCGCCGACATGAGCGAGGCCAACCCCGAGAACGAGGAGCTCTACGCCGTCGCCCGGGGCGAGATGACCCTGGCCGAGGCCGGGCTGGGCCCGACCGCGGAGGCGGCGGGCGTCACCGAACAGGACCTGGGCGGCTGACGTGACCGATTTGGCGTCCCTCACGTCGCGATGGCGACGTCAGAGACGCCAGATCCGGTCTTAGGCTCTGATCCATGCCCGGCGACCGCCACGACGTCCTGGTGATCGGCGGGGGGCCCGCCGGCAGCGCCGCCGGGTTCTGGCTGGCCAAGGCGGGCCACGACGTCTGCGTGCTGGAGCGCAAGGAGTTCCCCCGCGACAAGACGTGCGGCGACGGGCTCACCCCTCGGGCCGTCCACCAGATCCGCGAGATGGGGCTCGAGCCCACCATCGCCGCCCACCACCACCGCCACGACGGGCTGCGGGCCGTGGCCCACGGCATCACGCTGGAGCTGGCCTGGCCCGAGCACCCGGTGTTCCCCAGCTACGGCTACGTGGTGCGCCGGCGTGACCTCGACGGGCTGGTGGCCGACCACGCCGCCGGCGCCGGGGCCACGCTGCTCACCGGCACCGAGGCGGTGCGGCCCCTGGTCCACGACGGCCTGGTCACCGGCGCGCTGGTCAAGGACAAGGCCGGCGGCGCCACCCGCGAGATCCGGGCCCGCTACGTGATCGTGGCCGACGGCTCGCTGTCCCGCTTCGGCCGGGCGCTCGGCACCAGCCGCAACAAGTCGTACCCGCAGGGCATCGCCATCCGCGGCTACTTCGAGAGCCCGCAGTCGGCCGACCCCTGGATCGAGTCGTGCCTCGACGTCCGCGACCGGGCCGGCCAGTCGATGCCCGGCTACGGCTGGATCTTCCCGCTGGGCGACGGGACCATCAACGTCGGCATCGGGCTGCTGTCCACGTTCAAGGGCTACAAGGACGTCAACACCACCCACCTCATGCACGAGTGGGCTGCCACCGCCCCCGAGCGCTGGGGCATCGACCCCGACGCCATGCTGGCCCCGCCCACCGGCGGGCGCCTGCCCATGGCCGGCTCGATCAACCCCAAGGTGGGGCCCAACTGGCTGCTGGTGGGCGACGCCGCCGGGTCGATCAACCCGTTCAACGGCGAGGGCATCGACTACGCCTACGAGACCGCCCGCATGGC
>DASSUD010000384.1:0-4868 GCA_035707385.1 Acidimicrobiales bacterium
ATCGTCCTCATCCACGGCTTCTGGGTCACCCCCCGCAGCTGGGAGGACTGGAAGGCGCACTACGAAGCGAAGGGCTACACGGTCCTGACCCCCGGCTACCCCGGCTTCGACGTCGAGGTCGAGGCCCTCAACGAGGACCCGACACCTGTGGCCGAGCTGACGGTCCCCCGGATCGTGGCCCACCTGGAGGAGGCCGTCGGCGGCCTCGACCAACCGCCCATCCTGATGGGCCATTCGGCCGGTGGCGTGTTCACGCAGCTGCTCCTGGACCGCGGTCACGGCGCGGCCGGCGTGGCCCTGTGCTCGGCGCCGACCGAGGGCGTGCGCACGGTGCCGCTGTCGCAGGTGCGCTCCACCTTGCCGGTGCTCAAGAACCCCGCCAACCGGAACCGGGCGGTGGCCTACGACTTCGAGCACTGGAACTACGCGTTCACGAACACGTTCCCCACCGACGAGGCCCGGCGCCTGTACGAGCGCTACGCGGTGCCGGTGTCCGGGAGGATCCTGTTCGGCACCGTGCTGGCCAACTTCCAGCCCGGGCACCAGGACGCCTGGGTGAACTACGACAACCCCGACCGGGCGCCCCTGCTGTTCGTGTCGGCCACCGACGACCACATCATGCCGCCCAAGGTCCAGCGGGCGAACGCCAAGAAGTACTCCTCCGCCACGGTCACCGAGGTCGTCGAGTACCCGGGCCCCCACCTGCTGCCGTCGGCGCCGGGGTGGGAGGAGGTCGCGGACTTCGTCCTCGACTGGGCCGTGCGCCACGCCACCGGCCCGACCACCGGGTGAGCGCCGTCCGGCTCACCCACGTCGGCGGGCCCACCGTCCTGATCGAGGCGGAGGGGTGGCGGATCCTGACCGACCCCACCTTCGACCCGCCCGGCGGCAGGTACCCGTTCGGGCTGGGCACCTCGTCGCGGAAGCTGTCCGGCCCGGCCCTCACCGCCGAGGCCGTCGGACCGGTCGACCTGGCCCTGGTCACCCACGCCCACCACGGCGACAACCTCGACGCCGAGGGTCGGGCGTTCCTGGCTCGGGCGGGCACGGTGGTCACGACCGCGGCCGCCGCCCGCGACCTGGGCGGCGGGGCCGTCGGGCTGGTGCCGTGGGCCACGACCCGGCTGGAGGCGCCGGGCCGCCCCACCATCGAGGTCACGGCCACCCCGTGCCGCCACGGGCCCCCGCTCAGCCGGCCGATCGTGGGCGACGTGATCGGGTTCGCCCTGGGCTGGGAGGGCCAGACCGAGGGGGTGCTGTGGATCTCCGGCGACACCGTGCTCTACGACGGCGTCCGCCGGGTCGCCGAGCGCCTGGACGTCGACCTGGCCATCCTCCACCTGGGGGCCGTGCGCTTCGGGCTCACCGGCCCGGTCCGCTACAGCATGACGGCGCAGGACGCCGTCGAGCTGTGCCGCCTGGTGCGGCCCCGCCACGCGGTACCGGTCCATTACGAGGGCTGGTCGCACTTCTCGCAGGGCCAGGAGGGGATCGCCCGCGCGCTGGCGGCCGCGGACGACGACACCCGGGCCCGGTTCCGGATGGTCCCCCTCGGCATCCCGGCGGAGTTCATGATGTGAGCCGTGAAAGCCCTCACATACCACGGCCCGCGTGACATCCGGGTCGAGTCGGTCCCGGATCCCGTGTGCCCGGACGAGCGTGGCGCGGTCGTGCGGGTGCGCTCCGCCGGCATCTGCGGCAGCGACCTGCACATCTACGACGGGCACGGGTTCTCCCCGGGCACCGGCTATGCGCTGGGTCACGAGGCCGTGGGCGAGGTGATCGAGGTGGGCTCGGCGGTGGCGCGGTTCGCGGTGGGGGACTCGGTCCTCCTGGCGGCGTCGGTGGGCTGCGGGCGCTGCGCCCCCTGCGGCCGGGGCCAGGTGTTCCTGTGCGAGAACATCGGCGAGGCCGGCGTCTACGGGGTCGGGCTCGGCCTGGGCGGCTGCCAGGCGGAGATGGTGGCGGTTCCGGCCGCGGACATGAACCTGGTGGCGCAGCCGCCGGCCATGAGCGACGACACCGGCCTGGTGCTGACCGACAACGCCCCGACCGGCTGGTACGGCGCCCGGCTGGCCCAGGTCGGCCCCGGGGACACGGTGGCCGTGGTGGGCCTCGGCCCGGTGGGGCTGATGAGCGTGGCCGCGGCTCGGATCATGGGCGCCGCCCGCGTGCTGGCGATCGACCTCGTGCCCGGGCGCCGGCAGCGGGCCGTGGCGTTGGGTGCCGAGCCGGTGGGCGACGACCCGGTCACCGAGGTGCTCCGCCTGACCGGCGGCCGCATGGCCGACGTGGTCGTCGAGGCCGTGGGCGCCGACATCACCATCGAGCTGGCCATGGCGCTGGCGGGGCGGTGCGGGCGCGTGTCGGTGGTGGGCGTGAACCAGAACCCGGCGTTCTCGTTCAACATGCTGATGGCCCAACTGAAGTGCCTGGCGTTCACGATCGGTCTGTGCTCGGTCCAGCACGAGCTGCCGGCGCTGCTGGCGCTCACCGCCGCGGGCCGCCTCGACCCGGGCGCTGTCGTGTCCCACCACCTGCCGCTGGAGGCGGGCGCGGAGGCCTACGCCCTGTTCAGCGCGCGGGAGGACGGCGTGTCGAAGGTCGTGCTGGACGTGGCGCCGTGATGGCGTCGGCGCTCAGGTGACGTTGACCGCGATCTGCATGCCGGCGTCGTAGTGGCCGGGCTCGTGGCAGCCCACGATCATCGGCCCGCGCTCCTCGAAGGTGTGGACCAGCTCGCCGATCTGCCCGGGCTCGATGGTGATGGCCGGCACCTCGCCGTGCTCCATGGCGTCTGCGGCCTCGGCGCCGTCGCCCGCCGCCCGGACCTCGGCCTCGTGCATGTCCTGGGCGGCGGCGTCGCCGAGCAGGGCGTCGTGTCGCACCGATCCGTCGTTGTGGATGACGAACCGGACCGTCTCCCCGGCCTCGACGTCGACGGTCGAGGGCGAGTAGGCGTTGTCGACCATGCTGACGTGGACGTCGCGGGGGGCTTCCGGCGGGTCCCCGGTGCCGGTCCGCTCGTCGGTGCCGCCGCTCCCCCCGCACGCCGCCAGGGCCAGTGCCGTGGCCGCGAGGATCGCGGTCAGGGGTCGATGTGTCACAGGTCTCAGCGTAGCCCGATCAATTACACCCGGGTTTATTGACCCATCCGTCGGTCACGTCAGGGCGGCACCAGATCGGCCCGCACGCCCAGCAGCCGGACGGGCTGGTCGAGGCGGAAGCGGGCCAGGGCGGCGAGCGCCGCCCGTTCGAGCGCGGCGGGATCGCCGGTCGGCTCGGGGAGGGGGACGCTGCGGGTGTGGGTGAAGAACGGGGCGAACCGCACCTTCACCGCCACCCGCAGGGCCGGCCGGCCCTCCTCGGCCACGTCGCCCGCCACCCTCCGGGCCAGGCGCACGACCTGGTCGTCCAGCTCGGCCCGGTCGCTCACGTCACGCTGGAACGTGACCTCCCGGCTGCGGGACTTCGCCACCCACGGGGCCGAGGTGACCTCGCTGCCCGCCACCCCGAACGCCAGCATGCGGTACCAGGGGCCCATGGTGGGCCCGAGGCGGGCCGCCAGCTCGGCCGGGTCCGCCCGGGCCAGCCCGACGACGGTGGTGATCCCCAGGGCGGCCAGCTTGGCGGCGGTCCTGTGCCCGATGCCCCACAGGGCGTCGGGGGGCCGGTCGCCCATCACCTCGACCCAGTTGTGCTTGGTGAGGGTGAACACCCCGGCCGGCTTGGCGAAGCCGGTGGCGATCTTGGCCCGCAACCGGTTGTCGCCGATGCCCACCGAGCACGACAGGCCCGTGGCCTCCCGCACCACCTGCCGGGCGGCGGCCGCCAGCGCCTCGGGGTCGTCGCCCCGGGTGCCGAGGAACGCCTCGTCCCAGCCGAGCACCTCGACCACCACCGGCAGCTCCGCCAGGGCCGCCATCACCCGCTCCGACACCGCCTCGTAGGCGGGCGGGTCGGACGGGAGGAACACGGCGTCGGGGCAGCGGGCCAGTGCGGTCCGCAGCGCCATGCCCGAGTGGATGCCGAACTCGCGGGCCTCGTAGGAGGCGGTGGCGACGACGCCCCGGCGGGTGGGGTCGCCGTCGCCACCGACGATGACGGGCCGGCCCTTCAGCTCCGGGCGGCGCGCCACCTCCACCGCGGCGAGGAACTCGTCGAGGTCCACGTGGAGCACCCAGCGTGAGGCGACCGCATCCGGCACCCCGGCGAGCGTAGGGCGGCCACCGTCATCCGCCCACGCACGTGTAGCCCCGCCCCGGGTTGGCGTCGGCCGGCTCGCCGGACTCGTAGCGGTTGCCGGACACCCGCACGGACCCCATGCCGTTGCCGGCGTAGAGCAGCCCGTTGAACGGGCCTCGGGTGGCGGACCCGGCGAAGGTGTTGGCGGTCATGGCCCCGTCGGACGCGGTCTGCTCGCAGTCCATGTTGATGCCGTTGATCCCGTAGAAGAAGTTGCCCTCGATGCGCATGAAGCCGATCGGTGGCTGCCGCTCGATCGGGGCCAGCTGGAAGTGCCGGTTGCTGGTGCAGGCGTCCTGGTAGGCGGCGTTGCCGGAGAACACGAACCGGGTCAGGGGCCCGTCCACCGACTGGACCGTGTCGTTGTGGGTGCCGGCCCCGTTGCCGAACCGGTTGGCGTAGTTGTCGTGGAACCAGGAGGCGTGGACCTCGGTGACGCCCGACGCCTTGAGCCCGTCGTTGCAGCCCACGATCTCGGACCGCCGCCGGTGGTGCAGGCCGAGCATCCGGTCGCGAGCGCGAGCGCGACGAATGCGAGCTTCCGGTAGCGCATGGTTCTCTCCCCAGTCAGGGGGCGGGCCGCTCAGATCGGCTCGCCCGTGTCATCCCAGACGTTGTCGGCG
>DASSUD010000385.1:0-6149 GCA_035707385.1 Acidimicrobiales bacterium
CACGCTGTGGCGCTTCCTGCGGGTGGCGGCGGCGACCTACTTCGTGCTGGGCTCGGACGGCACCCGGATGGTCCGGATGCGGGTGGGCAGCCCGTGGGACTGGCGCCAGTCGTTCCGCCTGCGCCGCTTCGACGTCGAGCCGGCGGCCACCCGCCAGCCGGTGGTGACCTGGGCCGCCACCGTCGAGGACCGCGAGGCAGGCGAGGACCGCACGGTCGAGGGTCATGTCGAGATCCGCTGGAGCCACGGCCGCTTCGCCGGACCACCCGAGGCCAAGGTCTACCTGGACACGCCCCACCACCTCGTCCCCGGCTACTGGCCCCTCACCTGATCCCGGCAACCGCGGCGGGTTCGGTGCCGGCGCCGAGCCGGGCCCGGCAGCCCTGGTGGCCCCTGGCGGGGCCCCGAGGCGGTAGAACTCATGCCCATGAGCGAGCCTGCCGGCGCCAACCCCATCGCCGTCCGGGCGCGCCGGGCTGTGCTGGCGCTCGTCGCGGTCCTGGTCGTGTACTACGCCGCGCCGGTCGGTGAGCTGCCGTCGACCGTCAGCATCGTGCTCAGCGTGCTCGGGCTGGCCGCCGGGTTGGGGGTGCTGGTCTGGCTGGCGATCCGCCAGCTGCGCCGGCTGGTGGCCAGCGATCCGGGCGACGAATCCGTGCGCATCGAGGGCCTGCTGCTGATCGTGTACGTGGCGGTGCCGATCTTCGCCCTCGGCTACTTCGCGCTGGAGGACGCGGCGAGCGACCAGTTCGCGGGCCTGAGCACCAAGACCGACGCCCTGTACTTCACCGTCTCCACGTTGGCGACGGTCGGCTTCGGCGATGTCCACGCCACCGGACAGCTCGCCCGCGTGCTCGTGACCGCCCAGATCGTGTTCAACCTCGTGTTCATCGGCACGCTCGTGAGCCTGCTCACCCGGGTCATGCACGAGCGTGGCACCGTCCGCCGGGCCATCGCCGAGCGCGCTCGCGAGCGCGACGAGGGCTAGCCGGCCAGCACCTCGGCCAGCGGCAGCGCGAACCCCGGGAGCAGCGGCGAGGTCAGCGCCTCGTCGGCCGAGTACTTCTGCTCGACGTCGAACCCGGGCGCCGAAGGCCCCGATCGCCGCAGCGCGGTCACGACGCGGCCGGTCGTGTCGACGAGCCACAGCTCCGGCAGGCCGTGCTGCTCGTACCGCTGGCGCTTGGCGCCCACGTCGGGTTGCCAGGTCGACGGCGACCGCACCTCGACCGCCAGGTCGGGCACGCCCCGGAAGTACTCGTCCGGGTCGATGCGGGACGGGTCGGCCAGCCACCACACGTCGGGGGCGAACACGTTGTACCTGTCGATGATCACGTCGATCGGGATGCCGGCGAGCCCGAACCCCGGGCCCTCGACCCACTCCTGGAGACGCCGTGCGATCTTGAACGTCGTGTCCTGGTGTCGCCACTTCGGCTGGCTCGGCACGATGACTCCGTCGATGAGCTGGGTGGGCTCTCGGACGCCGGCCGCAGCGTCGAAGTAGTCATCAGCCGTTATCCGGGCATCGACCATGGCCATGCACGAAGGATAGGGGCGTACCAAGCAGTAGGTCAAACCATCCCGAAAAGCATCGAGATGTGCGTAACGTCTACCCGGCCATCGCCTTGTTGAGGTTGGTGTCGAGGGCGTCGAGGAACTCGTCGGTGGTCAGCCAGGGCGTGTCGCCGCCCACCAGCAGGGCCAGGTCCTTGGTCATCTGGCCGCCCTCCACGGTCTGGACGCAGACGTCCTCCAGCGTGGTGGCGAAGCGACCGACCTCGGGAGTGCCGTCCAACTTGGCCCGGAAGTTGAGGCCCCGGGTCCAGGCGAAGATCGAGGCGATCGGGTTGGTCGAGGTCTTCTCGCCCTTCTGCCACTGGCGGTAGTGCCGGGTGACGGTGCCGTGCGCCGCCTCGGCCTCGCAGGTCTGGCCGTCGGGGGTGAGCAGCACCGACGTCATGAGCCCCAGCGACCCGAAACCCTGGGCCACGATGTCGGACTGCACGTCGCCGTCGTAGTTCTTGCAGGCCCACACGTAGCCGCCCTCCCACTTGAGGGCCTGGGCCACCATGTCGTCGATCAGCCGGTGCTCGTAGGTCAGCCCCTCGGCCGCGTACTCCCCGGCGAACTCGGCGTCGAAGACCTCCTGGAACAGGTCCTTGAACCGGCCGTCGTAGGCCTTGAGGATCGTGTTCTTGGTCGACAGGTAGACCGGGTAGCCGCGCTCGATCCCGTAGCGGAACGTGGCCCGGGCGAAGTCCCGGATCGAGTCGTCGAAGTTGTACATGCCCATGGCGATGCCGCTGCCCGGGAACTCGGCGACCTCGAACTCCATCGGCTCGCCGCCGTCGGCCGGCGTGAAGGTGATGGTCAGCGTGCCGGGCCCGGGGGTGACGAAGTCCGTGGCCTTGTACTGGTCGCCGTGGGCGTGACGGCCGATGACGATGGGCTTGGTCCAGCCGGGGACCAGCCGCGGCACGTTCGAGCAGATGATCGGCTCGCGGAACACCACGCCGCCGAGGATGTTGCGGATGGTGCCGTTGGGTGACCGCCACATCTTCTTCAGGCCGAACTCCTCGACCCGGGCCTCGTCCGGCGTGATGGTGGCGCACTTGACCCCGACGTGATGCTCCTTGATGGCCTCGGCGGCGTCCACGGTGACCTGGTCGTCGGTCTCGTCGCGCTTCTGGATCGACAGGTCGAAGTAGCGGAGGTCGACGTCCAGGTACGGCAGGATGAGCTTGTCCTTGATGAACTGCCAGATGACCCGGGTCATCTCGTCGCCGTCGAGCTCGACGACGGGGTTCTCCACCTTGATCTTGGCCATTGCCGTCTCCTGGCGTCTTTCGGGGCGCACTTGTATCGGACTTGTACATGTTAGGAGCCGGACCGGGACCGTGCGAGAGTCGGGGGCGTGACCTCGCTCGGGGAGCGGCTCGTGCGCACCTGGACCGTACCCCCGACCGGCGACGGCCGAGACCGCCGCCCCGGTGCGTCCGGTGGCTGAGCGGATCACCGACCCCGCCGATCCCCGCATCGCCGCCTTCGTCGGGCTGCGCGACCGGGAGCTGGCCCGCCGGGTCCCGCCGGGCGAGCCGGGGCTGTTCATCGCCGAGGGCGACATCGTGGCCGAGCGGGCGCTGCGGGCGGGCTACCGGTTGCGGGCCCTGCTGGTGGACGCCACCCGCACCGCCCCGCTGCCGGCCGGCCTGCCGCCGGAGGCACCGGTGTACGCGGCCGCGCCCCCGGTGCTCGAGCGGATCACCGGCCTCGGCGTCCACCGCGGCCTGCTCGGGTGCTTCGACCGCCGCCCGCCCCGCCCGGCCGCCGAGGTGGTGGTCGCCGCCCGCCGGGTCGTCGTGCTGGAGCGGGTCAGCAACCCCACGAACCTCGGCGTCGTGCTGCGGTCGGCCGCCGGCCTGGGCATCGACGCCGCCCTGCTGGACCCCACGTGCAGCGACCCGCTGTACCGGCGCACGTCCCGGGTGTCGATGGGCGAGTGCTACGCCTTCCCGTGGGCCTGGATCCCGCGCCTGCCGGGCGGGCTGGGCGACCTGCGGGACCGGGGCTTCCGGGTGGTGGCGCTGACGCCCGACCCGGAGGCGGTGCCGATCGACGAGCTCGACCCCGGGCCGGACGACCGGGTGGCGTTGCTGCTCGGCGCCGAGGGCCCGGGCCTGTCGCCGGAGACGCTGGCGGCGGCCGACGTCCGGGCCGGCATCCCCATGCGGGGCGGCGTCGATTCGCTGAACGTGGGGGTGGCCGCCGGCATCGCCTGCTGGGTGCTCGGCCGCCGCTGACCCGGGGCTGCACGCCGGCCGCAAGCCGGCCGCACGCCGTGTAGGCGCCCCGGCCCCGGGGGTATGGATTTGCCTGTCGACCGAGACGCGGAGCTGTGGCATGGCCAGTAACTCGGGTACCGCGGTGCTGCTCGTCATCCTCCTCGGCATCGCCGTCGGCAGCGCCAACGACGACGACGGGGACACCGGCACGGGGGACACCTCCACCGGCGGCCTGGCCACCGGCGAACAGGGCTTCGGCTCGGGCACCGGCGACGAGGACACCTGCGAGGGGACGACGTCCTACGACTCGGACGCCGGGACCTTCGTGGTCCCCACGGACTCGAACGACGACCTGTTCGGTGCCCGGGACTGCGTGCTCTCCACCACCGCGGGCGGTGGCGCGCCCGTGCAGGCGCTCCAGAACGCGCTGGCGACCTGCTACGAGCAGCCGGTGGTGGCCGACGGCGTCTACGGGGCGGGCACCGCGGCCGCGGTGCAGAACGTGCAGGCGGTGAACGGTCTGCCGGCCGACGGCGTCTTCGGTCCGGCGACGAGCGAGGCGATGCAGTGGCCGACCACGTCGGCCTCGGGCCAGGTCACCTGCGCCGCCAACCCCTGACCCGCCCGGCGTGGCTACCATCTGACGCGCCGTCAGAAACGCGACCGGGGGGCCCGGCATGCTCGATCTCATCATCCGCGGGGGCACCGTCGTCGACGGGTCCGGGGCGCCGGGCAGGGCCGCCGACGTCGGCGTCCGGGACGGGCGGGTCGTGGCGGTGGCCGACCCGGGCACGATCGACGAGCCGGCACCGGACGCGCTCGACGCCACCGGCCTCGTCGTGTGCCCCGGCTTCGTCGACCCCCACACCCACTACGACGCCCAGCTGTTCTGGGACCCGCTGGCCAGCCCCTCCAACGTCCACGGCGTGACCTCCATCGTGGCCGGGAACTGCGGGTTCACCCTCGCCCCCCTGCACACCGAGGACGCCGACTACCTGCGCCGGATGATGGCCAGGGTCGAGGGCATGCCCCTCGCCGCCCTCGAGCAGGGCGTGCCCTGGGACTGGGAGAGCTTCGCCGACTACCTCGACCGGCTCGACGGCCGGATCGGGCTCAACGCCGGCTTCATGGTCGGCCACTGCGCCCTGCGCCGCTACGTCATGGGCGCCGATGCCATCGGTCACGAGGCCACGCCCGACCAGCTCGACGCCATGGTGGCCGTGCTGCACCGCTCGATCGAGGCCGGCGGGCTGGGGTTCTCGACGACGCTGTCGTCCACCCACAGCGACGGCGACGGCCAGCCGGTGGCGTCCCGTCACGCCGGCCGCGACGAGCTGATGGCCCTGTGCGCGGCGGTGGGCCGGCACGAGGGCACGTTCCTGGAAGGGGCGTTCGAGGGTGGGCTCGACCGGTTCAGCGACGACGAGATCGAGCTGGTGGCAGCCATGTCCGCCGCCGCCGGCCGGTCGATCAACTGGAACGTGCTCACCGTCGACTCCACGGTTCCCGGCCGGGTGCCCCGCCAGCTGGAGGCGGCCGACCGGGCCACCGAGCAGGGCGGCCGGGTGGTGGCGCTCACCATGCCCGTCCTCGTGCCCATGAACATGAGCTTCGGATCGTTCTGCGCGCTGTGGCTCATGCCCGGGTGGGGGGACATCCTGCGCCTGCCGCCGGCGGAGAAGCGGGCGGCGCTGGCGGACCCCGTGGTCCGGGCGGGCATGGTGGCCCGCTCGCACAGCGACGAGGCCGGCGTGTTCCGGCGCCTGGCCGGCTGGGACCGCTACGTGATCGGCGACACGTACTCGGCGGCCAACGAGGGCCTGACCGGCCGGGTGGTGGGCGACATCGCCGCCGAGCGGGGCCAGGAGCCGTTCGACACCCTGGTCGAGATCGTCGCCCACGACGACTTCCGCACCGTGCTGTGGCCCATGCCCACCGACAACGACGGCGAGTCGTGGCGCATGCGCCAGGAGGTGTGGGCCGATCCCCGGGTCCTGCTGGGCGGGTCCGACGCCGGCGCCCACCTGGACCGCATGTGCGGGTCGTCGTACACGACCCGGCTGCTGGCGGACTGCCTGCGCGGGCGCAGGCTGGCGTCGCTGGAGCGGGCCGTGCAGATGCTGACCCAGGAGCCGGCCACCCTGTTCGGCCTGGTCGACCGGGGCACGATCGCGGTCGGGGCCCACGCCGACCTCGTCGTGTTCGACCCCGGCACGGTGGGGGCCGAGAACGCCCGCCTGGTCGAGGACCTCCCCGGCGGCTCGGCCCGGCTGACCGCCGGGTCGGAGGGCGTGGTGCGGGTGTACGTGGCCGGCGTCGCCACCGTCGAGGACGGCAGGGCGACCGGCGCCACGCCCGGCCGGGTCC
>DASSUD010000386.1:0-5224 GCA_035707385.1 Acidimicrobiales bacterium
GCCTACGGCGGCACGTTCCGCCTCATCGACAAGGTGTACGGGGCGAGCGGCCACCCGTGGGTGGCCCGCGACCTCACCGACCCGGCCGGGCTCGATCGCCACTGGCCCGACGGCACGGGGCTGGTGTGGGCCGAGACGCCCACCAACCCGGCGATGGCGGTGGTCGACATCGCAGCGGTGGCCGACGTGGCCCACGACCACGGGGCCCTGCTGGTGGTCGACAACACCTTCGCCACGCCCTACCTGCAGCAACCGCTGGCGTTGGGGGCGGACGTCGTCGTCCACTCGTCCACCAAGTACCTGGGCGGCCATTCGGACGTGGTGGGCGGGGCGGTGGCGCTGAACGCGACCAACCTGGCCATGGGCATCGGCTTCACCCAGAACGCGGTGGGGGCCGTCCCCTCGCCGCTCGACTGCTACCTGGTCCAGCGGGGCATCAAGACCCTGCCCGTGCGCATGGACCGGCACTGCGACAACGCCCGTGCCGTGGTGGAGGTGCTCACCGACCACCCGGCGGTCGAGCGCGTGCTGTGGCCGGGCCTGCCGGGGCACCCGGGCCACGACGTGGCCAAACGCCAGATGCGGGACTTCGGCGGGATGGTGTCGTTCGTGGTGCGGGGCGGCGAGGAGGCCGCGGTGGCCGTGTCCGAGGCCACCACGCTGTTCACCCTGGCCGAGTCGCTGGGCGCCGTCGAGTCGCTGATCGAGCACCCCGCGCGCATGACCCACGCGTCCGCCGCCGGCTCGTCCCTGGCCGTCGACCCGGGCCTGGTGCGCCTGTCGGTCGGCATCGAGACCGCCACCGACCTGGTCGCCGACGTCCGGCGGGCGCTCGACACGCTGGATTCAGGTGGCTGAGGCCGGGGTAAGGGTCGTTCCCGTGGCCGGGACCGACGCCGGAACGATCGCCAGCAGATGCCTCGCCGCCTGGACCAGCGGTGACATGGTCGCCACCCGGGCGCTGTTGGACGACGGCGTGCGCTTCGTGGGGCCGCTCGGCCAGACCGTGGGCGCAGAGGAGTACGTGGCCGGGGTGGCGGCCCTGGGCGAGTTCGTCACCGGCGCAGACCAGCACGAGGTCATCGTGGACGGCGACGACGTGTGCATCGTCTACGACCTGTTGACCGACACGACGGCCGGCTCGATCCCCTGTGCGGGCTGGTACCAGGTGCGCGACGGCAGGGTCACGTGGGTCCGGGTGTTCTTCGACCCGCGCCCGCTGCTGGAAGCCCTCGCGTAGTCGAGGTGGGGGCCCGGTACGCTGCGCGCCCGATGGAGGTGCTGCGCGACCTGTCGTCCTGCCCCCGACCGCCCGAGGGCACCGCCGTGACCATCGGCGCCTACGACGGCGTGCACCTCGGCCACCAGGCGGTGATCGCGGAGGTGCGCCGGAGGGCCGCCGAGCGGGAGCTGGCCAGCGCGGTGGTCACCTTCGACCGCCATCCTGCGTCGGTGGTGCGGCCCGAGTCCGCACCCCGGCTGCTGACCGACCTCGACCAGAAGCTGGAGCTGCTGGCGGCGACGGGCATCGACTACTGCCTGGTGATCACGTTCGACGAGACCCGCCGGCGGGAGACCGCCGAGGACTTCGTGCGGGAGGTCCTGGCCGACTGCCTGGCCGCCCGCGAGGTGGTGGTGGGCGAGGACTTCCACTTCGGCCACGCCCGGGCCGGCAACGTGGGGCTGCTGCGGAAGCTGGGCGAGGAGCTGGGGTTCGTGGTCGACGGCCTGGAGCTGGTGGGCGCCACCGGCCGGGTGGCGGTCGAGGCGGAGCGGGTGTCGTCCACCCGCATCCGCCACGCGCTGGTGCAGGGCGACCTCGGCACGGCCAACGCCCTGCTGGGCCGGCCGCACGAGGTGCGCGGGGTGGTGGCCCAGGGCGACAAGCGGGGCCGGGAGCTGGGGTTCCCCACGGCCAACGTGTCGGTGCCGGGCGACATCCTGCTGCCCGCCGACGGCATCTACGCCGGCTGGTTCGAGCGGACCGACGGCTCGGTCCACCCGGCGGCCATCTCGCTCGGGCGGCGGCCGACGTTCTACGTCGAGGCCCACGCCAGCCTGCTGGAGGCCCACCTGCTCGACTTCGACGGCGACCTCTACGACGAGCACGTCAAGGTGCGGTTCGTGGCCTGGCTGCGGGGCGAGGCGCGTTTCGACAGCGCGGACGAGCTGGTCGCCCAGATCGACCTCGACTGCCACGCGGCGCGACGGCTGTTGTCATCCAACTGACGCCGGTCTGATGCGAAGGTGCTCAGGTCACGTGGCGTAGCATCGGGTACCCGGAGGACGGATGGTGCCCGACGACGTTGACGATGCCCACGCGGAGGTGATCCCCCTCCGCGTCGGGGGACCCGAGGGCCCGGGCATCGGGCCGCCCCACCGGCTCTTCGACGAGTCGGTCATCGGTGCCCCCGCCGACCCCATCATCGGCCCGGCCGGCGACGCCCCGGCCACCGCCCAGCTGGTGGCGGCGCCCCGGCTGGCCCGCCACCAGATCGTCCTCGACGACGAGCACGAGGTGGGCGTGGCGGTGTGCGGCCGCGGCCTGCCGCTGGTGCTGGTCCACGGCTTCACCGCCGAGGGCATCCTCTACGCCCAGACGCTGTCCCGGCTGGTGCGCATGGGGTTCAAGGTCATCGCCATCGACGTGGCCGGCCACGGCGCCACCCAGGGCCTGCCCACGGGGGGCGACGACCTGGCGTCGTACACCCGCCTGCTCGCCCGGGTCCTCGACGAGCTGGGCGTCCGCCGGGCGGTGCTCGCCGGCCACTCGATGGGCGGGCGGCTCGTCACCCAGCTGGCCGCCACCCAGCCCGAGCGGGCCATCGCCGTGGTGCTCATCGACGCGGTGGTGGGCGAGTGCTGGGAC
Organism: Acidimicrobiales bacterium; assembly: GCA_035707385.1. Classification (GTDB taxonomy): domain Bacteria; phylum Actinomycetota; class Acidimicrobiia; order Acidimicrobiales; family VFJN01; genus ZC4RG19. The sequence goes on from DASSUD010000386.1 coordinate 2,870, forward strand.
CGGCTCGTCCGCATCTCCCGGGTGGTCCCGCCCGTGATGGTGGGGGTGGCCGTCCTGCTGGTGGCCGACACGCTGTCCACCCTGCTGGTCAAGGGCAACCCCGGCCAGGCGGCCAAGCTGGGCAAGCTGGTGGGACCCACGCTGCTCGGCCACCTGGCCCGGCCGTGGCGGATGCTGGGCCCCGGCATCTCGCTGCTGCGCTCACACCGCAGCCGCGAGCTGCTGGAGGCGCTGGCCGAGGCCGGCATCCCCGTCGTGGTGATCCACGGCGACCGGGACCTGCCGGTCCCGTACCCCACGGCCGTCGACGCCGCCCGGCGGGCGGCCGGCACCCTCGTCACCGTCAAGGGTGGCACCCACTCGTGGGTGCTCAAGGACCCCGAGACGCTGCCTGCCATCATCGCCGAGCTGCTGGACGGGCCCCTGGCCCGGGTGCGGGCCGCGGCGCTGGGCGCGTCGGGCCTGCGGGAGGATGCCACGCCCGACCAGGTCGAGTCGGCCTTCCTCGGCCCGCACGCCTGGGTCCGGCGGCTCACGCCCCCGCTCGACTTCCGTACCGGCACCGCCCACCACCACCAGGCCCGCTACTCGTGGACGGTCGAGCAGCCGGCCTAGCTCGGCGCACCGGCACCGCGCACCACCACCACCACCACCAGGCCCGCTACTCGTGGACGGTCGAGCAGCCGGCCCAGCACGGCGTATTCGCCGTTCCGCCGGTGTCGCTGGTAACCTCGTACGACGCTCTGTACCAGGCGTAGGGCCGACCTGTCCGCAAGGGCGCAACGGTCCGCTCTCGGCACTCCCACGCCGAGCCGGTCACGGAGCAGGGTAAACAGTCACCCGAACGAAGGAAATGACACGCGTGTCCGACCAGATCGACGCGGCGAAGCCCGCGATCATCGCCGACAACAAGCTTCACGACTCCGACACGGGGTCGCCCGAGGTCCAGATCGCGCTGCTCACCGCTCGCATCAACCACCTCAACGACCACCTGTCGAAGCACAAGAAGGACCATCACAGCCGGCGCGGCCTGCTGATGCTGGTCGGTCGCCGGCGACGGTTGCTCGACTACGTCCGCTCGAACGACGTCGAGCGCTACCGGGCGATCATCGCCCGCAACGGCCTCCGCCGCTAGGGCGGAGCCCAGTGGAGCGGCCCTCCGGGGCCGCTTCGTCGTATGACAACTCAAATCAATGGCGGCGTGAAGGTCAGCTGCCAGTCGCCTTCCACGGCCCGGGATGCCCGGAGTCGCGGCTGCCGACTGGGAACTGGCCCCGCTGCCCGATCCGGCGGACGATCCGCCGGGAAGGAGAACAGCGATGGCTGATCCCATCGTCTCGTCGACGCCGGTATCCGGCACCGACGCCACACTCAGTTTCGAGACCGGCAAGCTGGCGTTCCAGAGCCAGGGCGCGGTCGTGGCCCGCCTCGGCAAGACCGAGGTGCTCGTCACCGCCAACGGCGCCCGCAGCATCCGCGAGGGCATCGATTTCTTCCCCCTCACGGTGGACGTGGAAGAGCGCATGTACGCGGCCGGGCGCATCCCGGGCAGCTTCTTCCGCCGTGAAGGCCGGCCCACCGACCTGGCCATCCTCACCTGCCGCCTCATCGACCGCCCGCTGCGGCCGAGCTTCGCCGACGGCTACCGCAACGAGACCCAGGTCGTCGTGACCGTGGTCGGCGTCGACGGCGAGAACCCCTACGACGTCCTGGCCATCAACGCCGCCTCGGCGGCGCTCATGGTGTCGGGCATCCCCTTCGAGGGCCCGATCGGCGCCGTGCGCATCGCCTGGACCTCCGAGGGCCGGTGGGTCCCGCACCCCACCTACTCCCAGGGCGACGACTCGACCTTCGAGCTCGTCGTGGCCGGGCGCCAGCTCGACGACGGCGACATCGCCATCATGATGGTCGAGGCCGGCGGCACCGAGGCCGCCTGGCAGCTCTACCAGGACGGCACCCCCTACGTGACGGAAGAGGTCATCGCCGGGGGCCTCGAGTCCGCCAAGACCTGGATCCGCGAGTCCATCGAGGCCCAGCGCGAGCTGGTCGCCGCCGCCACCAAGGCCGACCTGATCGTTCCGCTCGAGTGGGAGCCCCAGGTCGACTACGGCGACGACATCGCCGCCCGGGTCGAGGCCGTGGGCACCGACCGCTTCGCCGACGTGGCCCGCATCCCCGCCACGGCCGCGCGCGAGGCCGCCCAGGGCGAGGCCGCCCGGGCCGTCATCGACGAGCTGCTGACCGAGTACCCCGAGCGCCTGGGCGAGATCAACAACGCCGCCAAGGCGCTGCTGAAGAAGATCATCCGCCGTCGCATCGTCGACGAGGGCGCCCGCATCGACGGCCGCGGGCCCC
>DASSUD010000387.1:0-5230 GCA_035707385.1 Acidimicrobiales bacterium
ACCATGGCCAGCTGCGTGCCCCAGTAGGCGCGCAGGGCCTCGGGGCCCAGCTCGTCGAGGCGCTCGCCGGCGAAGGTGATGGCGCCCGTGCGATCGGCGGTGCTGGGCAGGAGGCCCATGATCGAGCGGGACAGCACGGACTTGCCGCACCCCGACTCGCCCACCAGGCCCAGCGTCCGGCCCCGGTCGAGGGTGATCGACACCCCGTCGACCGCCCGCACCGGGCCCCGGGGCGTGCGGAAGTGGGTGCGGAGGTCGTCCACCTCGAGCAGGCGGGTGCCGGCCTGGTGGTAGTCGGCGGCGGTGTGGGCCACATGGCGGCGGCTGCGACTGCGGATCACAGGGCGCTCTCCCGCACGTCGAACCGGGCGCGGACCACGTCGCCCAGGTAGTTGAGGGCGAACACGGTGAGGAAGATGACGATCGTCGGCTCGATCACGATGTGCGGCGAGTCCCGCAGCTCGCTGCGGCCCTCGGCGATGATGTTGCCCCACGAGGGCCGGGGCAGCTGGGTGCCCACGCCGAGCAGGCTGAGCCCGCCCTCGGCCACGATGACCACGGCCACCCCCAGCAGCGCGATGGAGAACATGGCGGGCAGCACGTTGGGCAGCACCTCCCGGAACATGATCTCCCGCTGCTTGGCCCCGAGGGCGCGGGACGCCAGCACGAACTCGCGTTGGGTCCAGCTGAGGGTGTTGGCCCGGGTGATGCGGCCCAGCACCGGGATCGACACCACCCCCAGGGCCAGGATGAGCACCACCATGCGCCGGCTGGCGCTGATCCCCTCGCCCGAGGCGAACACCGTCACCAGCGTCAGGGCCAGGATGAGCTGCGGGAACGACAGCAGGACGTCGAAGCCGCCGGTCAGGACGGTGTCGGCGCGGCCCCGGAAGTAGCCGGCCACCAGGCCCAGCAGCCCCCCGAGCACCAGGCCGAGCAGCACCGACATCGTGCCGATGAGCAGCGAGGCCCGGCCGCCCCAGATCAGCCGGCTGAGCATGTCGCGGCCGAGCCCGTCGCCGCCGAGGATGTGGCCGTCGGTGCCCGGTGGCTGGCGGGCGATCGACGCCGTCACCTCGTTGGGGTCGTCGATGGGCAGGATCGGGGCCAGCAGCGCCAGCAGCACGACCAGCGCCAGCCACGAGATCGCGAGCCAGCCCATCACGCCCATGCGCCCCTGGCGGGCCCGGCGCCCGGCCAGCGGCTCGCCGCCGCCGGCCCGCACCAGGTCGACCGGCTCCATGGTGGAGATGGGCGTCAGCGACGGCATCTCCGGGGTGTCGAGGTCATGTTCGGGCATGGCGGATCCTCGGGTCGAGCACGGCGTAGAGCACGTCCACCAGGAAGTTCAGCACGACGTAGCCCACGGCGATGATGGCCACCAGGCTCTGGAAGGCGATGTACTGCCGGGCGTTGATCGCCTCGAAAAGCAAGCTGCCGATGCCCGGCAGCGAGAAGATGACCTCGATCACCACGGCCGAGCCGATCAGCGTGCCGACGTTGAGCCCGGCCACGGTCAGCAGCGTGAGGCTCGAGGGCCGCAGGGCGTGCCGCCACAGCACCCGGCGGGGCGACACCCCCTTCGACTTGGCCATGGTGATGAAGTCCTCCTGCAGCGTGGCGATCATGTCGCTGCGCAGCAGGCGCATGTAGACGGCGATCTGCCCGACCGCCAGGGAGATGGCCGGCAAGGCCATGCGCCGCAGGTGCTCGAGGAAGTCCTCGCTGGGCGCGATGTAGCCGCTCACCGGTAACCACCCGAGTTGCACCCCGACGTAGTAGGCGAGCACCAGCGCCAGGGCGAAGTTGGGTATGGCCAGCAGCCCGAAGGCGGTGGCGTTGCTCCCCCGGTCGAAGCGCGAGCCCGCCCGGTAGGCGGTCGCCACCCCGAACGGGATGGCGAACACCAGCGCCAGCACCTGGGCGTACACCATGAGCTGGATCGACACCGGCAGGGCGTCCTTCACCCGGTCGACGACCGGCCGGTCGCCGGTCACGGTCCAGTAGCTGCCCAGGTCGCCTCTCACGAAGTCGGAGACCCACCGCCCGTACTGGACCGGAATCGGATCGTCGAGGCCTAGCTGCTGGCGGATCTCCTCCTTCTGCTCCTCCGGGGCGAACCCGGCGATGGCGACGACCGGGTCGCCCGGGAGCATGCTGGTCAGCAGGGCCACGAACAGCGTGACGCAGAACAGCACCACCACCAGATGGAGGAAGCGGCGGAGCAGGACCGGCACGTCAGACCCCCGCTACTGCTCGACCCACATGTACGCCGGCGGGATGCCCACGGCCAGACCGGGGAACGGGTCGGCGCTCGTCGGCCCCTCGCCCCGCACGCCGTGCACGTCGGTCGCGGTCGCCACGGACCAGATCGTGTAGTAGTTCCAGATGTTGTAGATCTCCTCGCCGAACAGGCGGTTCAGGTCCTCGTAGATGCCGACCCGGGCCTCCTGGTCGGGGTTGGAGCGGCCGTCGTTGAGCAGCTGGTCGACCTGCGGGTTGTTGAAGCGGCCGAAGTTGACCGGGGACGCCGACTGCCACCACACGAACTGCTCGTCGGGGTCGCCGCCGGGGTGGTTCCGCCAGGCGATGGCCTGGAAGTCACCGGCGAGGGCGGCGTCGATCTGGGTCGACTGGTCGACCGTCACGATCTCCACCTCTATGCCGGCGTCCTCGGCCGCCTGCTGCCAGAACTGGGCGTCGGCCACCGTCGACTCGGCCTGGGTCGTCGTGTAGCTGAACCGGAGCGCCTGCCCGGTCTCCTGCTCGTACTCGGCGACCAGGCGCTTGGCCTCGTCGACGTCGTAGCTGGGCAGGTCCGTCTCCTCGAGGTTGCCGACGTTGCCGGGGGCGAACGGGCCGGTGGCCCGGGTGAGGATGCCCTTGCCCCGGATGGCGTTGTAGTCGTCGAAGTTGAAGGCGGCGGCCAGGGCCTGGCGGGCCTTGAGGTTGTCGAACGGCGGCTTGGAGGCGTTCAGCATCACGTAGCTGACCTCGCCGAACTCGATCGACTCGGTCAGGCTGATCTCCCCCGCCTCGGCCTGGCCCCGGAGGTCGGCGATCGTCGCCGGGTCGCTGGTGTGCATGGCGCTGATGTCGCCCGAGTCGAGCGCGTTGACCCGCTGGGCCACCTCGACGATCGGCCGGTACTCGATCTCGTCGAGGTACGGCAGTTGGCGGCCCTCGGCATCGGTGGCCCAGTAGTCGGGGTTCTTGGTGGCCACGAACTTCTGGTTCGGCACCCACTCCTCGAACACGAACGGCCCGGTGCCGATCAGGTTGTCGGCGCAGCTGGTGGCGTCGTCGAGCTGGGCCTGGGCCATCATGCCGACCCGGCCGCTGCCGTAGAGGTAGGCGTCGAACGCCGTCCACGGGACCTTCGTGGTGACCCGCACCGTCATCGGGTCGACCAGGTCGACCGAGGCGATGTTGGAGAAGGTGAAAATGAACAGCTGCGGGCTCCGGCCGGGGTAGGCGCCCCGGTAGGCGTCGAGGTTGTTCTTCACCACGGTGGCGTCGAGCGGGGTGCCGTCGTGGAAGGTCACGCCGTCGCGGACCGTGATGGTCCACTGGGTGAAGTCCTCGTTCGGCTCGACCGCGGAGGCCAGCCACGGCTCGTACTCGCCGTCGGCGTTGGGCCGGGTGAGCGTGTCGTAGATCGTGCGTGCCACCTGGATGCCCGAGATGGCGAGCTGGGCCTCGGGGAGGCACCACCCGTCGGCGGTCTCGGCCTCGAGGCCGTAGATCACCTTGCCGCCCGGCGTCGGCTCGCCGGCATCGGTGTCACCCGAGCCGCTGTCGCCACCGTCGTCCCCACCGCCACCGCAGGCGGTCACCACCAGGGTCAGAGCCAGCGCTGCCGCAGTCGCCCTGATCCACCGTCCACGCATGCCTGTCGAAGCCACGAAAAGGTCCCTCCCTCTTGGCACGACCCGCCCCACAGCCGGCGTCGCTCGTGACGGCCGTCACATGAGCGGAAGCTAAGTGACGGCCTGGATTCTTGTCAACAGCCGATCGTGTGACGAACGGATCGCATCGTTCACCAGCGTCGTATTCCCCTGCTCCCCCGCCCCAGGCCTGCCACATCCACCGGACCGGACCATCCCGAATGGCTCGTGGCTGTCCGAGGGAGCAACGAGATGCACGTTAGATGGTGGAGAGAGCACGCGCGGCGCGAGACCGGAGTGTCGTCCGGCGACCGCCGGGGCCGGCGGCGGTGGGGCCGCTGGGCGCTGGTCACGGCCGCGGCGGTGGCCGCGGTGCCGCTGGGGGCGGGCGCCGGCATGGGCTCGCTGTCGTCCGGCACGTCCTGGTGGGACGTGGGCCGCGCCACCGGAGCAGCCCTCCCCCGGGATGTCGACTTCGACGGCCTGGCCATCGACGAGCCCCTGCCCGACGACGTGGTCAAGGCGGGGTTCGCCCCCGACCCGGAGTTCTTCTCCGACGAGGAGATCGCGGACGGGCTCGGCGGCACGGGGATCCCCGAGGTCGCGCTGGCGGCGTACGAGGACGGGGCCGAGCTCACCGCCGTCGAGGACCCGGAGTGCGGTGTGCCCTGGTCGGTCCTGGCCGCCATCGGGCGGGTCGAGTCGGACCACGGCCGCTTCGGCGGCGCCATGCTGCGGCCCGACGGCTACGGCACGCGGCCCATCCGGGGCATCGCCCTCGACGGGCGGCCCGGCATCGCCCTGATCCGGGACACCGACCGGGGCGGCCTCGACGGCGACACCGTGTTCGACCGGGCCGTGGGACCCATGCAGTTCATCCCGTCCACCTGGGCCAACGTGGGCGTCGACGGCAACGGCGACGACCGGCGGGACCCCAACAACATCTTCGACGCGGCCTGGGGTGCCGGCGTGTACCTCTGCGCCGGTGAGGTCGACCTGACCGAGCCCGGCCAGCTCGCCCGGGCCGTGCGGCGCTACAACCACACCGACGAGTACGTGCGGGTGGTGCTGGGCCTGGCCGAGGCCTACGAGAACGGCGACTACGAGGCGGCCCCCGGCGCCGACGGGGCCACCCTGGGGGAGACCGGCATGGACCCCGGCGTGTTCCGGGACTTCGAGGACGTCGACCCCGCCCCCGGCGGCTCGGGCTTCGACGACAACGGCCTGGCCCCTGCCCCCCGCCCGGCCCCGGCACCGGCACCGGCGCCCGGCCCCGCACCCGACCCGGCCCCTGCCCCCGCGCCGAACCCGGCACCGGCACCGGCGCCGGCGCCCGCGCCCGA
>DASSUD010000388.1:0-23916 GCA_035707385.1 Acidimicrobiales bacterium
CGCTCGGCCACGCTGTCGGTCGACGGGCACAACCTCGGCACGCTTCGCCGGGGTGACGCGGTGACCTGCACCGCGGCGTCGCTGTCCGCCCGGTTCGTCACCTTCGGGCCGCGGGACTTCCTGCGCATCCTGAAGGCCAAGTTCGGGTTGAGCGACCGGTGAGCGCGGCACTGGTGGAGCTGGCCGTGCGCGACCTCGGCGTCATCGCCGAGCTGCGCCTGGTCCTCGGACCGGGCATGACCGCCGTGACCGGCGAGACCGGCGCGGGCAAGACCATGGTCGTGGACGCCATCGAGCTGCTCGTCGGGGGCCGGGCCGACCCGCTGCTGGTGCGCACGGGGGCGGACGAGGCGTGGGTCGAGGGGCGCTTCGTGCGCCCCGCCGAGGGTGACGACGACGAGCCAGGCGAGGTGGTGGTGGCCCGGGCCGTGCCCCGCTCGGGTCGCAGCCGCGCCTACATCGACGGGCGGCTGGCCACCGCGGGCGAGCTGGCGGCGCTGGGCGAGGCCCTCGTCGACCTCCACGGCCAGCACGCCCACCAGTCGCTGCTGCACGCCGCCGCCCAGCGGGAGGCGCTCGACCGCTTCGGCGACGTCGACCTGGGGCCGCTGCGGGCGGCCCGCTACGACGTGCAGCTCATCGTGGACAAGCTGACCGCCCTCGGCGGCGACGAGCGGGCCCGGGCCCGCGAGCTCGACCTGGTCCGCTACCAGGTGGCGGAGCTGGACGCGGCCGCGCTGGACGGCCCCGACGAGGACGAGCGCCTGGAGGCCGAGGAGGACACCCTGGCCGACGCCGCCGCCCACCGCGAGGCGGCGGCGCTGGCGGTGGCGGCCCTCAGCGGCGGCGACGGCGCCGACGTCGGCGCCGGGGCGGCCTCGGCGGCGGACGCGGTGGGCGCGGCGGTGGCCGCCGTGTCCGGGCGCGGCCCGTTCCGCGGGGTCGAGGACCGGCTGCGGGCGGTGGCAGCCGAGCTCACCGACGTGGCGGCCGATCTGCGGGCTGCGGGGGAGGGCATCGACGAGGACCCCGAGCGCCTGGAGCTGGTGCGGGAACGCCGCCAGCTGCTGCGCGACCTGCGCCGCAAGTACGGCGACACGCTGGCCGACGTCATCGCCGAGGCCGACCGCCTGCGGGCCCGGCTGGCCGAGCTCGAGGACCACGACCGCCGGGCCGCCGAGCTCGACACCGCCCTCGTCGAGGCCGGCAAGGTCGAGGCGGCCGCGGCCGCGTCGGTGGCGGGCGCCCGCCGGGCCGCGGCGCCCGGGCTGGCCGAGCGGATCCAGGTCAACCTGGCCGCCCTGGCCATGCCCAAGGCCCGGGTCGTCGTGGAGGTGTCGGGTGACGACCCCGGCGACGACGTCGCCATCCTGCTGGCCGCCAACCCCGGGACCCCGCCGCTGCCGCTTGCCAAGGTGGCTTCGGGTGGCGAGCTGGCGCGGACCATGCTCGCCTTGCGGCTGGTGCTGACCGGTGCGCCCCCCACCCTGGTGTTCGACGAGGTCGACGCCGGCATCGGCGGGTCCGCGGCGCTGGCCGTGGGCCGCTCGCTGGCGCGCCTGGCCGACCGGCACCAGGTCCTGGTCGTCACCCACCTGCCCCAGGTGGCCGCCTACGCCGACGCCCAGGTGCGGGTGGCCAAGGAGAGCGACGACGACGCCACCGTGTCCCGGGTCGGCCTGCTCGACGCGGACGAGCGGGTCGTCGAGCTGTCCCGCATGCTGTCGGGGCAGCCCGACAGCGACGCCGCCCGCACCCACGCCGCCGACCTGCTGGCCGCCGCGGCCGGCGACCGGGGGCGTTGAGTGGCCGCCCCGCTCGACGACCGGCCCGACGGCGGCCCGCTCGACGAGGCGCGCCCGCCCCGCCGCGCCGGCCGCGTCCCGCGCCGGCGCCGCCAGGCCGGGGTCACCGGCCCGGTGACGGGGGTGGCCCGCATCGACCGCCGCACCAAGCGGCTGGCCCAGCGGCTCCAGCCGGGCGACATCGCGGTCATCCACCACGAGGACCTCGACCGGGTGGCGGCCGAGACGCTGATCGACGCCGGGCCGGTGGCCGTGGTCAACGCCGCCGCCTCCATCAGCGGCCGCTACCCGAACCTCGGCCCGCTCTTGCTGTGCCAGGCCGGCATCCCGCTGCTCGACGACGTCGGGCCCGGCGTCATGGACAGCATCCACGAGGGCAGCCCGGTGACCGTGGACGGCGACCGGCTGCTGGTCGGGACCGAGCTGGTGGCGACCGGCACCCGCCAGACCGTCGAGACGGTCGACGCCGCCATCGACATCGCCCGGGCCAACATGGGCCCCGAGCTCGAGCGGTTCGCGGTCAACACGGTGGAGTACGTCCACCAGGAGATCGAGCTGCTCACCGGCGACCTCGACGCCCCCGACCTGCGGGTCGACATGGCCGGCCGCCAGGTGCTCATCGTCGTGCGGGGCATCGACTACCGCGAGGACCTGTCGCTGCTCACCCAGTCCGGCTACCTGCGGGACGTGCGGCCGGTGACGATCGGCGTGGACGGCGGGGCCGACGCACTGCTCGAGCTGGGGACCGTCCCCGACATCATCATCGGCGACTTCGACTCGGTGTCGGAGACGGCGCTGCGGTGCGGGGCCCAGCTGATCGTGCACGGCTACACCGATGGCCGGGCGCCGGGCGCCAAGCGGCTCGCCGACCTGGGGCTCGACCACACGGTGTTCTCCGCCCCCGGCACCAGCGAGGACGTGGCCATGCTGCTGGCCTACCAGGAGGGCGCCGAGCTGCTGGTGGCGGTCGGCACCCACAACTCGATGGTCGAGTTCCTCGACAAGGGGCGGGCCGGCATGGCGTCCACGTTCCTGGTGCGCATGAAGGTGGGTGGCAAGCTGGTCGACGCCAAGGGCGTGAGCAGGCTCTACCGCAGCTCGGTTCGCACCAGCGATCTCGTGTGGATGATCCTGGCGGCGGTGTTCACGCTCGCCGTGGCCCTGATGCTGTCCGAGCCGGTGCGGCTCGTGCTCCGGGCCTTCTGGCGCTCACTCCTCTCCGCTTGATGATCAACTTCCGCTTCCACGTCGTCTCGCTCACCGCCGTGCTGCTCGCGCTCGGCGTCGGCCTCGTGCTCGGCACCACGTTCCTGGACGACGCGCTGGAGGAGGCGTTGAAGGACCAGCTCTCGGGGCTGGAGGAGAGCCTCGACCGCGCCCGGGTCCGCAACGGCGAGCTCCAGGGCGAGCTCGACCGGTTCAGCGACGAGTCCGACGAGCTGCAGGCCCAGCTGGGGGAGCGCCTGTACCAGGGCCAGCTCGAGGGCGACGCGGTGCTGGTGGTGTCGACCCGGGGTGTGGACGAGGAGCTGGTCGAGGGCGTGACCTCGTCGCTGGTCCAGGCCGACGCCGATCTGGTGGGCGTGTGGTGGCTGACCGACCGGCTGGCGCTCGACGACGACGCCGAGGTCGAGGACCTGTCGACCGCGCTGCAGCAGTCGACCGACGACGCCGAGCGCCTCGAGCGGAGCCTGGCCCGCCAGCTGGCCGACGTGGCGTTCGGGGCGGCCGACGTGGGGGACGAGGCGTCCGAGGCCGAGCAGCCGGCGCCGGCCGAGCCGCCCCTGCTGTCGCGGCTGCGCGAGGGCGGGTTCGTCCAGTACCAGCTGCCCGAAGGCGCGGAGGGCGACGTGGTCCGGCTGCCGGCGTCGGGCCTGAGGATCGTGGTCGTCGACGGGCCGGGGGCCCAGGTCCCGGCGTCGCAGGTGCTGCAGCCGATGCTGACGGAGCTGACGGTCGAGGGGCCGGTCCCGGTGGTGGCGGTCCAGCCCGAGGAGGTCCGCGACGAGGAGGACGAGGACGCCCCGGCGCTGCTCGTGCGGATCGTGCGCGACGACGACACGCTGTCCGAGCGGCTGTCGACCGTCGACGCGCTGGACCGGGTGTCCGGCCGGGTGGCGACGGTGCTGGCCACGGTGGACGCCATCCCCGGCGACCCGGTGATCGGCCACTACGGCACGGGCGACGGCTCCAGCCGCCTGGTGCCCCCGGCGGCGGGCGACGGGTGAGCGGGCAAGTCGAGCGAACCGGTGGCGTGACGGCATCGGCGGCCCCCGGCCCGGGCGGGGGAGCCACCACGAGGGCGGCGGCGGGCATGGGCGCCATCACCGCGGTGTCGCGGGTCCTCGGCATGGTCCGGGTGCTGGTGGTGGCGGCGGTGCTCGGCCCCACGTGGCTGGCCAACGCCTTCCAGACGGCCAACTCGGTCTCGAACGTCCTGTTCGAGCTGCTGGCGGCGGGGGCGCTGTCGGCGGTGCTGGTGCCGGCCTTCGTGGAGATGCTGGACCGGGGCGACCGGCGCGGCGCGGAGGACGTGGCCGGCGGGGTGCTGGCCGTGGCCCTGGCCGCCCTCGGCGTCGTGTCCCTGGTCGGGATCGTGGCGGCGCCGCTCCTGGCCCGGCTGCTCACGCTCGGCGTCCCCGCCACCGTGGCGGCCGACCTGCGCGACCTCGTCGCCTGGCTGCTGATCTTCTTCGTCCCCCAGGTGCTGCTGTACGCGGCGGGGACCGTGGCGACCGCCGTGCTCTATGCCCGCCGGCGGTTCGCGGTGACCGCGGCGGCGCCCATCGGGAACACGGTGGTCATGGTGGCGTGCCTGGCGGTGTTCCGGGTGGTGGCCGGGGAGGACCCCGGCCTCGCCCTGTCGCTGGGTGAGCGCCTGCTGCTGGTGGCGGCGGGCACCGGCGGGGTGGTGGCGTTCGTGGGGATCCTGCTGGTGGCGTGCGGGCGCTCGGGGTTCCGGCTCCGGCCCCGGGACCCCCGGGGCGACGACCGGGTGCCGGCGGTGCTGCGCCACTCGGGCTGGGGCGTGGTGCTCCACACCGGGGCGGGGCTGCTGCTGGGGGCGGCCATCGTGGCCGGCTCGGCGGTCGAGGGCGGCGTGGTCGCCTACCAGGTGGGCTGGGTGATCTTCCTCGCCCCCTACGCCGTGCTGGCCCAGCCCATCCACACGGCGATCCTGCCCGAGATGGTGACCGAGGCCCGCGAGTACGGGGTCGAGCGGGTCGGCCGGTCGCTGCGCTGGGCGCTGGAGCGCATGGCACTGCTGATCGTGCCGGTGACCGCGGGCATGGTGGCGCTGTCCCGGCCGGCCATGCGGATCGTGCCCTTCGGCGAGACCGGCGGCCGGGGCGCGGACCTGCTGGCCGCGGCCGTGGCCGGGCTGGCGGTCGGGCTGCTGCCGTACTGCGGGTTCCTGCTGCTGGCCCGGGGGTACTACGCGCTGGGCGACAGCCGGACCCCGGGTGTCGTGTCGCTCGGCGCCGCGGTCACGGGCGTGGCCGTCATGGCGGTCGGGGCGTTGACGACGGACGGTGCCGCCCGGATCGCGGTTCTGGGGCTGGCCCACTCGCTGTCGTACGCGGTCGGGGTGGCGGTGCTGGGCGTGGGCCTGGCCCGCCGGACCCGGACCTCGCTGTGGCCGGCCGCCCTCGGGCGGGTGGTGGCCGTGTCGGTCGCGGCCGGCCTGGCCGTGTGGGCGGCCGGCGGGGCGCTGCTGGGCGACGACCCGGGTCGGGTGGCGGACATCGCCGTGGTGGCCGGGACCGGCCTGGCCGGCGCCGCCCTGGTGCTGGGCGGCTACCGGGTGCTCGGCGTCCGCGCGGCACTGACCACCCGCCAGAGCGTGCCCCGGGCCGAGCCGGTGGCGGGGGGCCTGGGGTGAGCGGCGGCCGCCGGGTGCTCGCCGGGCTCGTGGCCGGGGCGGTGGGCGCCGTGGCCGTGGCCGGCTGCGGATCGGCGCCGGCCGGCCTGGAGGCGGAGCCGGTCGAGCGCGTGCTGCTGGTGTCGCTGCCCGGGCTCGACTGGGACGGCGTGGCCGCCGCCGACCTGCCCCACCTCGACGAGTTCGTGGGGAGCGCGGCGGTGGCCGACATGGCCACCCGCATCGGGCGCCGGGCCGCCACGACGACCGACGCCTACCTGACCCTCGGGGCCGGGACCCGGGCGCTGGCGCCGCTTGTCGACACCGCGGTGGCGGTCGATCCGGACGAGACCTACGGTGGGGTGCCCGCCGCCGAGCTGCTCGAACGGCGGCTCGGCGCGGTGCCCGAGGGCGTGGCCTACCTCGGCATCGGGCCCGCCACCGACGTCAACGACGAGTCGTCCTTCGGGGCCGAGGTGGGGTCCCTGGGCGACCGGCTGGCGGCGGCGGGGGTCGACCGGGCGGTGGTGGCCAACGCCGACGCCGTGGAGGGCTTCGTGGGCGACGACCTCACGCCCGAGGGGGCCTACGCCCGGGGCGCGGCCACGATGCTCATGGACTCGGACGGGATCGTGCCGGGGGGCACCGTGAGCCGGTCGCTGCTGACCGACGACCCCGCGGCCCCGTTCGGCCGGCGGCTCGACCGCGGCCGGGTGACGGGCGCGTTCGACGAGGCCTGGGACGGGGCCGACCGCACCGTGGTGGTGGTCGAGGCATCGGACCTCAGCCGGGTGGCTGCCTACGAGACACTGGCCGACGACGGCCAGCGGGCGGCGTTGCGTGACGATGCCCTCGTGGCGGCGGACCGGCTGCTGGGCGACCTGCTGGAGCGGGTCGACCCGGCCCGGGACGCGGTGATCGTGCTGTCGCCGGTCGCCCCGGGGGCGTCGCCGACGCTCGGGATGGTGGCGCTGCGCGCCCCGGGTGTCGACGGCGGGCTGCTCCAGTCGGCCACCACCCGGCGCGACGGCTACGTCCAGTTGGCCGACGTCGCACCCACGGTCCTGGCGCTGCTGGGCGAGGAGGCACCGGAGGGGATGGAGGGGCGGAGCTTCGGTGTCGGCGACGCCGGCGGGCCCGGGGACAGGGTCGGCCGGCTGGCCGAGGCCGCGGACGCAGCCGCCTTCCGGGACGCCACCCTGCCGCTCGCCGTCACCGGCATCGTGGTGGGCCTGGCGCTGCTCACCCTGGCCACCGTCCTACGGGACCGGCTGGGCCCCCGGCTGCGGCGGCTGCTGGAGCCGGCGGCCTACGCGGCGCTGGGCGTGGTGCCCGCCACCTTCCTGGTGGGCCAGGTGGGCGCGGTGCGGGCCCGCCTGCTGCCCCAGGCGGTGCTCGTGGTGCTGGTGGCGGTGGTGGTGGCCGCCGTGGCCACGCTCGCAGACCGTCGGCGCCCCGGAACGGGTGCGCTGGTGGCCGTGGGCGCCATCGTGGCCCTCGTCGTGGTCGACATCCTGATCGGCGCCCCGCTCCAGCTCAACACCACCTTCGGCTACTCGGTGGCGGTGGCTGGCCGGTTCACGGGGCTCGGCAACCTCGCCTTCGCCCTGTTCGGCGCGGCCACCATCGTGCTCGCCGCCCTCGTCGTCGACCGCTGGGGCCGGCGGGGGCTGGCGCCCGCCCTCGGCCTGCTGGCCGGGGTGGTGGTGGTGGAGGGCCTGCCGATGCTCGGCGCCGACGTGGGCGGGGTGCTGGCCATGGTCCCGGCGTTCGGCGTCACCGGGCTGGTCCTGGCCGGCCGCCGGGTGCGGTGGCGCCACGCGGGGCTGCTGGTGGTGCTCACGGGGGGCGTCCTGCTGGGCTTCGCGCTGCTGGACGCCGCCCGTCCCGACGACGTGCAGACCCACCTGGCCCGGCTGGCCGAGCACGTGCTGGCCGGGCGCTGGGACACCCTGGGCAGGAGCCTCGGCCGGCGCTGGCGGGCCAGCATGGGCGGGGCCGAGCTGGCGGCGTGGCTCACCGTGGGCGTGGCCATGGCGGCCGCGCTCGCCTACGCGGCCCTGGCCGCCGCCGGTCGGGTCGGGCCCCGGGCCACGCGGCCGAGGGCGCACCGCCCGACGATGGCCGCGGCCGCCGGCCTGGCGGTGCTGGCCACGGTGGGCCTGGTGGCCAACGACTCGTCGGTGGCGGTGCCGTTCACGATGCTGATCGTGGTGGCGCCGGCCGTCGTGCTCCAGGTGCTGGCGCCGGCCCCGGCCGGGGGACCGCGATGATCCGGGCCGCGGGGCGCGGGTCCGTAGACTTGCCGATCGTGCCTGCCGCCGGGACCCGCGTGCCGTCCCGGGCGCGGCGCGCCCTGGCGCTGGCGGCGGTGGGGGTCGCCACGCTGTCCGCGCTGATGGCGGGGGCCACGCCGGCCGGGGCCCAGGACGGCGGCGGGGCCGACCGCGTGCTGCTGATCTCGGTGCCGGGTCTGACCTGGGCGGAGGTGCGCGACCACGACCTGCCGGCCATCGAGGCCCTGCTGGCCGGCTCCGCGCTCGCCGACATGGCGCCCCGGGGCGTGTCCCCCCGCGCCACGCCGGGTGCTGCCTACCTGACCATCTCCGCCGGGGCCCGGGCCACGTCCGACCCGCTGGTCGACGGCCAGCAGCTGGCCCTGGGGGAGCAGGCGGGCGGGTCGCCGGCGGGCGACGTCTTCGAGCGGCGGACGGGGGTCGAGCCCGACGGCCGCTACGTCGCCCTGGCCTGGCCGACCCTGGAGCGGGTCAACGCCCGCCAGCCCTACGACGCCGAGCTGGGGCTGCTGACCGACACCCTGGACGAGGCCGGGCTGGGTGTCGAGGCGATCGGCAACGCCGACGGGACCGACACCGTCGGCGCGTCCTACGAGCGGCAGGTTGGCCTGGCCGCCAGCACCGGCGACGGCGTGGTCCCGGCCGGCGAGCTGGACGCCGACCTGCTGGCCCGGGACGCCAGCCGGCCCTTCGGCCAGCGTCTCGACCTCGACCAGGTGGTGCGGCGCTTCGAGAACGCCTGGGAGGACCCGGCGGGCCGTGACCGCGGCCTGGTGGTGGTGGAAGCCTCCGACCTGGCCCGGTCCATGCGCTACCGCGACCGCGTCGACCGTGCCCGCTACGAGGAGCTGCGCAGCCAGGCACTGACCGACAGCGACCGCCTGGTGGCCCGACTGCTCGAGCAGGTCGATCCCGAGCGTGACGCCGTGATGCTGGTGGCGCCCTACAACCTGCCCGAGGACCGCAACCTGGTGGTGTCGGCGCTGCGGGCGCCGGGCCAGGAGCCCGGCTACCTGCGCTCGGCGTCGACCCAGCGGGCCGGCTTCCTGACCCTGGTGGACGTGGCCCCCACCGTGCTCGACCTGCTGGCGGTGCCGCGCCCGGTGGAGATGGAGGGCCGCCCCGCCGAGGTGGTGGCGTCGGGAGCGTCGCTGGCGGAGCGGGTCGAGCACCTGGTGAGCTTGAACGAGGCGTCGCGGTTCCGGGAGCGCCTGCTGCTGCCCACCACGCTGGCCGTGGTGGTGGTGCTGGCGATGCTGTGCGCCGCCACCGTGGTGGTGATCGCCCGGGGCGCTGCGCCCCGCGCCCGGGGGGTGCTGGCGTTCGCGGCGCTGGCCGACCTGGCGGTGCTGCCCCTGTCGTTCGTGGCCCGGGCCTTCCCGCTGGAGGACCTGGGCGCCGGCTTCTACTGGGGGTTCCTGGTGGCGGCCGGCCTGGCCGTGGCCGCGGTGGCCACCCTGCTCGGCCGCGGTCGGGGCCTCGGTGCGCTCGCCGGCGTGCTGGCGCTGGTGCTGGCGGTGCCGCTCGCCGACGCCATGACCGGTTCCCACCTCAGCCTCAGCGCCGCGTTCGGCTACTCGCCCACCGGCAACTCCCGGCTGTACGGCATCAGCAACTACGCCTTCGGGCAGGTGGCGGCCAGCTCGTGCCTGCTGGCCGCGTTCGTGGCCGGGCGGTGGTCGACCGCCCGGGGCCGGGCCGCGGCCGTCGGGCTGCTGGCGGCGGTCCTGGTGGTGATCGGCATGCCGCTGTGGGGCTCGGACGTGGGCGGCATCATCGCCTTCACCCCCACGATCCTGGTCTTCGCCGCGCTCGTCACCGGCTACCGGGTGCGGCTGCGGACCGTCGTGATCGGCCTGCTCGTCACCGGCGTGGCCGTGACCGCCTTCGGCCTGGTCGACCTGGCCCGGCCCGAGGGCCAGCGCGCCCACCTGGGCCGCCTGTTCGAGCGGGTGGGCGACGAGGGCCTGGAGCCGCTGCTGTCGATCATGGAGCGCAAGCTGCTGGCCAACCTGCGGGTCACCACGACCTCCTTCTGGATCGCGGCCATCCCGGTGGCGGTGGCGTTCCTGATCTTCCTGGCCCGCTACCCGGGCCGCCCGCTGGCCCGGCTCCGGGAGCGGATGCCGACGCTGCAGGCCGGCCTGAGCGCCGCCCTGGTGGCGGGCGTGATCGGCAGCGTCGTCAACGACTCGGGCGCCATCGTCGGCGGCGTGACGCTGACCGTGCTGGCGGTGTCGCTCGCCTGGCTGGCGCTGCGCCTGGTGGGCACCCGGGACGAGCCCGCGGCTGAGCGGCCCGCGGCCGAGATCCGCGGGGCCGGCCCCGACGCCAACGGCACCGGCGAGCGGGGCCCGGTGAGCACGCCGGAGCCGACGCCGGCCCCGGCCCCGGCGTCGGGGGCGTCGTGAGCGCCCCGGGGCGTACGGAGCCGGGCCCCGAGCCGGCCGCGGTGGCCGACGAGGCGCCGCGCTCGGCCCGGGTCCTGGTGGCGGTCCTGCTCGTGCTGGTGCTGGTACCGGGCCTGGTCGGCTTCGACGCCTGGCCGCTCACCGGCTGGCGCCTGTTCAGCCTGTCCCGGGACGCCGACCAGACCCGGTGGGTGGTGGAGGCGGTCGACGCCGGCGGCGCCCGCCGCATCGTCAGCCTGGAGGAGCTGCCGCTGCGCTACCGGCACGCCGAGTGGCCCATGGCGGAGCTGCCGGGAGCGCCCGAGGCCCGCCGCGACGCCGTGTGCCGGGCGCTGGCCGGTGCGGTGGTCGAGGCCGAGCCCGGGACTGTCGAGGTCGTCATCGCCCGGGACCACGCCCGGTTGGTGGAGGGCGACGGCGGCCACTGGTCGACCGACCACGACGTGGAGCCGTTCCACTCCTGCGCCCCGCCGGGGGCGGCGTGAGCACGCCCGCCGGGCCGGTGCGCCGTGCCCTGCACGAGGCGCTGTGGGGGCCGGAGACCGGCGCCCGGTTGGTGCTCGTGCACGCGGGCCTGGCCGCGCTGATCGGCGTGCGCATCGTGGCCGGGTCGTACCGCCAGCTGGCCGGCACCCCGGCGGCGCTGGCGGACCCGGTGCCGTTTCTCGGCTGGCTGGACCGCATGCCGCCGGCCGAGGTGTTCGTGGCCGTCCAGGTGGTCGGTGGGCTGGCGGCGCTGGCCGCCGTGCTGCGCCGCCATCCGCGGGCGGCGTACGCGCTGGCCTGGGCCTGCTACCTGGTGCTGGCCGGCCTGCGGGGTAGCAGGGGCAAGGTGCTGCACAACGACCTGCTGCTGCTGTGGGCGTCGGCGCCGTTCCTGCTGGCCCCGGTGGACGTCGACCGTGGCGACGCCGTACCCCGCCGGCGCTACGGCTGGCCGGTCCGGACCTCGATCGTGATCGTCGCCCTCGTCTACTTCTTCGCCGGCTACCACAAGCTGCGGCGCTCGGGGCCGTCGTGGGCCTTCGGCGACAACATGCGGTACGTGGCCCTGTGGGGCCCGAGCATCGGCTCGCCCGGCTGGCCGGGCCTGGCCCGGTGGGCCGGCGAGAACGTGTGGGTGTCGCGGGCGTCGGGGGTGTTCATCCTCGGCCTGGAGCTGTCGTTCCCGGTGGTGATCTGGGTGCGGTGGCTGCGGGTCTGGTACGCCCTGGCGGCCGTGTTCCTCCACGTGACGACCTGGCTGCTGCTGGGCCTCGACTACTGGGCCTGGGCCATCACGGTCCCGCTGGTGCTGGTCGACTGGCCGGCGCTGGCCGCCCGGTGGCGTGAGCGGCGGGCGGCGGCCGCGCCCCGGCCGGCGGTGGGGGTCGCCCCGTGACCGTCGTCGTGGCCTTCGTGGGCGGGGCCGTCCTGGCCGCCGGGCTGTGGGTGCTCGCCGCCCCGGCCTTCGGGGCCCCGGTCTTCAGGCGGGAGAACTACCGCGGGCACGCGTTGCCGACCGCGGTGGGCGTCCTGGTCGCGCTGGTGGCGCTGGCGGTCGACGCCGTCGTCACCGCGGTGGTGGCGGCGGACACCGACCTCGACGGCGCCGCGGTGGCCGGGCTGCGCCTGGCCACGGTGACATCGCTCGGCTTCGCGCTGCTGGGCCTGCTCGACGACCTGGGCGGGGTGGGGGAGAGCGGCGGCTTCCGCGGCCACCTCCGCGCCCTCGCACGCGGGCGGCTGACCACGGGCGCCGCCAAGCTGTTCGGCGGTGCCGCCGTGGGCGTGATCGTCGTGTCCTACCGCGAGCCGGGCAGCCTGGGGCGGGTGCTGGCCGACGGGGCGCTGGTGGCCCTGGCCGCCAACCTCGGCAACCTGCTGGACCGGGCGCCGGGCCGGACGCTCAAGGTCACGCTGGTGCTGTTCGCGGTGCTGGTGGCGGCCGTGGGCGCCGAGCCGTCGCTGGCCGGGGTGGCGCTGGTGGCGGGGGCGGGTGCCGGCCTGCTGACGGCCGACCTGTCGGAGCGGATGATGCTGGGCGACGCCGGGGCCAACGTGCTGGGCGCCGCGCTGGGCCTGGGGGTGGTCATCGGCTGCTCGCCGGGTGTCCGCACCGCCGTGCTGGTGGTGGTGGCGCTGCTCAACCTGGCCAGCGAGCGGGTGTCGTTCAGCCGGGTGATCGACGCCGTGCCGCCGCTGCGGGCCGCCGACCGCTGGGGCCGGCGACCCGCCGGGGCGCCGTCAGAACACGAGCTGGCGGGCCGGGCGGACGACGATGTCGGCGATGTTGAGCCGTAGGGGCAGGCTGACCACGTAGTGCACGGCCTCGGCGACGTCGGCCGGCTTGGCGATGTGGTGCTCCAGCGCCGCCTGCGCCCCGGCCAGCGCCTCGTCGGGGAGGCGCTCGCCGGGCCGCACCTCGACGTCCATGCCGGCCAGGGCCACGATGCCCTGCGTGACCTCGACGGGGAAGTTGCGCGCGAAGTTGGTGGCGGTGACCCCGGGCGCGATGGAGGTGATCCGGATGTCATCGTCCTCCAGTTCGGTGCGCAGCGCCCGGGTCAGGTAGTTCACGGTGGCCTTGGTGGCGCCGTACACGCCGTTGTCGGGCTGCAGGGCGCCGGTCGACGAGATGTTGACGACGTGGCCGCCGTGGCCGGCCCGGCGCATGGCCCGCACGGCCGCCTGGGTGCCGACGAGCAGGGCGATGACGTTGACCTCGAACATCTGCCGCCACATGGCCGGGTCGCCCTCGAGGACCGGCTCCCGGTTGCCGGTGCCCGCGTTGTTCACCATGATGTCGAGCCGGCCGGTGTCGGTCACGGCCCGGTCGACGGCGGCGCTGAGGGCGGCGTCGTCGCGGACGTCGAGGGTGACGATCTCGGCCTTGCCGCCCGCCTCCTCGATGCGGGCCCGGCTCTGCTCCATGGGGCCGGGGGTGCGCCCCAGCAGGTGGACGGTGGCGCCGGCCGAGCCGAGCCGCTCGGCGACGGCCTGCCCGATGCCGCTGGACGCGCCGGTGACGACGGCGGTCCGTCCGTGCAGGGGTGCCTCGACGGTCACGGGGGGTCTCCTCGCAGTAGGGTGTTTACGAGCGATCGCTCGTAAACCGACAATACGAGCCTTTGCTCGCATTCGTCAACGGTGCCGCCCACGGAGGTTCGATGGAGGCCACCCGCCGGCAGGAGAGAGGCAAGCGCCGCATCGAGTCGATCCTCGACGCCGCCTCGGAGGTCTTCGCCGACGCCGGCTACGAGGGGGCCACCACCAACCGCATCGCGGCCGAGGCCGGCATCTCCCCGGGCTCGCTCTACCAGTTCTTCCCCAACAAGGCCGCCATCGCCGAGGCGCTCACGGCCCGCTACGTGGCCGGCTGGGACCAGACCTACACGGCGGCGCTGTCGCCGGCGCCCGGGCGCCGCCCGCTGCCCCAGGTGGTCGACCAGGTCGTCGACGCCCTGGTGGCCTTCCACCTCGCCCACCGCGGGGCCAAGGCGCTGCTGGCAGGGGCAGACCTCTCGCCCGAGCTGGCGGCGGTGACCGAGTCGCTGCACGCCGCCATGTGCGACCGGGTGGAGGACCTGATCGCCGGGCTGGCGCCCGCCCTGCCGGCGGCGGACCGGGCCCGCTCCGCCGAAGTCACGGTGCAGATCGTCAAAGCCATCCTGCCCCTCGTGCTGGCGGCGGATCCGGCGGAGCGGGAGCCGGTGGTGGCCGAGCTCAAGCGGGCCCTCACCGGCTACCTCGGGGCCACGGCCGAGAGCTGACGTGCCCGATCCGGCGTTCGTTCGTGTCGGCAGCCGGCACGAACGAACGCCGGAGTGCGGCCGCTACTCGATGCCGCACTCGGAAGACATGTACTCCTCGAGGTCCTCGAAGGCGGTCGTGATGCGCTCGCGCTCCTCGGCGGTGGCGCTCTCCGGGTCGTCGGTGAACTCCTGGGCGGCGATGATGTCATCCCAGGCGTCCTCGAGCTGGGGCGGGGGGTCGATCGTGCCGATGACCTGGAGCATGGTCGTCACCTCGTCCTCGGACGGGGCCTCGCCGCCGCCGAAGCGCTCGTCCAGCGATTCCATCGTCTCGCAGAAGTCCTCGCCGCCGCCGGCGGCCTCGTCGCCGCCGTCGTCGTCGCCGCACGCCGCGGCGACCAGGCTGAGGGCGCCGAGCAGGGCGAGGGCCGCCCACCGGGTGGCCCGGCGGGTGGGGGTGGTGGTCGGGTGCATGGGCCTGCTGTCTCCGTTCGGGATGGATGGCGGATACAGGCCACCACACCACCGCCCGGACCGGACGTCATCGGGGGAGGCCCCGGTCGGGTGCAGCGCCGGTCAGGGATCTCCTGCGCCGCCCTCGCGCGTCCGCCCGGCCACGATGTTGGCCAGGATGGCGACGATCTCGGCCCGCAGCCGGGCGTACTCCACGCCCCGCTCCACCAGGACGCGCGAGGCGAGGCCGTCGGTCATCTTGTGCAGCCCGAGCAGGAGGTGCTCGGTGCCGATGTAGTTGTGGCCCATGGCCAGGGCCTCGCCGAGCGCGTTCTCCAGGGCCTGCTTGGACCGGGGGGTGAAGGGGATGTGGCCGTGCACCGGGGCGCCGCCGTCGGGCACGAGGGCGGTGACGGCCTCCTCGACGGCGGCCTTCGTCACCCCCAGCTTCCGGAGGGCGTCGCTGGCCACGCTGGAGTCGTCGTCCATGAGCCCCAGCAGCACGTGCTCGGTGCCGACGTAGTTGTGCTGGCGGCTCTGGGCGGCGATGTGGGCGCTGATGACGGCCTTGCGGGCCCGGTCGGTGAAGCGGGCGAAGCGGGCGTCCTTGAGGCCCTCGAGAACCGGGTCGGGGACGTTGGTGGCCCCGTGCCGCTGCTGGGCGGCCTGGCGGGTGACGCCGAGCGCCTCGCCGATCTGGGCCCAAGACAGCCCCGCCTGCCGGGCCCGCGTGACGAAGTGGTCGAGCAGGTCGTCGCCGAGCGCCTGGATCTGGCTCTGGAGCAGGGCGGCGGTGCTGACGCGGTCGAGGGGTGTGTCCGAGGTCTGCTCCACGACGGCGATGAGCTGATCGAGGCTGATGTCCACGCCTGTCAACCTGACATTGACAATCGATTGTGTCAACCTGATGTTGACGCCGGCTGGCCGTTAGGTTGCGCCCATGGGACGAGGGATGCGTGCGGCCGTGCTCGAGGCCGGGGGGAGGCTCGAGGTCGGGGAGATCGAGATCGAGGACCCGAGGCCGGGCGAGGTACTGGTCAGGGTGAGCGACTGCGGGGTCTGCCACTCCGACCTGTCGATCGTGGAGGGGGCCGTGCCGGGCCCCACGCCCACGGTGCTGGGCCACGAGGCGGCCGGCACGGTCGAGGCCGTCGGCCCCGGCGTCACCCAGGTCAGGCCGGGCGACAAGGCGGTCCTGACGCCGCTGCCGGCCTGCGGGCGGTGCTACTACTGCACCCGCTCCCAGCCCACGCTGTGCGCCGAGTACTCGGCGGCCCTGTTCCTCAACGCCCGCCCCGACGGCACCAGCCCGCTGTCCCGGGACGGCCAGCAGGTGTTCCGCGGCGTGGGCATGGGGGGCTGGGCCGAGTACGTCGTGCTGCCCGAGGCGGGCGTGGTCAAGGTCGACGAGGACACCGACCTGGCCGAGGCCTGCGTCATCGGCTGCGCCGTCCAGACGGGCGTCGGGGCCGTGCTCAACACCGCCCGGGTGGAGGAGGGCGCCACCGTGGCCGTGCTCGGGGCCGGGGGCATCGGCATCGCGGTGATCCAGGGCGCCCGGCTGGCCGGTGCCTCGGTGATCGTAGCGGTCGATCCGGTGGCCGAGCGGCGGGAGGCGGCCCTGCGCTTCGGCGCCACCCACGCCATCGACCCGGGCGAGACCGAGGTGACCGCCTTCTGCTACGACCTCACCAAGGTGGGCATGGACTACGTCTTCGAGGCTGCGGGCCAGGCCGCCCTCATCGAGCAGGGCATCATCACCGCGCGCCTGGGCGGCACCGTGGTGTGCGTGGGAGCGCCGCCCGTGGCCCAGGGCATCAGCATCCCCATGGTGGTCGGGTTCACCATCACCGAGAAGCGGCTCGTGGGCTGCCTGCTCGGCAGCGTGCACGCCCAGCGGGACATCCCCCGGTTCCTGGCCCTGGCCAGGGCCGGCCGGCTCGACCTGGGGGCGATGATCACCGACCGCTACCCGCTCGACCGGGTGGCCGACGCCGTCGACAACCTGGCCCAGCGGCGCGGCATCCGCACCGCCCTGAGCATCGCGTGAGCATCCGCGCGGGGCGGGCTCGGGCGGGGTACGCTGTGATCCCGTGACAAAACACATCTTCGTCACGGGTGGGGTCGCCAGCTCCCTCGGCAAGGGCATCTCCGCCTCGTCGCTCGGTCGCCTGCTCAAGTCGCGTGGTCTGCGCGTCACGATGCAGAAGCTCGACCCGTACATCAACGTCGACCCGGGCACGATGAACCCGTTCGAGCACGGCGAGGTCTTCGTCACCGACGACGGCGGCGAGACCGACCTCGACCTCGGCCACTACGAGCGCTTCATCGACGAGCCCCTGTCGCGGGGCAGCAACGCCACCACCGGCTCGATCTACTCGGCGGTGCTGGCCGCCGAGCGCCGCGGCGACTACCTGGGCAAGACCGTCCAGGTCATCCCACACATCACCGACGAGATCAAGCGGCGCATCACCCGCCTGGCGGGCGACGACGTCGACGTCGTGATCACCGAGATCGGCGGCACGGTCGGCGACATCGAGATCCTGCCGTTCCTGGAGGCCATCCGGCAGTTCCGCCTCGACGCCGGGCGGGCCAACGTGTGCTACGTGCATGTCACCCTGGTCCCGTTCATCGGCCCCGCGGGCGAGCAGAAGACCAAGCCCACCCAGCACTCGGTGACCGAGCTGCGGGCCCGGGGCATCCAGCCCGACGTGATCGTGTGCCGCAGCGAGCGCCCCCTCAGCGACTCGCTGAAGCAGAAGATCTCCCGGCTGTGCGACGTCCCGACCGAGGCGGTGGTCAACGCCGCCGACGCCGCCAACCTCTACGAGGTGCCGCTCGTGCTGCACGAGGAGGGCTTCGACGAGGTCATCTGCGACCTCCTGGGCATCCACACCGGGCCACCCGACCTGACCGAGTGGGAGCGGCTGGTCGAGCGGGTCGAGTCGGCCACCCGGTCGGTGCGGGTCGGCATCATCGGCAAGTACGTCAGCCTTCCCGACGCCTACCTGTCGGTCGTGGAGGCGCTCAAGCACGGCGGCTTCCACCACGGCGCCCGGGTCGAGGTCGACTGGATCCAGGCCGAGGAGGTCGAGGGCCTGCTGGCCGACGGGCGGCTGCGGGACCTCGACGGCATCGTCATCCCCGGCGGCTTCGGCGAGCGGGGCTTCGAGGGCAAGATCGCGGCCGCCGACTACGCCCGGCACAACGCGCTGCCCTGCCTCGGGCTCTGCCTCGGCCTGCAGGCCATGACGGTCGAGTTCGCCCGCAACGAGCTGGGCCTCACCGGGGCCAACTCGACCGAGTTCGATCCGGCCACGCCCCATCCCGTCATCGACCTGATGGACAGCCAGCGGGACGTGACCGACAAGGGCGGCACCATGCGGCTGGGCGCCTACATCGCCGAGCTGGTCGAGGGGTCGAAGGCGGCGCAGGCCTACGGGAAGACGGTGGTCTCCGAGCGCCATCGCCACCGCTACGAGTTCAACCCCCGCTACCGGGGCAAGTTCGAGGGCTCCGGGTTCGTGTGCTCCGGCGCGTCGCCCGACGGGCGCCTGGTCGAGTTCATCGAGCTGACCGGGCACCCGTTCTGGGTCGGCACCCAGGCCCATCCCGAGCTCAAGAGCCGGCCCAACCGGCCCGCCCCGCTGTTCCGCGAGTTCGTGGGCGCGGCCCTGGAGCGGTCCGAGGGCCGGCGGCCGCACCTGTTCCCGGTGCACGAGCCCGAGCCCGTCCGGTCGCTCGGTTGAGCGGGGACACCCCGCCCTTCCGCGTCGCCAGCGAGCAGGTGACGTGGGTCGGCCGCCGGATCTCGGTGGCGGTGCGCGTCGTCGAGGGCCCGGACGGATCGCACGAGCGCGAGGTCGTCCACCACCCGGGGGCGGTCGCCGTCGTCCCCCTGCACGACGACGGCACGGTCACCCTGCTGCGCCAGTACCGCGCGGCCCTGGACGCCGAGGTGTGGGAGATCCCGGCCGGGCTGCGGGACGTCGACGGCGAGCCGACCGCGGAGACCGCCCGGCGGGAGCTGGTCGAGGAGGCCGGCCTGCAGGCCGGCGCCCTGGAGCACCTGGTGACGTTCCACAACTCGCCGGGGTTCAGCGACGAGGCCATCACCGTCTACGTCGCCACCGATCTCACCGAGGTCCCCGACGACCGCCAGGGCGCCGAGGAGGAGCACATGGTGCTCGCCCGCGTCCCGGTGTCCGAGGCCCGGGCCATGGTCCGCGACGGCCGCATCACCGACGCCAAGACGGTGATCGGCCTGCTCGCCCTGCGGACGGAGTGATGTATACTCCTACATATGCGTCGTAAGCAGCTCTACATCGATGAGGAGCTCGACGACGCCCTGAAGCGCGTCGCTGCCGAGACGGGTCGCTCCGAAGCCGACCATGTACGTGAGGCGCTGAGGCTGTATCTGCCGGCGGCCGTGCCGCCGATCGTCGGGGACGACCCGCTCCTGGCATTCGTCGGCGTGATCGAGGACGACGACGCACCGAGCGATCTGGCCAGTGAGTTGGACCACTACGCCTACGGGGTCGCCAAGGGCCACAAGCGCACGGCGACCCGATGAGGGTCGTCTACGTCGACAGCGGCGCGTTCATCGCGCTGCTGCGTCGCAAGGACCAGCAGCACGACCGGGTGGCGAAGCACTTCGTACGCCTCCGCCAGGCCGGAGACCGTCTCGTCACGAGCGATGCCGTCGTATCGGAAACCGCCACGCGCCTGCGCTACGACGTCGGCCTGGACGCGGCGTTGGCGTTCCGGCGGCTGCTCGACGCCGCGGGCAGCCAACTTGCGGTCCACGACTCGGACGCCCGGACCCGGGGGGCCGCGTTCGACCTGATGGCGGGCTACGCCGACCTGCGGCTGTCGTACGCCGACTGCGTCGGTGGGGTGGTGGCGAGGGCGATGCGGGCTGCGGCGGTTTTCGGCCTCGACGGCGACTTCCGGGTGCTGGGGTTCGCGGTCGAGCCCGACTGACGGTCGCCAGTGGGGGGAGCAGCTACCGACCCACCGCGGAATGCCGAACGCCAGAACGCGCTAGCCGCAGCCGCAGGCCCCGCCGCAGCAGCCGCCACCCCCGGCGGGGGCGGGCGACCGCTCGGCGCCGGCGCGGCCGGCCACGGCCACCAGCGGGAGCAGCTTGACGGTGTCGAGGTGGCCTGACGGGCACTCGGCGGGGGCGTCGGACTCGGCCATCGGCCGGCGGACCTCGAACGTGTCGCCACACTCGCGGCAGCGGAAGTCGTAGAGCGGCACCCGGGGCTCCTCGTCGGCGGTCGGGGTCCCAGTATGGCGGGTCCCGCCGGCCGTAGCGTGGCTGGCGCATGGCCACCGTCGCCGACCCGGCCGCCGGCACCGAGCTTTTGCCCCTCGACGTCGAGGAGTGGCTGTCGTGGCTGGCCACGGAGAAAGGTCGCGCCCCATCGACCCTGGCCGCCTACCGGCGGGACGCCCGGCGCTGGTGGGGGTGGCTGGCCGACCGGGGGCACACCGACCTGGCGGGGGTGGGGGAGGCCGACTTCGAGGCCTGGATCGCCGATCTGCGGGCCGGCGACCTGGCGCCGGCGACCGTGGCCCGGGCGGTCGTGGCCGCCCGGTCGCTGCACCGGTTCCTGGCGGGGGAGGGCCGCCACGGCGCCGATCCCGGGGCCGCCGTCGACACGCCCCGCGTCCCGGCCGGCCTGCCCAAGCCCCTGGCCGAGGACGAGGTGGCCGCCCTGCTGGCCGCCGTGCCCGGCGGCGACCCGGCGGCCCGCCGCGACCGGGCCATCCTCGAGGTGCTCTACGGCACCGGCATCCGCATCTCCGAGCTGGTAGGGCTCCGCCTCGGCGACGTCGACCTGGAGTCGGCCCTGCTGCGGGCCTTCGGCAAGGGCTCCAAGGAGCGGGTCGTCCCCGTCGGGCGGCACGCGCTGGCGGCGCTGGGCGACTGGCTGGCCCCCGGGGGTCGTCCCGCCCTCGTGCCCGAGCGGTGGGCCCGCCGGGGCGATGCCGACGCCGTGTTCCTCAACCGCCGGGGCGGGCGCCTCAGCAGGCAGGGGGCGTGGCTCGTGGTCAAGCGGTGGGGCACCGAGGCCGGCCTGGGCGACCGGCTGACCCCCCACGTGCTCCGCCACTCGTGCGCCACCCACATGCTGGACCACGGGGCCGACATCCGGGCGGTCCAGGAGCTGCTGGGGCACGCCTCGGTCAGCACCACCCAGGTGTACACGAAGGTGTCCACCGAGCGGCTGTTCGCCGCCTACCGGGAGGCCCACCCCCGGGCACGGCTCGCCCACGAACCGTCCTGACGGCAACGCCCAGGGTTGTCGGCCGCCGTATCCGGTACCCTTCGGGTGATGCCCGATCAGACGACGCTCTCCACCCTGCGCGGACAGCTGGAAGAGGAGCGCGCCCGCCTCACGGCGCAGATCTCGGCCCTGTCGGTCGGGCACGACGAATCGCTGGCCTACGACGAGAACTTCGCCGACTCCGGGCAGGTGGCGGCCGAGCAGGGCGAGAACAAGGCGCTGCTCAACCAGCTGAACGAGCAGCTCGACGAGGTCAACCGGGCGCTGGCCAAGGTCGACGCCGGCGACTACGGCCTGTGCGAGCGCTGCGGCGAGCCCATCGCCGAGGCCCGGCTGGAGGCCATGCCCGCCACCAGGTTCTGCATCAAGCACGCGTGAGCCCGGCCGCGTGACGGCCACCTGGCGCCACCTCGCCACCCGCTTCCTCGGTTCGCTGCGTCCCGGCGGCCCGCCACCCGCCGACGAGGCGTGGGTGGCGGGCGCCCTGCTGCCGGCCGAATTGGCCCTGTGGCGCCGCATGAGCGGGGCCGACCGCCGCCACGCGGTCGGGGTGGCCCGCCGCACGGAGAGCGCCCTGGGCGCTCCGCTGGACCGGCCCGTCATGGCCGCCGCCCTGCTCCATGACGTCGGCAAGGTCGACAGCGGGCTCGGCCCCCTGCGCCGGGCGTTCGCCACCGTCGCCGGCATGGTCCGGGGCCACGAGGCCGCGTCCCGCTGGCGGCACCGGCGCGGGCCCGTCGGGCGGGCCGGTCGCTACCTCTGCCACGACGCCATCGGCGCCGACCTGCTGGCCGCGGCGGGGAGCGACGCCCTCACGGTGGCCTGGGCCCGGGAGCACCACCTCGCCCCCGACCGCTGGACGGTCCCCGAAGCGGTGGGCGCGGCCCTCAGGGCGGCCGACGACGACTGATCGCCCCCGGGTCGCGGTGGCACAGCTCGCCGAGGGCGGCAGCCGCCGCGTCCCGGTGCTCCTTGCGCCACGGCGGGCCGACGTCCCGGCCCCAGTCCCGCAGTCGGCGGTCCAGCTCGGCGGGGGTGGTCCCGAGCGCCGTCACCGCTGCGGCGGTGGCCTCGCCCGGGGGGTGGCGGGACACGTCGAGGCCGGACCGGGTCGCCGCCTCGCCCAGCGCGGCGCGGTACAGCGCCCCCTCGGCGGCGTGTATCAGCGCGTGCGACGCCAGGACGGTGGCCAGCGACGGCACGACGGCCCGCTCGCCCCGCAGCACCAGCGCCACCGGCCGGTGGCTGTCGCCGAGGTCGCCGGCCAGGACGGCGAGCGCGGCCACCGCCCCGTCCTCGGCCGCGGCGTAGACCCGGCTGACCAGGTCCTCGGCGGCGTCGAGGTCGAGGCCCGCGGCGGCGTGGTAGGGCTGGCGGGGCAGGTCGGGGGCGAGCAGCTCGCACCTTCGCCGATCGAGGACGCGCACCCCGCGCTCGTCGGCGCCCACCGTGACCAGGGCGGCCCAGCCCGAGTGGTCGGCGACGCCGACGACCGCGGGGCCGGGTGGGCGGTCCATCCCCCGAGCATGCACGCCGGAGCCTCACCGGTCGACCACAATGACCGGCCGTGGCAAGCAAGTCGGGGAACAACACCAGGATGCTCGTCGTGATCGGCGTGGCCGCGTTCCTCGGGGGGTGCTGGGTCGGCATGGGGT
The DNA here is from genome assembly GCA_035707385.1 of Acidimicrobiales bacterium. Taxonomy (GTDB): domain Bacteria; phylum Actinomycetota; class Acidimicrobiia; order Acidimicrobiales; family VFJN01; genus ZC4RG19. Next base: position 22,514 of record DASSUD010000388.1, read on the forward strand.
CCGAGTCGGACGGCCAGGCGTACTGCGTCGTCACGGAAGCCACCGCGCCGTCCCACCCCGGGGTGCTGCCCGGCCAGCTCGTGGACCGGCCTGCGGCGGGCTGCCTCCCGGGCGAGCAGGAGGTGTGCGGGCAGTTCGAGGGCTCGGGCGAGGACCGGCGCTTCGAATCCGACAGCTGCCCCGACGACTGACGGGCCGGACGTGCCGGGAGCGCCCATCCCGCACGGGTCGCCCGTGGCCGCGCCGCCACCCTCCCGTGCCGGCCGGCTCGCCGGGATCGGTGTCCAGGCGGTCGTCGCGGCCGGAGCCGTCGTCCTCCTGATGTACGCGGGCCGGGGGCGCACGTTCTTCTTCGACGAGTGGGACTGGGTGCAGCACCGCGCCGAGGGCGGCCCGGGCACGCTCCTGAGCCCGCACAACGGTCACCTGATGCCGCTCCCGGTCGCGCTGTACCGGATCCAGTTCGAGCTCGTCGGTCTCACCTACGCGTGGCCGGTGCGCCTGGTCACCGCCGTCGGCCACGTGGCCGCCGCCGGGGTGCTGTTCCGGCTCGCCCGGGCGCGGGTCGGCGGCACCGCTGCGGCGGTCGTGGCTGCGGTGTTCCTCGGCCTCGGCGCGGCATGGCAGACGCTGCTGTGGGGCATCCAGCTCTCGGTCACCGTCGCCGTGCTGGGCGGCCTGGTCGCCTGGCTCGCGCTCGACCAGGACCGTCCCGCCGCCGACGTGGTGGCCTGCGCCGCGCTCACCGTCGCCACGGCCAGCTTCTCGGTCGGGCCGGTGTTCGCCGTCGCCGTCGCCGTCGAGCTGGCCGCCGGCCGGCGCTGGCGCAGGTGGTGGGTGCCCGCGGTTCCGCTGGCGCTCTTCGCCCTCGCCTACGTCGGGTACGGCGAGAGCGGCCTCACCGCCGCGGGCGTGCGGGGCGCGGCCTGGTGGGCGCTGCGGGCGGCGGCCGCCGCCGCCGGGGGGCTCGCGGTGCTGGGCCCGGCGTGGGGCTGGGCCCTGCTCGGCGTCCTGGCGGTCGGCACTGTCGTCGCGGTGGCGCGGGGGCGGGGAACGCCGCGCCTGGCCGGCCTCCTCGTTGCCGGCGCGCTGTTCTGGGGCCTGACCGGCGCCTCCCGCTCGGCCGGCCCCCAGCCGGACACCCCGTCGGCGAGCCGCTACATCGAGATCGGCGCGCCGATCCTCCTGCTGATCGCGGTCGAGCTGGGCCGCGGCCGGCGCCTGGCGGGCTGGTGGCGGCTGCCCGTCGCCGCCGTCGTCGCCCTCTGCGTCTGGCGCGGCGTCGGCGAGCTGCTCACCCAGGGCGACGGGCTGCGCAGCAACTCCCAGGACGTCCTCGCCGTCGCCGCCGCCATGGAGCTCGGCCGCCCGCACGTCGATCCCGACCTCGTCCCGATGCCGGA
>DASSUD010000389.1:0-6474 GCA_035707385.1 Acidimicrobiales bacterium
GATGGCCGCCGGTGCCGACGAGTTCACGCTCCCGGTCACCCAGGAGGAGCTGGCGGCCATGGTCGGCGCCTCCCGGGAGCGGGTCAACAAGGCCATCGCCAGCTTCGTCCGGCTGGGGTGGATCGAGCAGTCCGAGCGCCGGTACCGCATCACGGACCGGGAGCAGCTGGAGCGCCGGGCCCGCTGAGCCGGTCCTGTCAGTTACCTACAGGACCGGCGAGGTGGGCCACGGCCCGGCGCCAGGCGTCGGCGGCGTCGGCCGGGCGGTGGGCCGGGCGGTCGGGGTCATGGGCGAACCCGTGGTCGGCGCCCTCGTAGCGGACCACCTCGACGCCCGCCTGCTCGAGCGCGTCGAGGTCGGCGGCGGGCACCCAGGGGTCGGCGGTGCCGGCCAGCTCCAGGGCCGGCGTGGCGGCCGCTCCCGCCAGCGCCGCCAGCGGCTCGCCCTGGGTGGGGCCGGCCCACATGTCGGGCACCCGGGCCATGCCGTAGAACGAGACGGCGCGGTCGAAGCGCCCGGTGGCGGTGGCCTTGAGGGCGTACATCCCGCCCATGCAGAACCCGAGCACGCCCACCGGTTCCGCGCCCGTGGCCTCGGCCGCGGCCACAGCGTCGCCCAGCACCCTCTCGTCGTCGAGGCTGCCACCCGCGCCGAGGCGCTCGGGCAGGGTGAGGTGCTCCCGGCCCGGCCACAGCTCGACGGCGCACACCGCCCAGCCGTTGTCGGCGCAGAGGCGGGCCACGTGCCGGTCGAACAGCGGCCGCAGCCCGCCGATGTCGGGCACGACCACCAGGCCCCTCGCGGGCGGGCCGTCGGGCACGGCGAGCTCGGCAGGGGTACCGGACGGCAGTGTGATGCGCATGGCCCCATCTTCGTCGGGTGGGGGTGCCCGGGCGCTCAGGAGTAGCGGTCGAGGATGCTGGTCTCGGCCAGCCGGGACAACCCTTCCTTGATGGCGCGGGCCCGGCTCTGCCCGACGCCGGTGACATCGTCGAGGTCCTCGATCGTGGCCCGCATGATCTTCTGCAGACTGCCGAAGCGGTTCACGATCCGCTCGATCACCGACTCGGGCAGCCGCGGGATGCGGGACAGCAGCCGGTAGCCGCGGGGCTGCACGTTGGTGTCGAGATCGACCGCGCTGCCCGGCAGGTGCAGCGTCGAGCCGACCGCCTTGGCGTCGAGCAGCTCCTCGGTGTTCATGCCCGAGAGCGCGTCCATCGCGTGGTCGAGGCGCCACTCGGTCTCGGGGGTGAAGTAGTCGAGCATCACCAGGCGCCGGTCGTCCTCGACCCCGCCCATGAGCTCCTCGAGCTGGAGGTTGACCAGGCGGCCGTCCACCCCGAGCTGGACGATGTCGCCCGCGATCTCGTCGGCGATGCGGCGGACCATTTCGGTGCGCTGCAGGACGTTCACCACGTCGCGCACGGTCACCAGGTCCTCGACCTCCAGCGCCGACAGCGCGGCCGTCACGCCGTCGAGCCGGTCGCGGTAGCGCTCCAGCGTCTGCAGGGCCTGGTTCGCCCGCACCAGGAGGCGCGGGATGGTCTCCAGGGGGTGCTTCTCGTCGCCGACGTACACGGCGATGATCGACATGTCCTCGGACACCGAGATCACCGGCACGTCGATCGAGCGTGCCACCCGCTCGGCCGTGCGGTGCCGGGTGCCGGTCTCGGACGTCGGGACGTTGGGGTTCGGCACCAGGTGCACGTTGGCCCGGGCGATGCGGCTGGAGTCGGCCGCCAGGATGATCGCCCCGTCCATCTTGGCCAGCTCGGACAGGCGTTGCGGGCTGAAGGCCGCGTCGAGCAGGAAGCCACCCGAGCAGATGTTGAGCACCTCGGGCCCATCGCCCACGACGATGAGCGCGCCCATGTTGGCCTGCAGGATGCGGTCGATGCCCTCTCGCAGCCCCGTACCGGGGGCCACGGCGGCGAGCGCGTCCATGAGCTCGGCACTGGGGCGGATCACCACGCGCCAGATGGTAACCCGGAGTGGCCGTCCCCCTGCGTAGCGCAAGCAACCACGCCGTCACGGCACGCCTTCCCCCGCCACGGCCCGGGGTCGGCCCGCCGGCGGCACCCGTGCCTGCCGGCCGCCGCGACCAGCGCCCTCCCGGACGCCGAGCGGCACCGGAACCGGCGGCCCGGGCGGTCGCCGCCCGGCCACCGGGACGGGCACGCGCGGTGGAGGTGCGGGCGGGAGTCATGACGCGGCCGCCCGCGGCGTGAACGCCTGGTGGTGCACGGCGTCGGTGATCGACGCGGCACGGTGCAGGAGCAGGCCGGCGGGGGCGTCAGGGGCCGAGCGGGGGACGACCGCCCGGGCGAAGCCCAGCCTGGCCGCCTCCGCCAGCCGGCGCTCGGTGCGCTGGACCTGGCGTAGCTCGCCGCCCAGGCCCACCTCGCCGCACGCCACCAGATCGGGCGGCACCGGGCGCCCCGTGGCGGCCGACGCCACGGCCAGGGCCACGGCCAGGTCGGCGCCCGGCTCGTGCACGCGCACCCCACCGGCCACCGCCACGTGGACCTCGGCCCGGCCCACGTCGAGCCCCGCGTGGCGCTCGATCACGGCCAGCACCTGCGCGAGCCGGCCCCCGTCGACGCCCTGCGCCGTGCGCCGCGGCGCCGGTGCCGTGCTGGGCACCACCAGGGCCTGGACCTCGACCAGGAGCGGCCGCTGGCCGTCGAGCACGGGAGCCACCACCGACCCCGGCACCCCCGGCTGCCGATCGGTCAGGAACAGTGCGCTCGGGTCGGGGACCCCGATCAGGCCCGCGTCGCCCATCTCGAACAGGCCCAGCTCGTGTGTGCTGCCGAACCGGTGCTTGACCGCCCGCAGCATGCGCAGGGCGTGGTGCCGATCGCCCTCGAAGGACAGCACCGTGTCGACCAGGTGCTCCAGCACCCGGGGACCGGCCAGGCCGCCCTCCTTGGTGACGTGACCCACCAGCACCACGCTGACGCCCCGGGCCTTGGCCTCGGCCACCAGCCGCTGGGCGCACCCCCGCACCTGGCCCACCGACCCGGGCGCCGACCCCAGGTCGGGGTCGTGGACCGTCTGGATCGAATCGACCACGACGACCGCGGGCGCCAGGTCCTCGATGTGGCCGAGGATGTGGGGCAGCGACGTCTCCGCCACCAGCCACAGGGCCGGGGCGCTGACCCCCAGCCGCTCGGCCCGCAGCGCCACCTGGCGGGCCGACTCCTCCGCCGTGACGTAGAGGCACGCCGGCCCGCCGCCCGCCACCGCCGCCAGGGCCTGGAGCAGCAGCGTCGACTTGCCGATGCCCGGCTCGCCGCCCACCACGGTGACCGACCCGGGCACCAGCCCCCCGCCCAGCACCCGGTCCAGCTCGGGGTCGCCGGTCGGCACCGGCGCCGTGGCGTCGCCCACGGCCTCGGTGATGCGCCGGGGGACCGACGGGGGCGCCAGCACCGCGCCCGGCGGCCCGGTGGGGCCCGCGCGCTCTTCGGTAAGCGTGCCGCTGGCCTCGCACGCGGTGCACCACCCCATCCACTTGGGGGCGTCGGCCCCGCACTCGCTGCACCGGTAGATCGTCCTGGTTCGCACCACGGCCGGCACCCTACGAAGGGGGTATGACAGTCAGAGGCCCCGGGGACAGGGCGTTCCGTCACGGGGAACCCTCCCCGGCTTGCAGGCGGTGACCGTCGGGTAACATCGCCGGCCGTGCGCGCCCGGGTGCTCGTCCCGCTCTACGCCGCCCTCGCCGTCGTGGTCACGTGGCCGCTCGCCGCCCACCTGCCCGGGGGCATCACCCGGGGCACCGAGCCCGTGTCCACCGTCCCGTTGTTCAACCTGTGGACGCTCCGCTGGAACCAGGACGCCATCGGCGACGTGTTCCGGCACTACTGGGACGCCCCGCTGTTCCACCCGGCGCCGGGCGGGTTCGCCCTGTCCGAGCCCCAGCCCCTGACGGGCCTGGTGTTCGCCGCGCCGGCCCTCGTCACCGGCAACCCCGTGCTGGCCCTGAACCTCGTGCTGCTGGCCGCGCTGGTCGCCAACGGCCTGGCCGCCCACCGGCTGGCCCGCACGCTCGGCGCCGCCCCCGTCCCCGCGGCCGCGACCGGCGGTCTGGCGGTCGCCCTGCCGTTCGTGGCCGTGCAGCTGGGCGTGCTGCAACTCGTCATGGTGTTCCCCCTGTTCCTGCTGGTGGACGCCGTGATCCGCTGGGCGCCCGAGGGCGGGCGGCGGGCGGCGGCGGAGATCGGCCTGTGGCTGGCCGCCGCCTTCCTGACCTGCGGCTACTACGGCCTGTTCGCGTCGGTGGTGGTCGGGCCGGCGACGCTGGTCTGGGTGCGGCGGGACTGGCTCAGCCGGTCGCGGGCCGCCGACGTCGCCCTCATGGCCGCCGTGTTCGCGGCGCTGGCGGGGCCGATGATCGTCAGCCAGGCCCGGATCACCGCCGGCTACAGCCGGGCGGAGGAGACCATCGAGGGCCTGAGCGCCACCAACCTCGACTTCGGGCGGCTCCCCGTCGAGTCGCCCCTCGGCGGGATCCTGCCCCTGCCCGACGACGGCGGCGGCGGCAAGGCGCTCTACCCCGGCACCGTGCTGGTGGCCCTCGGGATCGCCGGGCTGATCGTGGCCGGACGGGCGGTGGGCGACGGCGAGGGGTCGGGGCCACGGCGACGGCGGCTGACGTTCCTGGTCGTGGGGCTCGTGCTGGCGTGGCTCGTGAGCCTGGGCCTCAACTTCCGTCTCCTCGGCCTCCGGCCCTACGAGGTCCTGCGGCGCTGGGTGCCCGGCTTCGACAGCCTGCGCAGCCCGTTCCGGGCCGGCGTGGTGGCCCAGGTCTTCGCGGTGGCCCTGGCCACCTTCGCCCTGGACGCGGCCTGGCGCCGGCTGCGACCCGAGGCGGGCCGGGCCCGCGTCCCCGGCGCCGCCGGCGCCGCGCTGTGCGCGGCGATCGTCGGCCTCGCCCTGGTCGAGACCGGCGTCATGCCGTCGCCCGTCCACACCGTCGACCGCTCGACACCCGACTGGGCCACCTACCTGGCCGAGAACCCCGTGGTGGGCGGCGGCGACCCGGTGCTCGCCTTCCTCCCGTTCCCGGAGGACGGCAAGGCCGCGTCGTACCAGCCCACCGTCGAGCACATGATCGACGCCCTCGACGCCGGCGCCACCACCGTCAACGGCTATTCGGGCCTTTTCCCCCGGCCGTACAACGACCTGGAGGGGGCCGCCCGCCAGTACCCCGACTACCGGGCCGACGACCTGATGGCCGAGTACGGGGTCGACGCCGTGGTGGTCGAGCGGGACTGGCTGGCAGGCAACCCCGCGGCCGCCTCGGCGCTCGACGCCACCTATCGCGAGGCGTACCGGGGGCCGGACAGCATCGTCTACGAGCCGCTCTGAGCGGGCCGCCGGCGCGCCCGGACGGCCCGGGTGGCCAGCAGGACGACGAGGGCCACGAGGCACACCGCGGCCAGGGCGACCAGGGCGACCACGCCGGCGTCCAGGACCGTCGAGTCGGCTTCCATGGCGACCGGCGGATCGCCCAGGCGGGGCGACCAGGTCGTGTCACCGCCCGGCAGGCTGGCCGTGACCGACAGCAGGACGGCGTCGGCCAGCGGGCGGCCGATGCGGGCCTCGATGGCGGCGGCGTCCTCGCCCAGGGGCTCGCCGTCGAGGGCGGCCGCCAGGCCCTCGTCGCCGAAGGCCTCCAGACCGGCGCTCAGGTCGGCCGTGCCGCTGAACTCGTAGCGGGTGCGGCCGAAGCCGTGCTCGCGGCTCAGGTGGAGGTCGCGGAGGGCGCCGGCCGGGCCGGTCAGCTCGGCCAGGATGGCGTCGGCCTCGGCCGGGGTGCCGAACGGGCGGGTGAGGCGGATCCACGTCCGCCCCTCGCCGTCGGTGTCGGGGGACGCCACCGACCAGCCGGCGGCCTCCAGGTCGTCCGTGCGGACCAGGGCCGCGAGGTCGGCGGCGTCGGAGGCGCCGTCGTCGTCGAGGTCCGGCAGGCGGGCCAGGGCGTCCTCGTCGAGGCCGCCCGCCACCTCGACGACACCGGAGCCGTCCTCGCGGACCTGCACCGTGACCGTCGTGCGCACCTCGCACGCCGCGACCAGCAGGACGGCGAGCACGGCCGGCAGCAGCCGCCGGGCGAGGGCGGCGAGGCGGGCGAGGGGGGCGGGACGGAACGGCACGGGACCGCGGACCTTACCGGCCGGGCACACGCGAACGGGGCCGCCCGCAGGCGGCCCCGTCGGGATCGTGGTGGTGCCGGGTCAGCTCTCGACAGGCGGCGTGCCGGCGGCCTCCGCCAGCTCCATGGCGGGCGGGACGAAGCCCTCGACCGAGCGGAACACGATGACCCGCTCGCCGGTCTCGGGGTCGTCCTCGGCGTCGACGACGACGATCTCGCCGGCCCGGACCTCCTTGAGCAGGAGCTTCTCGGACACCGGGTCCTCGACCTGGCGCTGGATGGCCCGGCGCAGCGGCCGTGCCCCCAGCTG
>DASSUD010000390.1:0-10147 GCA_035707385.1 Acidimicrobiales bacterium
TGGATCTGGGCGGTGCCGGCGGCGATCGACAGCGACAGCGAGTAGAGCGTCTGGCCGACGTGGTCGACGTGGCGGGCGGAGAGCCCGGTGGGGTCGTCGAGCGCCAGGCGGGCCCGGCCCAGCAGCCGCAGCGCCACCTCCCCCATCCGCTCGCGGGTCCCGTGGTACGCGAGCTTGAACACGGAGCCGCCGACGCCGGCGTTGCCGTGGCGGGCGGCCCGGGACACGTTGCGCTTGGTCAGCGCCCACTCGGCCTCCAGCTCGGCGCCGACGATGGTCAGCTCCCGGCGGATGCTCGCATCGTCCCAGGCGGTGCCCGCGCCGAGCGGGGTCTTGCGGGCGATCTCGACGAGGTCGGCCAGCAGCCGCATCGACCCGAGCAGCTCGCTCACGAACGCGGTGCCGCGCTCGAAGCCGAAGGTGACCATGGCGACCCGCCACCCGTCGTTCTCGGCGCCCACCACGTTCTCGACCGGGATCCGCACCTCGTCGAGGAACATCTCGCTGAACTCGCTCTCGCCGGTGAGCGTGCGCATGGGCCGCACGTCGATGCCGGGCGAGTCCATCGGCATGATCATCCAGGTGATGCCCCGGTGCTTGGGGGCGTCGGGGTCGGTGCGGGCCAGCAGCTCGCAGTAGTCGGCCACCTGGGCGTGCGAGGTCCAGATCTTCTGGCCGGTGACGACGTAGTGGTCGCCGTCCCGGACGGCCCGGGTGCGAAGCGAGGCGAGGTCGGAACCCGCCTCGGGCTCGGAGAACCCCTGGCACCACACGTTGTCGCCCCGCAGGATGGGCGGCAGGTAGCGGGCCCGCTGCTCGGGGGTGCCCTCGGCGGCGATCGTGGGGCCGGCGTGCAGCGTGGACACGAAGTTGCAGCCCACGTAGGGGGCTCCCGCCCGCTCGGACTCCTCCAGGAAGATGAGCTCCTCGGAGGGGGTGGCGCCCCGGCCGCCGTACTCCTTCGGCCAGGAGATCCCGGCGTAGCCGGCGTCGTGCAGCCGCCGTTGCCAGCCGGTGTCGTAGGCCCGCTTGGTCGCCCAGTCCTCGAACGGGGGCGGGTCGGGCAGGGTCGGCAGCGTGGTGTCGAGCCAGGCCCGCAGCTCGGCGCGGAACGCCTGCTCCCCGGGCGTCTCCCTGAGCCTCATGTGCCCTCCCTCCCCCGCCGCCGTTTGAACTGTCGTTCAAACTAGTGGACGAGCGTTGCGAACCCCTCGCCGACGTTCCGCCAGCGGGGCGCCCAGCCCGTGGCCTCCCGGAACCGGCGGTTGCTCACCCGCTGGGACCGGCCCATCACCTGCCCCTGGGCACCGCTGTAGCGGGCCAGGCGGCCCGGGACCCGCAGAGTCCGGCGCCGGCCCGCGGCCGAGGCCAGCGCGGCGGCGTACTCCCGGCGGGTGGCCGGCTCGTCCTCGACCAGGTCGTAGATGCCGGCCGGCGCGCCGAGGGCGGCCGCCACCGCGGCCCCGGCGTCGTCGACGTGGATCGACGAGGTGTAGGCGTCGGCGGGCCCGGCGACCAGGGCGACGCCCCAGCGGGCGGCCCGCAGCAGCGCGGTGGAGTGGGCGGTGCCGGGCCCGTAGAACATGCCGAAGCGGAGCACGACGCCCGTGCCCCCTGCGGCGGTGAAGCGGGCCACGTGGCCCTCGGCCACCAGCGCGGAGGCCGTGAGGGCGGCCGGGTCGGCCTCGGTGGTGGCCGCGTCCAGCCACCGGTCCCCGCCGTCGGGGTAGACGAACACGATCGACTCCTGCACGACGCGCGCCGCGCCGGCGGCCAGCGCCGCGTCGACCAGGTGGCCGGACGCCTCGGTGCGCAGGCGGTCGTGGGCCGCCCAGGCCGACCGGCGGGCCGCAGCCGCCAGGGGCGGCACGCTGGTGGCCAGGTTGACCACGGCCTCGTGGCCGGCCACGGCGCCGGCCACCGCCTCCGGGTCGAACAGGTCGACGACCACCGGCACGGCCCCGGCCGCCTCGACCTGGGCCCGCTTCTCGGGGTTGCGCACCGCGGCGGTCACCTCGTGGCCGGCGGCGATCAGCGCCGCCAGCGCCGGCCGGCCCACGGCCCCGGTTCCCCCGGCCAGGAAGATTCGCATGAACCCGAGTCTGGCCCATGCGCCCTCCAGGTACGCTCGCGGCCCGCATGACGCCGACCGCGCCCCCCACCGTCGCGTGGGCGACCTTCGCCGGACTCCCCCTCGACGCCGTGGTCACCACCCGTGACGGCGGCGTGTCGGGCGGCCCCTACGCCAGCCTCAACCTGGGGCTGACGGTCGGCGACGACCCCGACCTGGTGGCCGAGAACCGCCGGCGGGCGGCCGCCTCCCTCGGGCTCGACCTGGCCGACTGCCTGTTCGCCCACCAGGTCCACGGCCGAGCCGTCGCCGTGGTGGGCGACGCCGACCGGGGCCGGGGCACGACCACGCTCGACGACGCCCCGGCCTGCGACGCGCTGGTCACCGCCACCCCCGGCCTGGGGCTGGCGGCCCTGGCGGCCGACTGCGTGCCGCTGGTGCTCTACGACCCGGGCGCCCACGTGCTCGGCGTGGCCCACGCCGGCTGGCGGGGCACCGCCGCCCGGGTGGTCGAGGCCGCGGTCGAGGCCATGGCCGGGCTCGGCGCGGTCCCCGGGCGGGTGGTGGCCGGCATCGGCCCCGCCGTCCCCGCCGACCGCTACCAGGTGGGCGACGAGGTGGCCGAGGCGATCCGCTCCGGCCTCGGCGACGCGGCGGGGCCGGTGCTGGCCCCCGACGGGCCCCGACGCTGGCGCATGGACCTGGTGGCCGCCAACCGGGCCGTCCTGACGGGCGCGGGCGTGGCGCCCGAGCGGATCGAGTCCTGGCCCGGGGGCACCGGGCCCGGCACCCCGTTCTTCAGCGACCGGGCCGAGCGGCCCTGCGGCCGGTTCGCGGTCCTGGCCCGGCTGCGATGACCGCCTTCCGCTACGAGGGGTTCGACCTCGATTCGGCCACCCGCCGGGTGGCGTGCCGGTACTCGCTGGGCGACCGCCACTTCATCGAGCGGTTCACGTTCCCCACCGGCGACCGCTGGGACGACCCCGCGGCGACAGCCGCGGCCCGGCTGCTGTTCCTGCTGGCCGGTGTCTCGTACCACAAGACCGCGGCCCCGCTGGTGGTCGAGCTGCCGGACACGCCGCTGCGACCGGTCGAGGTCGGCTTCCTGCGCACGTTCTACGTGGACGGGCTGGGCGAGTTCGCCCATCGCAACGGCCTCGACCTCACCGGGCTGCGGATCGAGGCCCACGTCCTGGACGAGCCGCCGGTGCCGCCGGTGCCGCCCGTCACCGGTGGGAGCGGCCGGAGGCGCCCGCTCGTCCCCTTCGGCGGTGGCATCGACTCGATCGTGTCGCTGGAGCTGGTCCGCCCGCTGGCCGACCCCGCCCTGTTCGTCGTGGGCCGGCCGGGCGATCGGTTCGCCGCCATCGAGCGCCCGGCGGCGGTGACCGGCCTGCCGGTGGTGCGGGCCGAGCGGGAGATCGACCCCCAGGTGCTGCGGTCCCGGGAGCTCGGCTTCCTCAACGGCCACGTGCCGGTGACCGGCATCATCTCGGCGGTGGCCGTGACCGCGGCCGTGCTGGAGGGCCGGGACGCGGTGATCATGTCGAACGAGTGGTCGTCGTCCTCCGGCAACCTGGTGCTCGGCGGCGGCCGCACGGTCAACCACCAGTGGTCCAAGGGCGAGGCCTTCGAAGCCGGCTTCCGGGCGGTGCTGGCGGCGTCGCTCGGCGACCGGGTCGACTACTTCTCCCGGCTTCGGCCCTACACCGAGCTGTGGATCGCCGAGCGGTTCGCCGGCCTGACCGGCTACCACCGCACCTTCCAGAGCTGCAACCGCGGGTTCCACATCGACCCGGCCCGGCGCCTCGACCACTGGTGCGGCCGGTGCGACAAGTGCTGCTTCATCGACCTGATCCTGGCCCCCTTCCTCGACGCGGCCACGCTGCGGGAGGTGTTCGCCGGCCGCGAGCCGCTCGACGACCTGACGCTCCTGCCCCGGTTCGAGGACCTGGTCGGGACGTCGGGCGAGCTCAAGCCGTGGGAGTGCGTCGGCGACGTCGACGAGTGCCGGGCCGCGGTGGCGCTGGCCGCCCCCCGGCCCGACCGGGCCGGCTCCCCGGTGCTGGGGGCGCTGGTCGAGCGGCTGGGCGCCGGCCTGCCCAACCCCGCGGCTGTCGAGCGCCTGCGGCGCCCGCTCGGGACCCACCACGTCCCCGATGCCTACGCGACCGACGATCTCCTGGTCTGACCTGGCCGGCCACACGGTCGGCGTGTGGGGGCTCGGCGTCGAGGGCCGGGCCAACGCGGCCAAGCTGGCATCGCTCGGGGTCGAGCCGGTGCTGGTGGACGACGCCCCGCCCCCGGGCGGGCTGGACGGCCGGCCGGTGCTGGCCACGGCCGCCGGCGGGCTCGAGGCCCTGGCCCGGTGCGACGCGGTGGTCAAGACGCCGGGGCTGAGCCGCTACCGGCTCGACGTCGAGGCGCTGGCGGCCGGCGGCACCCCGGTGGTGGGCGGCCTCGGCCTGTGGTTGGCCGAGGCCGACCGCGCCCGGGTCCTGTGCGTGACCGGCACCAAGGGCAAGAGCACGACCACGGCGGTGGCCGGGCACCTGCTGGCCGGGCTCGGCTACCGCGTGGTGACCGGCGGCAACCTGGGCGTGCCGCCGTACGCCCCGGGCGCGCCGGCCGACGCCGACTGGTGGGTGGTGGAGGTGTCCAGCTACCAGGCCACCGACGTGGCCACCTCACCGCCGGTGGTGGCCGTGACGTCGCTGCACCCCGACCATCTGCCCTGGCACCGCGGCGATCCCGAGACCTACTACGCCGACAAGCTGTCCCTGTGCTCCCAGCCGGGAGCCGACCTCACGGTGGCCAACGGCGACAGCCCGCTGCTGCGGGACCACCGGGCGCTGCTCGGCCCCCGGGTCGAGTGGGTCACGGCCCCCGACGGGCCGGACGCCCTGCCGGCGTGGGCGGCACCCCTGGGCCTGCTCGGACGGCACAACGCCCGCAACGCCCGCATCGCCCGGGCCGCGCTGGCGGCGCTGGGCGTGCCCGGGGCGGGCGACGACGCCGCCCTGGCCGCGGCGGCGGCGGGGTTCACGCCACTGGAGAGCCGGCTGTGCCCGGTGGCCACGGTGGGCGGGGTGCTGTGCGTCGACGACGGGCTGTCCACCAACGTCCTGCCGACGCTGGCCGCGGTCGACGCCTTCCCCGGCCGCCGGGTGGCGGTCCTCGTCGGCGGCCAGGACCGCGGCATCGACTACGCCCCGCTGGCCGAGGGCCTGGCGGCCCGTGCCGCCCCCACCGCCGCGGTCGTCATGGCGTCGGAGGCGGCGCCGCGGATGCGGGTGGCGCTGGCGGGCGGGCCGACGGTGATCGACGGCGGTGACCTCGCCGACGCCGTGCGGGCGGCGGTGTCCTGGGCCCGCCCCGACGGCGTCGTGCTGCTGTCGCCGGCCGCGCCCAGCTTCGACCGCTACCGCGACTACCGGGACCGATCGGCCGCCTTCGCCGCCGCCGTCAGGTCGCTGCTGCACGAGTAACCCCCGATTTGGCGTCTCTCACATCGCTGTGGCGACGTGAGAGACGCCAAATCGACCACCCCCGCCCGCCGGCCCGGCGTAGGTTGCGCCTCGTGGAACGCACCGATCCCGAGGTCGTCGCCGGCGAGCTCACGATGCTGAGCCAGTACCTCGACTACCAGCGGGCCACGCTGCTGGCCAAGGCCAGCGGGCTCGACGACGCCGGCTGGCGCGCGAAGGTGGGGAACTCGGAGCTCACGCTGGCCGGCCTCGTCAAGCACATGGCGCTGGTCGAGGACTCCTGGTTCCAGAAGACGATGGCCGGCGAGCCGGTGCGCGAGCCGTGGGCCAGCGCGCCGTGGGACGAGGACCGCGACTGGGAGTTCCACACCGCCCCGGACGACGACCCGGCCGAGGTCCTCGACCTCTACCGGGAGGCCTGCGAGCGCAGCCGGGCCACGGTCGCCCGGCTGGGCGACCCGGAGGCCCTGGCGGCCAGCCTGACGCGCCGGGGCAATCGCCCGAGCCTGCGCTGGGTCATGCTGCACATGCTGGAGGAGACGGCCCGCCACAACGGCCACGCCGACCTCATCCGGGAGCGGGTGGACGGCACGACCGGCGAGTGACCCCTGTCCGCCGCGCCCGTGCGTGGGTACCGTGAGCGCATGGCCTTCGCTGCATGGCACATCCCCGTCCGCCTCGTCACCGGTGCCTTCATCCTGAACGCCGGCCTCCAGAAGCGGGGCGCAGACGCCGAGACCGCCCAGCAATTGCACGGCTTCGCCTCCGGCACCTACCCCCAGTTCAAGGACATGCCGCCGGAGGACTTCACCAGGCTGCTGTCCACCGGCGAGATCGCCGTGGGGACGATGCTGCTGGCTCCGATGGTGCCCACGGCCGTGGCGGGCGCGGCGCTGACGACCTTCGCCGGCCTGCTGGGCGGGCTCTACATGAAGACGCCCGGCATGCGGGAGGAGGGCAGCATCCAGCCGACCGAGCAGGGCACCCCCCTGGCCAAGGACTCGTGGCTGCTGGCCATCGGGTCCGCACTGGTGGTCGACGGGCTGCTCCACCGGAAGAAGCGCACGAAGTAGCGCAGCCGCGGCGGGGCGCCCTTTTCTGACACTCTGTCAGGTATGGCCGACAACGAGGCACGCACCTTCCCCGCGGTCGTCGAGCAGGCCGCGGCCCGCCACGGCGACCGGGAGGCACTGGTCGACGGCGACCGGCGGCTGACCTTCGCAGAGCTGGCGGCAGCGGCCGACGAGGCCGCCCGGGCGTACGTGGCCGCGGGCGTCGAGCCCGGTGACCGGGTCGCGCTGTGGGCGCCGAACTCGGCGGGCTGGGTGGTCGCCGCGCTGGGGGCGTTCCGGGCGGGCGCGGTGGTCGTCACCGTGAACACCCGGTTCAAGGGCCAGGAGGCGGCACACGTGCTGCGCACGGCCGAGGCCCGCCTGCTGGTGACGGTGACCGACTTCCTCGACACCGACTACGTGGCCCTGCTGGCGTCGGCGGGGGCCCCGGACACGGTGGAGACCACGGTCGTGCTGTCCGGCCCCGTGCCGGCCGGCGCCATCGGGTGGGACCGGTTCCTGGCCGCCGGCGCGGCCGTCGACCCGGCGGTGGTGGCCGAGCGGGCCGCGGGCGTCGCTCCCGACGACGTGGCCACCATCATCTTCACCTCAGGCACCACCGGTGCCCCCAAGGGCGCCATGCTGCGCCACGGCGCCTCGGTCCGGGCCTACACCGACTGGACCGACGTGGTGGGCCTGGAGACCGGCGACCGCTACCTGATCGTCAACCCGTTCTTCCACACGTTCGGGCTCAACGCCGGGATCCTGGCCTGCCTGCTGCGGGGGGCGACGATCGTCCCCCACCCGGTGTTCGACGTGCCGAGCGTGATGGCCCGGGTCGACGAGGAGCGCATCACGATGCTCCCGGGGGCGCCGGCCATCTACCAGACGATCCTGGACCACCCCGACCTGGGACGCTACGACCTGTCGACGCTGCGGCTGGCGGTCACGGGCGCGGCCCACGTGCCGGTGGAGATGATCCGGCGCATGCGCTCGGAGCTGACGTTCCGCACGATCGTGACCGGCTATGGCCTCACCGAGTCCACGGGCATCGCCACCATGTGCCGCCACACCGACGACCCCGAGACCGTGGCCCGCACCTCGGGCCGGCCCATCCCCGGGCTGGAGGTCCGCCTGGTCGACGGCGACGGCAAGGAGGTCGGCCCGGGCGAGCCGGGCGAGGTCGTGGTGCGCGGCTACACGGTCATGGCCGGCTACTACGGGGACCCGGCGGCGACGGCCGAGGCGATCGACGCCGACGGCTGGCTGCACACCGGCGACGTGGGCGTGTTCGACGACCGCGGCAACCTCACCATCACCGACCGCACCAAGGACATGTTCGTGGTGGGCGGGTTCAACGCCTACCCCGCCGAGATCGAGAACATGATGATGAGCCACCCGGCGGTCAGCCAGGTGGCGGTCATCGGCGTGCCCGACGACCGGCTGGGCGAGGTGGGGCGGGCCTACGTGGTCCCCCGGCCGGGGGTCGACGTCGACCCCGGCGAGCTCGTCGCCTGGTGCCGGGAGCGGATGGCCAACTACAAGGTGCCGCGCTCGGTCGAGGTGGTCGAGGCCCTGCCCCTCAACGCCACCGGCAAGGTGCTCAAGTACGTGCTGCGGGACCAGGCCGCCGACCGCTGAGCCTCCAGGCGCCGTAGGCGGTGGCCCCGGCCACGGCCGCCGGGCCCACTCGGGTCAGCAGCCGGGTCGAGCTGATCCAGCGGCGCATCTTGGCCGTGTCGTTGAGGCGGGGGAAGGGGTGGGTCGGCACCGGCACCCCCAGGAAGGCGCACAGCGGCTCCCAGCCCTGGGCCACGTCAAACACCAGCAGGCGCTCGGGGGGCAGGGCGGCCGTGACCTGTGCGACGTGGCGCTCGAAGACCTCGATGGCGTGGTCCCGGTCCTGGAAGCGGTCGGCGAAGATGCCGTCCCAGATGAGGATGTCGGTCATCTCCAGGTACTCGCGGGTGGGCCGGAACACCCGCGGGATCCACGCCGGCAGCATGGTGCGCGCCGGGTAGACGGTGTTGTCCATGCTGTCCCACCACCTGCCCGGGTCCCGCACGCTGAGCACGACCTTGGCGTCGGGGTAGTAGGCGGCCAGCTCGCGCCAGGCGCAGGCCACCGGGAAGTCGACCCCGGCGCCGTAGCCGGCGAACAGGTCGTCCCAGTCGGTGGTGCCGGTGGTGGCGAAGCGGTGCCACTTGTGCACGTGCGACCAGTGGTGCAGCAGGTCCTCTCCGTGGTAGGTGGGGCCGAACCCGAGGTCGTCCAGCGCCCGGCGCAACGACAGCGTGCCCGTGCGGCCGAAACCGGCCCCGATGACCTGCAACCCCAGCATTCCAGGATCGTGTCGCCGGTCACGCCGGCCGCGCAACTCGTGGTCAGCGCGGTACGGGTTGGAAGGCCTGCCGGAACTGCTCGTTGAGGCCCTGGCTCGAGGCCCAGATGTCCTCGGGGGTCTGGAACAGCAGGGCGTAGCCCCGCCCGCCGGTCACGAAACCGAGGTTGGTGGCGTGCACGGTGGTGCCGGATCCGTAACGGAACTCCCACACGGCCGCGTTGTAGTCGCGGTAGGTGGTGGGGGCGATGCCCAGCTCCTGGTAGTTGTCGTGGCTGCGGGCAAAGCCCACGGCCAGGTCGCGCCAGGCCTGGGCGGGGTCCGCACCGGGGGTGTCGGTCCAGTCGATCCGCAGGTACGAGCCGGTGGCCGGATCGCGGATGTCGGTGATGCTGCCGCGCACGGGCACCACCGTCCAGCCCGGCGGGTGGGCGATGCTGTAGCGCCCGCCGGGGTCCTGGTACGCGGTCCAGCCGGCGGGGACGACGGCGCCGGACGGGGCCGGCGGGGGCGCGGTCGTGGTCGGCGCCGCGGTGGTGGGTGTCGTGGGCGCGGTGGTGGGGGCCGTGGTGGCCGCCGGATCGTCGGCGGCGGCCGTGGTGGTGGTCGCCGGATCGCCCCCGGAGCCCGACTCGTCGTCGTCGCCGGTGAGCGCGGACACCCCCACCACCAGCAGCAGGACGGCCACGGCGGCCACCGCCAGCAGGACCAGCCGGGACCGGGGCTGCTCCGGCCGGCGGTAGGTGCGCCGGGGCGCGTCGGCGGCCACGCCGGGCGTCAGGGCGCGGGCCCCGGTCTCGGTGGGCGCCCACGCCAGCTGGGCGCGGGTGTCGGGCACGTCGGGCTCCGCCGCCGTGGGCGACGGCGGCGGGACCTCGGGCTCGGTCCCGGGCACGATCGGCGGGACGTCGGGCTCCGGCACCACCGGTGCCGGCTCCGGCCGGGGCACGACGGGAGCAGGCTCGGGGTCGGGCACCACCGGCGGGAGGTCGGGTTGCGTGCCCGGCACGATCGGCCCCGGGTCGGGCTCGGGCAGGATCGGCGGGACCTGCGGCTCCGGCAGACCGGGCTGGGTCCCCGGGTCCGGCACGATCGGCGGGACCTCCGGCTCCGGCACCACCGGCGCGGGCGTGGGTTCCGGGTCCGGGGCCGGCTCCGGCACCACCGGCGCGGGCGCAGGCTCCGGGTCCGGCTC
>DASSUD010000391.1:0-4974 GCA_035707385.1 Acidimicrobiales bacterium
GTGGTCTGCACGGGTGCCTCCGCGGTGCGTGGGGCTTTGCGGGCGCCTCGCTACCCCCGTGCACCGGCGCTACACGAAAATTTCGCGCGCCGGTAGTCTCCGGGGCCGTGGACCTGGGCATCTCGGGACGCCGTGCCGCCGTCGCCGCCTCCTCGGCGGGCCTCGGCCTCGGCTGCGCGCGGGCGCTGGCACGCGAGGGAGCGGACGTGGCGGTGTGCGGGCGGGACCCGGACCGGTTGGCGGCGGCCGTGGCCGCCCTGCGGGCCGAGGCTGGGGCCGGCCGGGTGGAGGGGCTGGTCGCCGACGTGGGCACGACCGCAGGCGCCACCGCCTTCGTGGAGGAGGCGACCACCGTACTGGGCGGGGTGGACATCCTGGTCCCCAACGCCGGAGGCCCGCCCCCCGGCACCTTCGCCACGATCCCGCTGGACGCCTACGCCCCCGCGCTGGAGCTGAACCTGCTGTCGACCGTGGCCATGTGCCAGGCCGCGGTGCCGGCCATGGCCGACCGGGGCTGGGGCCGGGTGGTGGCCCTCACCTCGGTCACGGTGCGCCAGCCGGCCGGGGTGCTGATCCTGTCGAACACAGCGCGGGCCGGGGCTACGGGGTTCCTCAAGACCCTCGCCACCGAGGTGGCGCCGCGGGGCGTGACCGTGAACTCGGTGCAGCCGGGGCTCCACGCCACGGACCGGCTGGTGCAACTGCACGGGGGCGACGTGTCGGGGGCGGCCGCCGGCATCCCGGTCGGCCGGATCGGTGATCCCGACGACTTCGGGGCCGCGGTCGCCTTCCTGTGCTCGGCGCAGGCGGGCTACATCACCGGGACCAGCCTGCTGGTCGACGGCGGGTCCTATCCCGGCCTCATGTGACGACCCCGAGCGAGGAGAGCGAACAGATGCCCGTACGCCACGTGGTCGTCTTCCGGTTCCGGGACGGCACGTCCGCCGAGCAGCGGGCGACGATCGCGGCGGAGCTCCGCAAGCTCCCGGCCGCGATCCCCGAGCTGGTGTCCTACACGGTGGGCGACGACGCCGGCCTGGTCGAGGGCAACTGGGACTTCGCCGTGGTGGCCGACTTCGCCGGCGTGGACGGCTACTTCGCCTACCGCGACCATCCGGACCACCAGGCCGTGATCGCCACCCACATCCGCCCGGTCGTGGCCGAGCGCGCGTCAGCCCAGATCGTCCTCCCCTGACGCCGTTGCGGGGGGCCGGAGCCCCCCACACGCTGGTCGATGCCCGGGATCAGTCGACGCGCAGCTGGCTCGTCAGCTCCTGGCGGCGAGCCTCGAAGTCGTCGAAGTTGATCTTCCCGTCGTCGAAGGCGGCGTGCAGGTCGGCGAGCTGCGCCAGGACCGTGGCCTGATCGGCCTCCGGAATCGACGCCTCCACGCCTTCGGTGTCGTCACCCTGCTCGGCCCGCTCCTGCCTCCGCTCGATCTTGGCCTTGGCCTTGGCCTGCTTGTCGCGGTCTCTCTGGAGCTTGCCGAAGGTGGTACGCCGCCGTGACACGCCTGCTCAGACCACCCGGACGTTCTGTGCCTCGTCGCCCTTGCGACCCGGCCCCACCTCGAACTCGACCCGCTGCCCGGCCTCGAGCGAGCGGTAGCCGTTCCCCTGGATGTTCGAGTAGTGGACGAAGACGTCGTCTTCGCCCTCACGGGATATGAAGCCGTAGCCCTTCTCAGCGTTGAAGAACTTGACGGTGCCGACTGCCATGGTGTCTCTGCCTATCTCTTCAGTGTCAGCCGATCGGGCGAACTTCGAGCGTCGATCGTGCAGCGACGAGGCTACGCCGTCGCGTGGCCGAGTGCGCGCTTTGTAGCGTGAAGGCGATGGTGCCCCAGGTCGAGCGGGACACGGTCGCCCTGGCCCGCAGCATCGCGGAGCTGGGCGAGGCCGAGCGGTCCCGCGTGTTCGCGATGTCGTGGTGGAGCGAGCGCGTCATGGACTGGGCGATGGCGCGCCCGGCGTTCAAGACCCAGCTCTTCCGGTTCGTGGACGTGTTCCCTGCCCTGCGCGACGACGCCGACATCGCCGTGCACCTGCGCGAGTACTTCGGCGACGAGTCGCCCCGCCTGCTGGAGGCCGGCATCGGGGTGGCGGACCGCCTGCCGCTCGGGTCCAAGCTCGAGGCCCGCGTGGCCCGGCGCAACATCCGGCGCATGGCGCAGCAGTTCATCGTGGGCGCCACGCCGGCCGAGGCGGTGGACGGGCTGCACCGCCTGTGGCGGTCCGGCAGCGCCTTCACGGTCGACGTGCTGGGCGAGAAGACGGTGGTCGGCGCCGAGGCCGACCGTTACGCGGCCAAGGTCGCGGCCCTCGTCACGACCCTGGCGGAGGCCAGTGCAGCTTGGGCGCCGGACGACCACCTCGAGCGCGACGACACCGGGCCGCTCGCCCGCGTCAACGTCAGCGTCAAGCCCACCGCCCTCGCCACCCACTACGAGCCGCTGAGCCGCGACGTCGGCCTGGCCGGCGCCAAGGATCGCCTGCGGTCCCTGCTGCGCCTGGCCCGCCGCCACCATGCCTTCGTCAACGTCGACATGGAGCACTACGACGCCAAGGACATCACGCTCCAGCTCTTCCGTGACCTGCTGTCCGAGGACGAGTTCACCGACCTGCCCGCGGGCATCGTGGTCCAGGCCTACCTGCGCGACAGCCGTGACGACCTGGCCGACCTGATCGCCTGGTCGGCGCGGCGAACCGAGCCGATCACCGTCCGGCTGGTCAAGGGCGCCTACTGGGACGCCGAGGGCGTGCACGCGCGGGCCGAGGGCTGGCCCGTGCCGGTGTACGAGGACAAGGCCGCGACCGACGCCAACTACGAGCGCTGCGTGCGCCTCCTGCACGACCACCACACCTCGGTGCGGGCCGCGTTCGGCTCGCACAACCTGCGGTCGCTGGCCTACGCGGTCGCCTACGCCCGCCACCAGGGGATCCCCGACACGGGATACGAGGTGCAGATGCTCTACGGCATGGCCGAGCCCATGCACGCGGCCATGCGCCGGCTGGGCCTGCGGCTGCGGGTGTACGCGCCGGTGGGCGAGCTGGTGCCGGGCATGGCGTACCTGGTGCGGCGGCTGCTGGAGAACACCGCCAACGAGTCGTTCGTGCGCCACCGCTTCGCGGAGGGCCGGGCGCTGGAGGAGCTGCTGGCCCCGCCCCGCGTGCGGGAGCTGCCTCCCGCCACCCGCGCCACGCCCCGGGCGCCCACCGACCCGGAGGAGCCCGGCCCCTACCGGCCCGAGCCGGTGTCGGAGTGGCGGCGGCCCTCGGCCCGGGCGGCCATGACCAGCGCGGTCGCGGGCCTCGACCGGGTGCTGGGCACCGACGTGCCCGGCCTGATCGGCGGCGAGCGGGTCACCACGGCGTCGACCCTGGCGTCGGTGGATCCCGCCGAGCCCGGCACGGTGGTCGCCACGGCGGCGTCGTGCACGGCGGCCGACGCCGACCGGGCCGTGGCCGCGGCGCTGGCCGCCGCCGGGCCGTGGCGCCGGGCACCGGCGGCGGAGCGCGCGGCCGTGCTGTTCCGGGCCGCGGCCTGGATGCGCGACCGGCGCCACGAGCTGGCGGCGCTGGAGGTGGTCGAGGCCGGCAAGCCCTGGGACCAGTCCGACGCCGACGTGTGCGAGGCCGTCGACTTCTGCGAGTACTACGGGCGGGAGATCCTGCGCCTCGACGGGGCGGCCGCCGAGCTGGTGCAGTCGCCACCCGGGGAGTCCAACCGCCTCTCGTACCAGGGCAAGGGCGTCACCGCCGTGATCGCGCCGTGGAACTTCCCCCTCGCCATCCCCTGCGGCATGGTGACGGCGGCGCTGGCGGCGGGGAACCCGGTGATCCTCAAGCCGGCCGAGCAGACTCCGCTGGTGGCCTGGCGGCTGGTGGAGGCGCTGGTGGCGGCGGGCGCGCCGCCCGGGGTCGTCCAGTTCCTGCCCGGTGTCGGCGAGGTGGTGGGGGCCCGGCTGGTCGAGCACCCCGACGTGGCGGTGATCGCCTTCACGGGGTCCAAGGCCGTGGGCCTGTCGATCGTGGCCGGGGCCGCGGCCACCCCGGCCGGGCAGCGCCACGTCAAGCGGGTGATCGCCGAGATGGGCGGCAAGAACGCGCTCGTCGTCGACGACGACGCCGACCCGGACCAGGCCGTGCCCGGTGTGGTGCTGTCGGCGTTCGGCTACGCCGGGCAGAAGTGCTCCGCCGCCAGCCGGCTGATCGTGGTGGGCGGCGCCTACGACGAGGTCGTCTCGCGGGTGGTGGCCGCCACCCGCGAGCTGGTGGTGGGTCACCCGCGCCGGCCGGAGGTCCAGGTGGGGCCGGTCATCGACGAGGAGGCCCACAAGCGGATCCTGCGCACGCTGGAGTCGGCCGGCGACCAGGGGGAGGTGCTGGCATCCCACCCCGACGTGCCCGACACCGGCTACTTCGTGCCGCCCACCGTGGTGGCCGTCGACGACCCCGACGCCCCCCTCGCCCGCGACGAGATCTTCGGGCCGGTGCTGGCCGTGCTGCGGGTCGCCGACATCGACGAGGCGATCGAGGTCGCCAACCGGTCCGACTACGCGCTGACCGCCGGGATCTACTCCCGGTCGCCGGCCGCCATCGCCAGGGCCGCGGCCGACCTGAGGGCCGGCAACGTGTACGTCAACCGCCACATCACCGGCGCGGTGGTGGGCCGCCAGCCGTTCGGCGGCTACGGGTTGTCCGGCATCGGCTCCAAGGCCGGCGGGCCGGACTACCTGCTGCAGTTCCTGGACCCCCGGGTGGTCACCGAGAACACGTTGCGCCAGGGCTTCGCCCCCGACGCGTGAGGCCCGCCGGGCCTCAGCCGGCCGCGCCCTCCATCGGCTGGTCGTCGATGGCCTGCTCGACCAGCGGCAGGACCCGGTAGCGGAGCTGCTCCGTCAGCGCGATCTGCGTGGCGGTGCGGTCGATGCCGGGCGTCTCCAGGATGCGGTTGATGACCGCCTGGAGGTGG
>DASSUD010000392.1:0-7468 GCA_035707385.1 Acidimicrobiales bacterium
CGCGCCGACAGGACGAGGACGTCGTCGCCGTCGACGGTGACCTCGGTGCCGCCGTACTTGCTGTAGAGGACGGTGTCGCCCACGCTCACGCCGACGGGGATGATGTCGCCGGTCTGCTCCGAGCGCTTGCCCGGGCCCACGGCGATGACCTCGCCCTGCTGTGGCTTCTCCTTGGCGGTGTCGGGGATGACCAGGCCGCTGGCGGTGGTCTCCTCGCTCTCCCCGGGCTTCACGACGATGCGATCGTCGAGGGGCTGCAAAGCCATGTGTGTCGCCTCCGTTGGCGCTGTGCTGGACTAACCCCCGGTGGGTTAGCAGTCTCCCGATACGACTGCTAACCCTAGGCAGTCGCGGTTAGCACTCGCAACCCCCGAGTGCCAGGTACCTGGGCGCCGGAGGCGATCAGGCCGGTCGGGGCTCGGGGTCGCCGGCCGCGATCAGCCACGTGGCCCCGGTGGCGATGTCGGCCTGCGGGGTGGCCACGGTGGCGACGTAGCGGAACTCGGCCCGCAGCTGGCGCGGGGTCAGTTCGCACACGACGTAGCCCCGCCGGCGGGCCTCGACGTAGCGGATGGCGGGCGACGCCGCGGCCGCCGCCTCGACCAGCGCCTCCAGGCCCGCCGGGAAGCTGGACGAGATCGAGGTGCCCACCAGCTCGGGAACCAGCGGCGGGCTGGCCGGGTCGTCCGGGTCCTCGCTGACGACGCCGACCCCGCTGGCGTGGATGTCGCCGGTCAGCACCACCGGGTTGTCGACGTCCCGCAGCTGGTCGACCAGCCGGCGCCGGGCGGCCCCGTAGCCGTCCCACTGGTCGAGGTTGCCGCCCACGGCCCCGTCCAGGGGCACCACGACGGGGGACACGATCGTCTGCTGCGCCAGCACGTTCCAGGTGGCCTCGCTGGCCCCGAGCGCCCGGCCCAGCCACGCCTCCTGGTCGGCGCCGAGCATCGTCCGGTCGTCCTCCCCCGACTCGGGGCACACCAGGCCGATGTCGCTGGTGCTGTCGCAGGCCTGGTCGGACCGGTACTGGCGGCCGTCCAGCACGTAGAACCGGGCCAGCCCGCCCCACCCCAGCGTGCGGTACAGGGTCAGCTCGGCGCCGTCCGGCGGGTCGACCCGGAGCGGCATGTGCTCGTAGTACGCCTGGTAGGCCGCGGCCCGGCGCCGGTGGAACTGCCCGGCGGTGGTGCTCGCCTCGTCCCCCTGGTCGGGCACGTCCCCGGCGTAGTTGTTGCGGACCTCGTGGTCGTCCCAGGTGCACACCCACGGGGCCCGGGCGTGGGCGGCCTGCAGGGCCGGGTCGGCCTTGTACTCCGCCAGCCGGCGCCGGTAGCCGGCCAGGTCGGTCGGCGCCGCGGACACGTAGGTCCGCACCGCGCCGGGGACGGGCGCCCCCTCGTAGATGTAGTCGCCCAGGTGGACCACGAGGTCGAGGTCCTCGGCGGCCATGTGCTGGTACGCGGGCCAGAACCCGGCCTGGAAGTCCTGGCAGGAGGCGAACGCGAACCGCAGCCGATCCGGGTCCTCGCCGGCGGCGGGGGCGGTGCGGGTCCGGCCCACGGGGCTGAGGCGCTCCCCCACGGCGAACCGGTACCAGTACCAGGTCCCGGGGTCGAGGCCCGCGGCGTCCACGTGCACGGAGTGGGCCAGCGCCGGCTCGGCCACCGCGTCCCCGGACGCCACCACGTCGGTGAACTCCTCGTCGGCCGCCACCTCCCAGCGGACCGGCAGCGGCTGGTCGGGCAACCCACCCCCGTCGGCCTGCGGGTCGGTGACGAGCCGGGTCCACAGGATCACCGAGTCCGGGAGAGGGTCGCCCGACGCCACCCCCAGGGCGAACACGCCCGCGGGCAGCGACAGCGGCAGGGCCGGCAGGTCGGCCGCCGTCTCCGGCACCCCGGCGGCACCCGGGGCGCCCGCCCCGCCACCGTCGCCGCCGTCGGCGCTGCAGGCGCCGGCGAGCGCGGTGGCGACCACGCCGGCCAGGAAGGCGCGGCGGCCGACGACCGGGCCGGCGGGGACGGGGGCACGGGTCCTACCCAACTCGGGGGACCCTACAGCGGTGGCGCCGGGGCACGAGCCGGCTCCGTAGACTTCGACCATGGCGTTCGAGCGGATCACGGTCGACCCGGCCCGGATGGGCGGGCTCCCGACGATCCGCGACACGCGTGTCACGGTCGGCATGGTGCTCGGGCAGCTCGCCGGCGGCCGCACCGTCGACGAGGTCCTGGCCGACTACCCGTACCTCGAGCGCGACGACGTGCTCGCCACCCTGGAGTACGCCGCCGCCTTGGCGAGCGAGCGTGAGGTTCCGGTCGCCCGACCGGCATGAAGCTGCTCATCGACGCCAACCTGTCGCCACGCGTCGCCCGCGGGCTCCAGGATGCAGGCTTCGACGCCACGCACGTCGCCGACCTCCACCTGTTGACGGCGACCGACGATGAGATCTTCGACCGGGCGGCGAAGGACGAGCGCGTGGTGGTGACGGCGGACAGCGACTTCGGCATGCTGCTCGCCATGCGCCGAGCGACAAGCCCGTCGGTCGTACACCTGCGCCACGTCTCCGAGTTGCCGCCCGACGCACATGTCGAGCTCCTCGCGGTGAACCTGCCGAGGATCGCCGACGATCTCGGCCGCGGGGCGATCGCCTCGCTCAGCCCGTCCCGGCTCGCGGTCCGGGATCTCCCGCTTCGCTGACCACCGCGGCCGGGCCCGGGGACCCTACAGCGGTGGCGTCAGCCCGCGAGCGGTAGCCGGAGGTTCGGCGTGGCCCCGGTGTCCAGCGGGGACGGGCCGTCGGACCGGAGCCGCCACCAGCCGGCGGCAGCGATCATGGCGGCGTTGTCCGTGCACATGGCGAGGCTGGGCACGAAGGGGCGGAGCCCGTCCTCCTTGCAGGCCTCGACGAAGCGCTCCCGCAGCTGGGAGTTGGCGGCCACGCCCCCGCCCAGGCACAGCCCGCTGGCCCCGACCTCGCGGGCGGCCCGCCGGGCCTTGGTGACCAGCACGTCGACCACCGCCTCCTGGAAGCTGGCGGCCACATCGGCGGTGCTCACGCCGGGGTGCTTGCGGACGTGGTTGACCACCGCGGTCTTGAGCCCGCTGAAGCTGAAGTCGTGGCGGCGCTCGTCGTCCCGGTCGATCATGCCCCGGGGGAACGCGATCGCCTCCGGGTCCCCCGACCCGGCCAGCTTGTCGATCAGCGGCCCGCCGGGGTAGCCGAGCCCGAGGAACCGGGCCACCTTGTCGAACGCCTCGCCGGCCGCGTCGTCGATGGTGGAGCCCAGCAGCCGGTAGCGGCCGTGGTCCTCCATGTGCACGAGCAGCGTGTGTCCCCCCGACACGAGGAGGACCACCAGCGGCATCTCCAGGCCGGGCTCCTCCAGGAACGAGGCGTACAGGTGGCCCTCCAGGTGGTTGACGCCCACGAAGGGCACGTCCCACACCAGGGCCAGCGCCTTGGCGGCGCTCACCCCCACCAGCAGGCTGCCGACCAGGCCGGGCCCGGTGGTGGCGGCCACCGCGTCGATCTCGTCGTCGGCCACCGCCGCCTCCACCAGCGCCTGGGCCACGACGGGCGTGAGCATCTCGACGTGGGCCCGGCTGGCGATCTCGGGCACGACGCCCCCATAGCGGGCGTGCCGGTCGATCTGGCTGGCCACGACGGAGGACCGCACCAGCGTGGCCCGCTCGACCACGGCCGCCGCGGTCTCGTCGCAGGACGTCTCGATGCCCAGGATGCGGTCGGTCATACGGCCCCAGCCTCTCGTACTCAGCGCCCCACGGGCCAGTGCTCGACGTCGAGCTCCGGCATCGGGAAGTCCTTCGGGTTGCCCGTGACCAGCCGCGACCCGACGCCCACCGCCGCCGCGGCGATCAGGCAGTCGGCCTGGTGCAGCGTCGTGCCGTGGGCCGCGAAGGCGCGGCGCCAGGCGCCGGCCCGCTCGCCTTCGCTCGTCCCCAGTGGTGCGCAGCGCAACCCGCGCAGGAGGCGGCGCAGCGCCGGCTCCTCGGTCGCGTGCACCCCTCGCCAGAGCTCCTCGACCGACACGGCGCACGCCCACGGCTCGTCGCCGCGACGGCGGGCCCATCGAAGCCGGTCCGCGGCGGGACGCCCTCGCAGTGCGTCGATCAGGACAGTCGTGTCCAGCAGCAGGCGGGCCACCGCTCAACCGGACCGGCGGGCATCGGCGCTCCGCTGGGCGCGCACCCATTCGCCAGGATCCTCGTCCCAGTCGTGACCCTCGTCGGCGATGCTGCCGAGCGCTTGTTCGATGTCGTCCCAGCGCTGCGCGTCCTCGAGCGCGTGCCGGATCAGCTCGGCGACGAACGCGCTGCGGCGCCGGTGGCCCGCGCGGCGGTCGAGCTCCGCCACCAGCTCGTCATCCAGCTGAATGTGCAAACGCATGTGCTCAACTCTACACACTCAGCGGTCACAGCCAGCCGCCGTCGATCACCGTGCCGCCCGGGACCGTGCGCTCGACGGCGGCCAGGCGGGCCGCGTAGGGCGGGGCGTCGATGTCGTTGGCCCACATGACCAGGGCGTCCTCGCCGGTCTCGGGGTAGTAGCCCTTGCGGACCCCCGCCGGCACGAACCCGAAGCGCTGGTAGAGAGCCTGGGCCCCGGTGTTGGACATCCGCACCTCCAGCGTGAGGTTCACGCACCCCCGCTCCTTCGCCCCCCGGGCCAGGGCCAGCAGCATGCGGGTGGCGATGCCGTGGCGCTGCCAGGCCGGGTCCACCGCCACCGTGGTGATGTGCCCGTCGTCGACCGCCCGGAACAGGCCGGCGTAGCCGACCACCTCGCCCCGCACCCGGGCCACCAGGTAGAGCCGGGTGGCCCGCTGGCCGATCTCGGACAGGAACAGCCCGAAGGTCCACGGCCGGGGGTACACCTGCTGCTCGATGCGGATCACGCCCCGCAGGTGCCGGCGCCGCATGGCGGTGAGCCGGACCTCCAGCGCGTCGGGGTCCGGGGTCGGGCTGGGCAGCGGGCGGGCCATCACGCCGTCTCCTCGGCCGGCCCTGCCGCCTCGGTCGCCCCGGTCGCGTCCGGGCCGGCGCGCTCCGACACCCGGCCGTCGCGGGTCTCCCAGTTGATCTCGGCGTCGGGCCGGCGCAGGTAGAGCGGCTCGACCTCCCACGGCTGCACGAAGTCCTCGCGCAGCGCCCGGGCGTGCGCCAACTGCACGAGCGACGCCGCGGAGGGGTGGGCCATCCCCTGGTCGGCCAGCTCGACCCGGCCGAGGTCGTCGAACGCCGCGTGGTAGCGCAGCCCGCCGTCGCCCACCAGCAGCACGTCCTCGCCGGTCGCCTCCAGGTCGCCGGCCAGGTCGTCGGGCGTCGACACCCGCCGCTCGCTCAGCCGCTGGAGGCCGCCCGGGACCTGGCGGTAGGCGGCGGTGAACAGCTCGCCCCGGCGGGCGTCGATGGCGGCCACGACCAGGCGGGGGGACCAGCGGACGGGGAAGGCCAGCAGGTCGAGGCTGGCCACGCCCACCATCGGCACCCGCAGGGCATGGGCCATGGCCTTGGCCGCCGCCACGCCCACCCGCAGGCCCGTGAACAGGCCGGGGCCGACGTCGACGGCCACGCAGCCGATCTCGTCCAGGTCGATGCGGGCCTGCTGGCGGAGGAAGTCGATCGACGGGGCCAGCGACTCGGCGTGGCGCTTCCCCCGGCTGGAGTGGACCTGGGCCAGCACGCCCTCGTGGCCGCCGATGGCGCAGCCCACCTGCATGGTCGAGGTGGTGATGCCGAGGATCAGCACGGCGCGGCACTCACGTCCGGTGCGTCCCCCCAGGGCGCCACCGCGTGGAGCAGCGACACCTGGCGGCGGGCCCAGGACGGCCCGACGCTGCGCAGCCGGACGTGGCGGTCGTCGTCGCCGGCGCCGAAGGTCAGCCGGACCTCCAGGTAGTCGCTGGGCAGGACCGGCAGGATGGCGTCCCCCCACTCGACGAGCACCACACCGCCGTCGTCCAGCAGCTCGGACAGCCCCAGGTCGGCCACCTCGCTGAGCTGGTCGAGCCGGTAGACGTCGAGGTGGTGGACGGTGAGACGGCCCTCGTACTGCTGAGCCAGGGTGAAGGTGGGGCTGGTGATGGGCTCGGTCACGTCGAGCGCCCGCCCGAACCCCTGGGTGAATGCCGTCTTGCCGGCGCCGAGGTCGCCGGCCAGGACGATCAGGTCACCGGGCCGCGCCAGGCCGCCGACCGCGGCGGCCAGGGCCTGGGTCTCGTCGACGGACCCGGTGCGGGCCGTGAGTGCGGCGGCTTCCACGGCCCCGAGACTACCGACCGGCGTCCGCACGCCCGCCGGTGCCCAGCGACCTGATGGCGCCGGCCACCACCTGGGTGGCCAGGGCCCGCACCACGTCGGCGTCCGCGTCGACCGCGCCGGTGGCGGCGGCCACGAAGGCATCGCCGTCGTTGCGGGTGTGGGCCGGGAACACTGCCCGGGTCAGGCCGTCGTGGGCGCCCTGCGCCACCAGGTGGCAACCCACCTTGGTGAGCCGGGCGTTGGTGGCCACCACGCCGATCGTGGTGTTGCCCAGCGGGGCGCCGAACGGCCGGCCGCCGCGTGCCACGCGGGCCACGTCCACCGCCAGGGAGTCGTCGGCCCCCGGCACGCCGGCCGCGTTGACGGCCACCAGCGCCCCCACCACCACGTCGTCGACCCGGACCGCGGCGGTCACGAGGCCGCCCGGCGCCCGGGCCCGGAGGTCCGGGCTCGACACCCGGGCCCCGGTCCCCGCCCCCACCGGGCCCGTGGCCACGGGTCCGGCGGTGGCCGCCACGGCGGCGGCGTAGCCCTCGTCCGGGCCCGGGCGGACGGTCGGGTCGCCGACGGACAGGTCGTAGAGCGCCAGCGCCACCACGATCGGCACCGGCCCGGCCGGGGTCAGGAAGCCGACGCCCCGCTCCTCGCAGTGGCGCATGACCCCGTCGGCGGCGGCCAGGCCGAACGCCGAGCCGCCCGCCAGGACCACGGCGTCCAGGCGCTCGACCATGCGCAGCGGGTCGAGCAGGTCGAACTCGCGGGTGGCGGGTGCCCCGCCCCGCACCTCACCGGACGCGACCGTCCCCTCGGGGAACAGCACCACCGTGCAGCCGGTGGCCGCGGCCGCGTCGGTCCAGTGGCCGGCCCGCACGCCGGCCACGTCGGTGATCACCGGTACCGCCGGGCCACCCGGGGCCCGACCGCGCACACCACCTCGTAGGCGATCGTGCCCAGCCGGGCGGCCCACTCGTCGGGGGTGATCCGCTCGCCGCCCTGCTCGCCCAGCAGGACGACCTCGTCGCCAGGCCGCACGTCGGCGCCAGGGCCGCAGTCCACCATGAGCTGGTCCATGGTCACGACGCCGACGATCGGGCGGCGCTCGCCGTGCACCAGGACGTCCTGCCCGGCGAGCGGGAGGGACCGGAACACCCCGTCGGCGTAGCCGATCGGCACGGTGGCGATCGTC
>DASSUD010000393.1:0-7926 GCA_035707385.1 Acidimicrobiales bacterium
CTGGTCGTCGAGCGTGGCCAGCCGGGCGTCGCGGTCCCGGTACTCGGGCCGGATCGGCTCGTGGTCGCGGAGCCGGGTCAGCGGGTCGGCGCCCTCGGCGTTGCCCCGGAAGTAGTCGTAGAGGCACCCGGGCTTGGACACGGGGTCGAAGGTGGCGTTGGTGACCGCCCGGCTGACCCGGCCGCCGAGCACGTGGTACTGCCGCCCGTCGATGGTGGCCCACTGGACGCAACGGGGCCCGAGGGCGGGGTCGAGGTGGCGGGTGAACGCGTCGGTCGCTTCGTAGTAATGGTTGTCGGCATCGAAGACGGGGTGCCCGAGGTCGTCCATCGCCTCAGGGTAGAACACGTTCTTGTCTACCGGGGCACCTCAGCCGTCGAAGGCCACCCGGGCGTCGTCGAAGCCGCGCACCGCGGCCACCACCGCCGCCTCCTCCTCCACCGCCCGCCGGGCGGCGGCGGGGAGCGGCGCGAACAGGTCCACGGTCACGTCGAGCCGCTTGCCGGACGACTTCGTGCGCCAGGTGCCGGCGATCTCGCCGTCCAACAGCAGGCCGCCCGGCGGCCCCAGCACCGGCCACAGCGCCTTGCGGTGGGCCTTCCCCGGCACCACCAGCTCGCGGTCACGGGCCAGCAGCCACGGGTCCGAGCGGGGCAGGAGCCGCACCACTTCGGCGGGCG
Source organism: Acidimicrobiales bacterium (assembly GCA_035707385.1). Classification (GTDB taxonomy): domain Bacteria; phylum Actinomycetota; class Acidimicrobiia; order Acidimicrobiales; family VFJN01; genus ZC4RG19. The sequence continues at coordinate 681 of DASSUD010000393.1, forward strand.
GGACACCCAGCAGGCCGTCGAGCTGCTCCTCGGGAAGCCACGCCCGGCGGCCGTCCACGCGGACCTCGGCCAGCCCGTCGGGCCAGTCGGGCTTCACCGCCCGCTGGATGGTCTGCAGGTAGGCGGCCACCTCGCCGGGGGTGGCCGGTCCGTGGATGCGCAGGTAGGCGTCGACCACCATGCCGCCGCCCTCGTGACCGCCGGGCACCCCCCGCCACCGGGGCACGGGGGCCAGCTCCAGCGGGCTGGACCCCGGCACCAGGCGGGTGCCCGACGGGAGGCCCGACAGCCGCATGACCTGGTCCTGGATGTGGACGACCTTGCAGCCCCGGCAATAGGCGGTCGTCTCCTTCGGCGCCCGCTTCGTGAGCCCCGTGCTGGCGTCCGCCTTGGTCATCCTGCTGGTGACGACCGCGGCCATCGCCTCGGCCGCGGCGTGGAGGGCGTCGAGCGGGTCGGTGCCGGCCTTCTTGAGCTCGGGGGCGGCCCCGCCCATGCGGGCGGCGGCGTCGGCCCCGTCCAAGGGCCACAGCGCCCGGGCCAGGGCGGCCAGGTCGGACCGGCGGTGGTAGTGCGGCGCCCCCCGCACGCTCCAGACGAGCACCCAATCGTCGGGTGGCTTGACCGGCGTGCGGCGGACCGGCAACCGGGCCGCCAGGCTCTGGGCCGCGGTGCCGGTGGGCGAGTCCTGGACACCGAGGTCGACGATGGCCAGGTCGCCCGCGGCCTTGGCCGACCGGTCGAGGCCCTGGGCCACCACCCGGTGGGCCAGGACCTGCTCGCGGGTCACGGTGGGGGCGCTGGGCATGGCCCTATCCTTCCCGGTCCAGCCGCCAGGTCCACGATGTCGACTGCGGCGGGGCGTGGTAGCCGCCCGACCCCTCGAAGCCGGCCAGCGCCCCGGTGCCGGAGCCGGGCACGACGGTCCAGGTGGTGTCGACGCCCTCGCCGTCGAACTGGCACGCGCTGCGCAGCACGATCGTGCCCTCCTCGCCGTCGCCGGTGCGGACCTCGAGCCGCTCGTAGCCGACGGCGGTGCCCTCGTGCTCGGCGGCGTAGTGCATGGCGAGATGGCAGGTCGAGGTGCCCACCAGCTCGCCCTCGTACCGGAACTCGACGGTGGCCCGGGCCAGCCGGGGGACGGGCGCGCCGCTGTCGAAGCCGGGCTCTTCGTCCCACGAGGTGAAGGAGGCCTTGCCGGTCAGTTGCGTTGTCATGCCGCGGACCGTACCCACCATCCCGGACAGGTTCGGTCCGGGTCATGCGCGAAGCTGTGTCCCGTGCTGGAGACGTCCGCCCGGCTGCTGCGGCTCCTGTCCCTCCTGCAGGCCCGCCCGACGTGGACCGCGCCCGAGCTGGCGGACCGCCTGGGGGTCACCGACCGGACCGTCCGCCGCGACGTGACCCGGCTGCGGGACCTCGGCTACCCCGTCGAGGCCGAGCCGGGCCCCTACGGTGGCTACCGGCTGGGCCGGGGTGGCGCGCTGCCCCCGCTGCTGCTGGACGACGACGAGGCGGTGGCGGTGGCGGTCGGCCTGCGAGCCGCGGCCGACGGCAGCGTGGTCGGCCTCGACGACGCCACCGTGTCCGCCCTGGCCAAGCTGGACCAGGTGCTACCGGCCAGGCTGGCCGCCCGGGTGCGGGCGGTGCACGGGGCCACCGCCGAGCTGTCCGGGCGCGACCCCGACCGGGTCGACGCCGAGGTGCTGGTCACGCTGGCCCAGGCCTGCCGGGCGGGCGAGCGGGTGCGGCTCGGCTACGCAGCCCGGGCCGGGACCGGCACCGCCCGCGAGCGCCCGGTCGACCCCTATCGCCTGGTCCGGTCGGGTCCCCGCTGGTACCTCGTCGCCCGGGACGTGGAGCGGGGCGAGTGGCGCACGTACCGGCTCGACCGCGTGACCGCCGCCGTCCCCACCGGCGGGCGCTCGGACCTGGCCGACCCGCCCGACCCGGTGGCGTTCGTCGCCGCCGGCATGGCGGTGGGACCGTACGCGGTGCGCGCCACCGTCCGCCTGGGGCTCCCGGCGGCACAGGCACTGGAGCTGGTTCCCCGTACGGTGGGCGTCCACCGCCCCGACGGCCCGCGGGCCACGGTGGTCGTCGTCGGCGGGGGGTCGGTCGCCGGCCTCACCCGCTACCTCGCCGGCCTGGGCGTGCTTGTCGAGGTCCTCGACCCGCCCGAGCTGCGGGCGTCGCTGCGCAGCCACGCCGAGGCCCTGGCCGCGACCAACCGCGACTGACCGGGCGCCGCCGACCGTTCAGGCGGTACGGCGGAGCCAGGCGCGGGCGCGGGCCGCCCAGGCGCCGAAGGGATGGGCGGGGCCGGGTGGCGGGATGGGCTCCGCGGCGGCCGTCTCGGCCAGGCCGGCCACCAGCAGGCCGGTGAGCGCGGCCACGTCCTCGACCGCGACCCGGGTGGCGCCGGTGCACACGTCGTCGTGCCAGGTGCTGACCACGAACTGCCGGTTCTCCGGGTGCCACGTGGTCCGCAGGTGGTGACCGTCGCGCCGGGCGTCCTCGATCAGGACCCGGCGCCGGCTGGCGGCGCGCTCCCCCATGGTCGGATTGTGCAGGGGTCGCGTCCCCGGCGCAACCGGCTAATCAGCGGCGGGGTGGGACCGCGCCCCAGTACGGGCCCGCCGGCGACCAGGGGTCGGTCTCCCGCTCCTCCCGCCATTCCCACACCTCGTCCGGGGGCGGCAGGGGGTCGGCCGGGGCGCGGGTGAGGATCCAGCACGCCAGCGCGGTCGTGAGCGGGACCGAGGCCACCAGCCCGATCGACCCGACAAGCGTCTGGACGATCTCGACCGCCACCGTCTCGCTGGCGACGATCTCGCCGAAGCCCAGCCCCGACTGGGTGAACAGCAGGAGCAGCGGGAGGGCGGCCGCCGCATACGCCAGCACCAGGGTGTTCACCGTGGAGGCGATGTGGTCCCGCCCGATGCGGATGCCCGCGGCGTACAGCGCCCGGGGCCGGAGCGACGGGTCGCTGCGGTGCAGCTCCCACACCGCCGACACCTGGGTGATCGTGACGTCGTCGAGCACGCCCAGCGTGCCGATGACGACGGCGGCCAGCAGGAGCCCACGGAAGTCGAGGTCGGGAGCGAAGGCCAGGAGGTTGATCGACTCCTCCGACGCCAGCCCGGACAATGCGGCCGCGCCGGCGAAGCTGACGGCCAGGACCGCGGTCAGCCCCAGGCTGGCCAGCGTCCCGACCAGGGCGACGGTCGTCCGGTCGTTCACCCCGTGGGCCAGGTACAGGGTGGCGTACGCGATCACCGCCGCCCCCGACAGCGCCACCCCGAGCGGCGGCGCCCCCTCGAGCAGGGCCGGGAACACGAACGCCAGCAGCACCCCCAGGCTGACGGCGATGCCGACGAGGGCCGCCAGCCCGCGCCACCGGCCGAGCGCCACCACGACGACGGCGAACACGGCCGCCAGCACCAGCAGCGGCAAGGTGCGCTGCATGTCGGCGAACGAGTAGCGCACCTCGGCGGGCACGTCCTCGCCGGCGTCATTGAGCACGATCCGGTCATCGGGGCGCAGCGCGGCCGCCGGGGTGTCGACGTCCAGCGTCGCCTCGAAGGTGGCGCTGTCCCCGGCCTCGGGGCCGCTCGTGACCTGCGCCCGCACCACGTTGCAGCGCACGGCCGGATCGCCCACGCACGCAGTCCGCTCGGCCGAGGTGACCGTCGCCTCCACCCGGGACCCGAACCCGAGCACCTCGCGGTCGACGTCGGGATCGCCGCCGGGCCACCACAGGGCCAGGCCGGCCACGGCCACCGCCGCCACCGCCACGACGACGGCCACCAGGCCCCGCCGCACGGCGGCGGCCTCGATCCGCCGATCCCCGGCGCCGTGACCGTGACCGTGACCGTGCCCGTGGCCGGCCGCGCTCATCGCCCGGTCGTGCGGAGCCGGTCGAGCCGCCGCCGGTCCCGCTTGGTGGGACGGCCCGCGCCCCGCTCGCGGGCAAAGGCCAGCGGGTCCCCGCCCGCGGCCGGCGCCGGGGGGCTGTGGTCGACGGCGCACTCGGCCGCCAGCGCCGCGCCCACCCGCTTGTCGATCGGCCGCACCACCTCCAGCACCCGCTGGCGGCCGTTGACGCGGGCCTCGACCCGGTCACCGGGCCGGACGGGCGTGGCCGGCTTGGCGGGGGTGCCGTTGACCCGGACGTGACCGCCCCGGCAGGCGTCGGTGGCGAGGCTGCGGGTCTTCGTGACCCGCACGGCCCACAGCCAGCGGTCGACGCGGGTGGTGCTCACGGCCTCTGCAGCCACCGCTCCATCCCGACGGCCTTGGCCCAGATGGGCACGACGGCCGCCACCAGGGCGTCGAGGTCCTGGGGCTGCTCCCGCTGCACCAACTGGTCGTAGGCCAGGTTGACCGACATGAACTGCAGCGCTAGCGCCGTCAGCCAGGGGTCGATGCCCGCGTCGCAGATGCCCTGGCTCTGCAGGCCGAGGATCCACCGCTCGAGCCGCTTGGCCCCCCGCATCAGCGTGCCCCGCCGGTTGAGGCGGATCTCGTCGTCGAGCATGTAGACCTGCTCGATCGACCGGGCGATGGTGCGGTTGCGCCGGCACGCGAGGAAGTACTGGCGCATGCCGAAGGCGAGGTCCTGGACCGGGTTGCGCTCCGCGTTGTCCGGGTCCTGCCGGGGGTAGTCGAACATGTCCTCCAGCGCCCGGGCGGCCGCCACCCGGAACAGCGCCTCCTTGGAGTCGAAGTAGGAGTAGAAGGTGCCCATCGACACGCCCGCCCGGGCCGCGATCTCGGCCACGCGGACGTGGCGGTAGGGGGTCTCGCTGAACACCTCCCAGGCGGCCTCCTCCAGCGCCTCCCGGTTCGAGCGCCCACGCTCCCCGGGGGCCCGCTCGGCGGACCCTCGCAGGTCGGGAACCCCCTCCGGTGCGGTGTCAGCGGACATCGCCCTCCCTAGCCATGCGACGAACGTAGCCGGTCAGGGACGTGCCGTTCTCAGCATCCGCACCGGTCGAGGCGGGACAGGAAGGCTCCGGCGCCGGTGATCCGCGCGCCGCGCGCCGCCGCCCGCGCCGCCAGCGCGCGATCGGACGTCACCACCTCCACCGGGCCGTCCAGCTCCCCGAGGTCGTCGACGATGCGGTCGTCGGCCGCGTCCCGGCCACGGCGGCGGGCGAAGCGCACGCTCACCCCGCCATGGTCGCCCTCCGCCAGGCCCGCGACGGCGACGTCGAGCACGAGGACCATCCCGGTGCCGCCGTCCGCCGCCGCCAGGCACTGGACCCGGGCCAGCAGCCGGCGGGCCGCGCCCGCGCGATCCCGCCACCAGCCGTCGGGCCGGGTGCCGATGACGTTGTGGCCGTCGACGACGAGCGTGGGCATCGCCTCCGGTCTACCCGCTCCCGGAATCACCCGCGGCGGGCGATGCGCCGGGGGCCCCGGATCCCATGATCGGGACGACGCACACCGTCGCAAGGAGCCGTCGTGACCGACTTCGACGCGGGGTACAGCTCGGAGACCCCGCCGCCACCCCCCCGACCGATCGAGTACGCCGACGCCGACACCAGCGGATGGTGGCTGTCGGTGGTCAGCGGCATCGTCATGGTGCTGCTAGGCCTGTGGGTGCTCACCAACCTGTACGACTCGGTGAACGTGCTGGCCCTGCTGGTCGGCATCTCGCTGATCGTGGCCGGCGTCGTCGAGATCCTGGCGCTGCACGGCGAGGCCGACATGGGCTGGACCGTGTGGATCTCCGGCGGGCTGCTGGTGGCGGCCGGCATCGCCGTCCTCGTGTGGCCCGACATCACGCTGTGGGCGCTCGCCGTGATGGCGGGCCTCGGCCTGCTGCTGGCCGGGCTGGTTCGGGTGGGGACGGCGCTGGCCCGCCGGGACTCCCCCGACTTCGCGCTGCAGCTGGCCGTGGGCGTGCTCGGCATCGTCCTCGGGGTCATCGTGCTGGTGTGGCCGGACGCCACGCTGCTGGTGCTGGCCCTGGTGCTCGGCCTGCGGTTCCTGGTGACCGGGGTCGTGGCCATCGGCGTCGGCTGGCAGCTCCACCGCCTGGCCCGCTGAGCCCTATCGTGGCCCCATGCGGGCCTGGGTGGTCGAGCGGCCGGGACCGATCGACGGCCACCCGCTGAGCTTCGTCGACCGCCCGGTCCCCGAGCCGGAGCCGGGCGAGGTCCGCGTGCGGGTCCACACCTGCGGCGTGTGCCGCACCGACCTCCACGTCGCCGAGGGCGACCTGGAGGTGCACCGCCCCGGCGTCGTGCCCGGCCACGAGATCGTGGGGACCGTCGACGCGGCCGGGACCGGGGCCGACCGGTTCCGGATCGGCGAGCGGGTCGGCATCCCCTGGCTGCGCCGGACCTGCGGCTCGTGCCGGTTCTGCCGGCGGGGGGACGAGAACCTGTGCCTTGCCCCCGCCTTCACGGGATGGGACGCCGACGGCGGCTACGCCGAGCACGCCGTGGTCGGCGAGCGCTACGCCTACCGGCTGCCCGACGCCTTCGACGACCGCCACGCCGCCCCGCTGCTGTGTGCCGGGATCATCGGCTACCGGGCGCTGCGAGGCGCCGCTCTGCCGCCGGGCGGCCGCCTCGGCATCTACGGGTTCGGCGGGTCCGCCCACCTGGCCGCCCAGGTGGCGCTGCACGAGGGGGCGACCGTGCACGTGCTCACCCGCGGCGAGGAGGCCCGGCGCCTCGCCCTCGACCTGGGGGCGGCGTCGGCCGGCGGGCCCGACGACGAGCCGCCGGACCTGCTCGACGCCGCCGTGCTCTTCGCCCCGGCCGGCGACCTGGTCCCCGTCGCCCTCCGGGCCCTCGACCGCGGCGGCACGCTGGCGATCGCCGGGATCCACCTGAGCGACGTCCCCCCGCTCGTCTACGAGCGCGAGCTGTTCTACGAGCGCCGGGTGCGGAGCGTCACGGCCAACACGCGGGGCGACGGCGAGGAGTTCCTCGCCCTCGCCGCCCGCATCCCCGTGCGGGTCACGACCACGCCCTACCCCCTGGCCGCCGCCGACCGGGCCCTGGCCGACCTCGCCCACGGGCGGGTCCGGGGCGCGGCCGTGTTGGACTGCGGCAACACCACCTGACCTCCGGTCAGGAGTTTCGACCGTACGTGGAGTAACAAATCCGTTTCGTCACGCGCGGGGGTCGTCGGATGAGGCACGATGGGCGCATGGGAACTGGGGGAAGGCAGCGCCGCGACGACGATTGGCTCCCGATCAAGTTCGGGCCCGTCTCGAACGGCGAAT
>DASSUD010000394.1:0-24806 GCA_035707385.1 Acidimicrobiales bacterium
GCACCGGTGCCCGAGGCGATCGCGGCGGGGACCGTGCCCCGGGCGGGCGGACCGGCGACCGACGTGGACGCCGGCACCGGGGCGGGGCTGCTGGTCGATCGGGTCGCCTACGAGGCGGCGGGTGGGCTGGCGGGGGGCGACGACCTCGACGCCGCGGTGGTCGAGCTGTGCGCCCGGCTGCGGGCCCGGGGTGGTCGGGTCGTCCTGGTCCCGGCGGCGGTCGTCGTGGACCACCGGCCGGTCCGCGCCCGGCGCGAGCTGCGGCTGGCGACCGATCCGGCCGGGGCGGGCTGGGCCGCCGCCGTCCGGCGCTCCGGCGCGCTGCTGCGGCGGGCGGCCGATCCCCGGGCCGACGTGCCGCTGCGGTTCGCCCTCACCGTGGCCGCCCCCTCGGCGAAGATGGCCGCCCGGTGGGGCGACTGGCACCTGGCGGAGGCGCTGGCCGAGAGCCTGCGGCGCCTGGGTCACGAGGTCCGGGTGCAGACCGCCGACCAGGCCGCCAGCCTCGCCGGGCGAGCTTGCGACGTCCACGTCGTGCTGCGCGGGCTGCATCCGGTCCGGGCGAGCGAGGGGCAACGGCACGTGCTGTGGATCATCAGCCATCCGGAGGCGATCGACGGCGGCGAGCTCGACGAGGCCGATCTCGTCCTGGCGGCGTCGCCCCGGTTCGCCGAGCACGTGCGCGGCCGGACCGGCACGCCGGTGGAGGTGATGCTGCAGGCCACCGACCACCGGCGCTTCGCACCGTGCCCCGTCGACCCGGCCCATCGCCACGACGTCACCGTGGTGGCCAAGACCCGCGACGTGCTGCGCCCGGTGGTGGCCGACGCCCTGGCCGCCGGGCTCCGGCCCGCCATCTACGGCGGGGGGTGGCGCGAGCTGGTGGACCCCTCGCTGGTGGTGGCCGACCACGTCGCCAACGGCCTGCTGCCGACCGTGTACTCGTCGGCCGGCGTCGTCCTCAACGACCACTGGGGGCCGATGAAGGCGTGGGGCTTCGTCTCCAACCGGCTCTTCGACGTGCTGGCGTGCGGCACCCCGGTGATCTCCGACCCCGTGGACGGCATAGCCGACCTGTTCGAGGGCGCCGTGCCCGAGTACCGCGACCCCGCCGAGCTGCGGGCCCTGGTGGACGACGTGCTGGCCGACCCGGCTGCCGCCCGGGAGCGGGCGGCCCGGGGCCGCGATCTGGTGCTGGCGAACCACACAATGGACCACCGCGCCCGAGAGCTGGTCGACGCGCTGGGACGCCACACCGAGCACCGGGCGCAACGGCTGCCCTGACCTCTCAGGTCGTGGCGGTCGTACCGCGCTTCGCCCCGCGCACCAGCGGCGACCCGCTTCCCGACCTGCGGGGCGGACGACGCGGTACCCTCGCCGTCCGGGTTGAGGAGCGCGTCGACGCCACGCGACGCGCGTGGCTGGGACACCGAACGACCGGCGCTATGACCGAAGGGGGCTCGTCGGGTGCCGTCCATGACGAAGGACCGTGAGAAGAAGGCAGCAGCGTTCCTGCGGCAGCTGCCGAACGTGCACGTACGGACGGACAGACCGCCTCATTCGGGCGGGCTGAACCCGCGGATCGGGCAGGTGATGATCGAGGAGATCGCCAAGCTCGGCGACGGGCCTCGCAGCATCGAGACGGGTGCGGGCAACTCGACGCTCCTGTTCATGATGCTCGGTTGCTCCCAGGTCACGGCGATCGCGCCGGACCCCAAGCTCGGTCCCCGCATCCGTTCCGAAGCTGATGAGCGCGGCCTCGATGCGAGCGTGTTCCGGTACATCGAGGATCGGTCCGAGGCCGCGCTGCCCCGCCTGGCGCTCGACGAGCAGGCGTCGTGCGAGATCGCGTTCATCGACGGCAATCATGGATGGCCGTCGGTGTTCGTCGACTTCTGCTACCTCAACATGATGATGAAGCAGGATGCCGTCCTGTTCGTGGACGACGTCCAGATCTACGCGTGCGCTCAGCTGATGCTGCTGCTGAGGGAGCAACCGGGGTTCGAGATCGTCAGCATGGTCGGCAAGATGGCCACGTTCAGGAAGCGCACCCGCGAACGGTTCCTCCCCGACTGGCGCGGCGAGCCGTTCATCGTCACGAACACGTCGGGGGTCGTGCTGGCGGGGTGACCCGGACGAACCGGTGCGGAATCGACCGGCGGCACTCCCCGACGAGGACCTGAGCCGGCCCTCGGGTGGCGGCATGGGACTCCTCGGAACGGATCGTCTACTCTCCCTGCGTTGGTTTCGAGCGGGGGCTACGCAGGGGGCTAGATGCCGTACGTGATGGTGCCGGTACCCGAGGAGCACGTTCAGGACGTCATGCAGTTCGTCCTCCGCGAGGTGGCCAAGGCGTCGCTCGAGCCCTGGGACGAGGAGTCGGTCTCGAAGCTCTTCCACGAGGTCGACGAGGAGGGTCGATCCCTCCTCGCCTACGCGGCCCGTGCCGTCGTCAGCGGGAAGGACCTGTCCGAGGCGGACGCCGCCGACCTGCTGCAGCTCCGCCCGCGCGAGATGGCCGGGCTCGTCCGGGACATCAACGAGCGCGCCTCCCAGGCCAACCGGCCGGCCCTGGTGATGACCCGCGTCGTCACCGAGACGTTGCCCAACGGCCGCTCGATCGACAAGCGGGTGCTGTGGATGAGCGACGAGTTGGCCCCACTCGTCCACAACGCGGAGCGAGCGGAGCTGGCCGGCGTCCCTGCCCCCTTGGGCGAGCGGTCGTGACGGACGTCGTGGCCCGACGGGGTGACCGGGCGTGAACGTCTCCCTCGCTGTCGCCCCGGAGGCGGCCCGGACCGTGCCGACCCCCGCCATCGAGGTGGACGGCCTCTCCGCCTCCTACCGGATCCGGCTCGATGCCCCGGACCTGCGGAGCGACCTCCGGAACCTGCTCACACGCCGGCGGGACAACGTCCGCATCGTGCCGGCGCTGCGTGACGTGGCGTTCACCATGCGCCGGGGGGCCGTCCTGGCCGTCGTCGGCCGCAACGGGGCGGGGAAGTCGACGCTGCTCCGCGTGCTGTGCGGGATCCTCATGCCCGATGCCGGGCGTGTCGTCGTACGGGGGCGACTCAACCTCCTGAAGCCGGGGATCGGGATGAACGAGGTGCTGAGCGGCCGGGAGAACATCCGGCTCGGCGGTCTGGCCGCGGGCCTGACCGAGGAGCGCCTGGCGGACCTCACCGACGTGATCGCGGACTTCGCGCAGCTCGACGAGTACATCGACTTCCCGCTGCGGACCTACTCGACCGGCATGCGGATGCGCCTCGGGTTCGCCGTTGCCGCCCACCTCGATCCGGAGATCCTGCTCATCGACGAGGCTCTCACCGGCGGGGACGCCGCCTTCCAGGCCCACGTGGCCGATCGCATGGCCGAGCTCTGCGGCCAGGGGCGCACGATCGTGCTGGTGACGCACGGCCTGAGCTCCGTCAAGCGGATGGCGACCGAGGCGCTGTGGCTGCACCAGGGCCAGGTGGCGGCGCTCGGTGATCCGGACGACGTCACGGCGCAGTACATGCGCTACTGCCGCCTCGAGTCGCTCGACATGCTGTTCGACGACCAATGACCGGAACACCGCTGAGCTCGCCCGGTGCGCCGACGGACGCGGTCAGCGACCCGACCTGGGCGTCGCCCGATGGCGACCCCGCGGTCCTCGGAGCCGCGGCCACGCTGCCCGAGCAGAAGCGCCCCCGGCCCACGCGGCGAGATCGCCGGGCGACGCGGCGTGATCGCCGCCGAGCCGCAGGCCAGGCGCCGAAGGCACGGCAAGGTGATTCGACCGACGAGTCGGGCTACAGCGATGTCGAGTACGTCTTCGAGGCCGGCGTCTCCGCCTCGACCCCGCTGGTGCCCTACGTCAAGTCGCTGTGGGAACGCCGCCGGTTCATGCTCGAGCTGGCCAGGGCAGGCGTCAGGGGCAAGCAGGCGAGCACGATCCTGGGGCGCCTCTGGGGGGTCATCGATCCGCTGTTCCAGGCGGGCCTGTACTACCTGTTGTTCACCATCATCCGGCGGGGCGGCCGCCCCCAGGACTTCCTCCACATCCTGATCGGGGGGTTCTTCCTGTTCCAGCTGGCGATGTCAGCCGTGAACGAGGGGGGCCGTTCGATCCGCGGGTCGAAGAACTTCATGCTCAACTCGACCTTTCCTCGGGCCGTCTTCCCCATCACGGCGGTGTGCACCGCAGTCATGAGGTTCGCGCCGTCGGTACTGGTGTACGCGGCGTTCCACATCGGCCTGGGGGCCCCGACGGGACCGCAGCTCCTGCTGCTGCCCGTGCTGTTCGCGATCCAACTCGTGCTCATGCTCGGGCTGGCGCTGCTCGTGTCGACGATCGTCGCTCTCTTCACCGACGCAGGCAACGCGATCCAGTACCTGACGCGCATCCTGTTCTTCACGACACCTGTCATCTTCCCGTTGGACGCGTTACCGCCGGCCGTCTACAACGCGTTGTCGTGGCAGCCCTTCTTTGCCCTGTTCGCGTCGTACCAGACGATCTTCGGTGGCGAGGTACCCGGTCTCGGCCTGCTACTGCAGGCGGCTCTCTGGGCCGTCGCCTTCCTGGTCATAGGGACACGGGTGTTCCTGCGGCGCGAGCGGGAGCTCGCAATGCGGCTCTGAGCGCCGCGGTCGCCAAAGGGATCAGAAGACGAGGGGCACTTGGTCCCTTGGCGAATACCCGTCCTTGACCTTCGCGGACATCTCACCGTAAGTCGACGGGGCCATGAACCATGTCTCGATAGCGTGGCGGCCGTTCGTCATACCCGCGTCGGTGCCAGTCCGGTGCAGGCACATGTGGTCGAACAACAGGGCGTCGCCAGCCTCGAATATCGGACGGACGATCATTCCTTCGCCCGCACGCTCGGCATCTTCCGGCGTGATGCCCCAGGCGGCGTAGGCGCCGTTGCCGGTGGGCAGGAGCTCGTCGAATCGACGCGCTACGACGTCCAGGCCCGGTGCGTCGTCCCCGCAGTGCGACAGGGACAACCACACGTTGAGCGAGCGGATGCCATGCCCCATGAACGCGCCGTCCTGATGCCACCCGCCTCCGAAGTTGTGAGGTATGCGACGCAGGGTCACCTTCCGCGCGAGAATTGCGGGCGGCTCACCCACGTATCGGCACGCGAGCTCGCCTATGCCGGCGTCGTTCATCGTCTCGATGAGGTCGAACAGCGCAGGTGGGGATTCGAAGGCCAGAATGTTGCCGCGCGAGCGCTTTCGCGCCCTGTCCTGGTCGGTGATCATGTGGTGCTCGAACGGCTGATACCACCCGGCGAGATCGTCCACGCTCTCCCCTGAAGCGTCGGCATCGAACGCATCGAAGGCTTTGTCGATGTCAGCCTTGAGCAGTTCGACCTGCTCGTCGTTGACCAGGCCGCGGACGAGCAACGAGCCGTGTTTACCTATGCCGCTGCGCAGGGACTCGACCGTGAGATCGGCCGCAGAGACCTCCGGTATGAGCTCGCCGGGGAACAGATCCTCGACGACCTCCGCCGGCTCGGGCTGCGGTCGTGAGGCGGTGGCGTGCCGGAACGCTTGGTATCGCAGCTCGACCAGCCGGCGCTCGATCGTCCGATCGCGCTGGAGGCGATTCCGCTCGGTCAGATCCCGTATCTCGGCGAGCATCCGGTCGGCGTCGCCACGGGTGGCAGCCACGGATGGAGTCCGCCGGCGTCGGGTCGACGACCGCAGCCGCTGCATAACGCGCATCATGTCGGGTCTCCCCCCCTCGGCGCCAGCGTCTCACCAGCTAGCGCGTGCACCGAGACGCTCCCACAGGCGTCTCCCGCCAGCCTAGACGGAACGAAGGCCGCCGAGAGTGGCGTCCATCTGCTGCACCTGTCGACCTGGCGTCGCCGCCACCGCCAACGAGCCGGCCGACGAACCTCCGTCACCGAAGGAGTCGAGGCAGGTTCACGAAGTAGATGAGGACGAGCAGCTGGTACTCGGGAAAGGGCAGCCGGAGCATAACCTGGTTTCCTACGTGCAGGGCGATCAAGCCAAGGCCCGCAACCATCAGGACGGCTTCACCAAGCAAGCCGATCGGTGAAGCCAACTCGATGATCAGACCGGCAGCGAATACGCACTCCGCCAGGCCCAGACGATTCGACAACGCAGATATGAGTGCGTCTGCATTGCGGATGCCGGCTGCTTCCCGACCAGCCCCCGAGCTGCCCTTGGGCGTCATGCGCTGAGTCTCGAGGCGTCCATAGGCGGCGAGCAACAGCCTTGTCGACCGCCCGATCCAGCGACCGCCGGTGTTGATGAGCTTCGACAGTCCCGATGTGAAGTAGACGGCGGCAATGGCCTGGATGCTCCACCACACGGCTGTGGCCTGCTGCGAGTTCCCCAAGAGCACGCCGAGGTCCCAGCCCCATCGATCGGCCGCATTCCAGGCGACGACGGCCAAAGTCTGCGCGGTCAGAATTGCGGCCAGCAAGTGGTCGCCGTGGTCTACCGAACCATCGGACGATCGATAAGTTATCTCTACGATCAGCGCGACCGACAGGTAGGCCAAGGCGAAGGGAACGAGTCGGTCCGCTGCGTAGCAGAGTGCCGCGACGTAGGCGCCATATTGCGTCCACTTGACGACCGAGCGAGAAGCGACAAGTCGCAGGTTGACCACACGCGCTATCCCTACGGGGTGGCGTAGACCATGGGATGGTCGGAAGATGAGCATGCGGCTGAACGTCTTGATCACGACGAACCCGAGTCCGAGTCGCATGATCTGGAGCTCGGTGGCCGACCAGTCCGGAATCTGCACCGTCATTGTGGTACTGCCTCTAGGAGCGGCGTCTTCACGGTGACGAGTCTCCCGGACGCGATGGAGTACTCGACCAGCACGATCGTTATACGGCTGGTGGCCAGGGGGCCTGCCGGTGGACGATGCTTCTCCACGAGAGCGACGAGAGGTGCGGCCGCGCTGCGTCGTGCGGCGTCCACGTCCCTAATACCTTGCTGGCGGGCAGCGCGAAGCTCGGTATGGAAGCGCTTCCGCATCGTGTGAGGAGCAAGTCCCAGCTTGCCTATAGGAACCAGGCCGCCGTCGGCGTCCTCGAAGCGCAGCGTCCAAGCAGTGCTGTCGGGCTTGGAAAACATCGCGTAGGTGGAAAATGGAACGTTCTCGGAGCCGCCGAGGAAGAGATTGAGTGCGACGAGTACCCACAGCACTGCGAACTCTGGCGCTGCGAGCGCAGCGACAGCAGCGCAGATGGCGAGCAAGCCTCTCGTCGCATTGGGCCGCCTTCTGGGTTGGCGGAACTCCTCCCGACCTTGTCGCCTCTCTCGCCGGTCGAGCAGCCAGCCCAGCAGGGCCACGCCGCACGCGACGCCAACGGCGACGACGACCGTGAGGCTGTCGACGGAGATCACGGATCTGGTGCCCGACGCTCAGTCACGCGCCGACCTCAGGGCCCGATCCCGGTTCTCCCACGGGAACCGTGCGGTCGGCACGGGGACGTCGAGGAGCTCGCACAGCGGGCGCCAGCCACCCCCGGCTGTGAGGTCCACCTCGAGGAACTCGGGGCGACCCGCGAAGTGGCGCCGGGCGCGTCCGACCTGGCGCTCCCACTGCTCGCGCCAGAGGTCTTCGTCCACCACGAGGAAGTCTCCGTCGTACGTGCCGCCCGCACGGCGCGCGAGGTTGCGCTCGACATGGCGCCGGCGGCTGTCGATCCACGTCTCGAGCGGCCGCACGGTGAGGACGAACCGGCTCCCGGGGTACTGCTCGTCGAGCTCCTTGAAGTGTGTGCTCAGCAGCCCGATGTCGGAGAAGGCGTCGAACGAGGGGTCGAGGCCCGACAGCAGGGGACGGCCCTCGTCCAACGCCGCCCGCACGGCGACGTTGGTGGCGGGCCCACCCCAGTGCAGGCTCGTGAGGCCCAGGATCTCCATCGCGGCGTGGAACGACGACGTGCCTGTCTTGTTGAGGCCGATGCAGAAGACCCGCGGCCGGTCCGGTCCGAGGCGCACCCGCATCCACTTCGGCTTGGGCTCGTAGTCGACGACCGCGCGGTTGTAGTACGGCGGGGCCCGGTCCGGGTCGACGCCGTGCTTCCAGCCGTACTTGTAGCGGTGAGCCTGGAGCAGCCGGTCGGCCTCGGGGTGGCTGCTCGTCCGGCGGGCGTGCACGACCCGGGCCGACGGGACCGGCGACAGCTCGACGCCCAGCTTCCAGGCGCGATGCCAGTAGTCGGTGTCCTCGCAGAAGGCCGGGCTGAACCACTCGTCGAACGGCCCGATCTCGTCGTACAGCTCCCGGGTCAGGGCAAAGCACCAGCCCGCCGTCCCCGCCTGGTCCGGTCGGGTGAAGCCCTGGCCGTCGCAGTGGTCGGTGTAGGGGAACGCGATGCGACGGCCGTCGGTCGCGGCCGCCAGCAGCGCCTCGTCCCACCCGGGCTCGACCATGCAGTCGCTGTTCAGGACCGCGATCACCGGCGCCGACGAGAGGCGGATCCCCGTGTTCCACCCCACCGACACCCCGCGGTTCTCCGCATAGCGATGGACCTGGGCGGCGAGCGGGATCTCGACGGGGGAGCCGTTGTCGACCACCACCACCTCGGTCGGGACCCGGGCCACCTCCCACACCCGCTCGATCGTTCGGCGGGCCATGTCGGCCAGCTCGGGCGTGCGGCTCCACACCGGGACGGTGACGCTGAGCTGCGGCGGCCGACCCGCGTGCTCGGGCGTCCCGTCGTGGACGAGCTCGGGCCCCGCGCCCCCGCCGGGGGTGGGCGTCGGCGGCAGGGTGACCGGACCGGCCCCGTCGGCGGCCGGTTCCCCGTCGGGGTCGGCGACGGTGGCGACGCCCTTGGCATGCAGGATGCGGAACAGCTCGCGGTAGGCGGCATGGAGCTCGGGCTGGACCGCCTCGTCGTCGTCGGCGGCTGCCTCCAGCTCTGCGATCCGTCGCCGGAGCGGCCCGACCGCCTGCTGCTTCGTCCGCCACAGCTCGGCGGTGCCGGCCGGCACCAGGCGGGACGCGATCTCTGTGCCGGGATGGAGCGCCGCCACCGTGGCGTGCGCCCGTCCCTTGGCCTCCGACCGCGCCCCGAAGGCGTCGACGTCGATGGCGCGGGCCATCAGGCTCACCGCCGCCGCGTCGTACACGACCCGCAGGCCGGTGCCCCGGAGCCGCCACGCCAGCTCGCTGTCGATCGAGTAGACGAGCCGCTGGTCGTGGAGCCCGTTCTGCAGCAGCAGCGACCGCTTGCACGACACGCGCCCCTCCCAGAACCCGTGCCAGTCGAGCACCTGCCCGTCGCGCAGCCGCTCGTAGGCGAACAGCATCCGGTCGACGTCGGTGACGTAGTGCATGAGCGGGCTGCGGGCGAGCTCCGGCGCCCAGTCGGTGTGGCCCAGCACGGCGACGGCCTCGGCCGGCCGGGCCTCGTGGCCCGCCACGTGGCGCTCCAGGTAGTCGGGCGCGGCCCGGTCGTCGTCGTCGAAGAACAGCACGACGGGCGCCCGGGCCAGCATGACGGCCACGTTCTTGGCCGCCGCCCGCCCCGCATGGCGGATCCGCACGCCGACGATCGGGAGGTGCCCGGCCAGCTCGTCCACGACGTCCGGCACCACCGGGTCGCGGGAGCCGTCGTCGACCAGCACCACCTCGAACTCCGACCGGTCGAGGGTCTGCTCGGCGAACGACGCCAGGCACGCCCGCAGCAGCTCGGGACGGTCGTGGGTGGCGATCAGCACGCTGATCCGCGGCGACCCGTCCGGCGGGGGTCGGTCGACGGCGACGACGCCGCCCCGGTCGTCCCGGACCCAGACCCGGTCGACGTCGGCGGCGTCTCCCGCCACCGCGCGGGGCACGGACGACCGCAGGCCGATCGTCACCTCGTCGGACAGGGCGACCGGGCCCGCCGGCTCGGCGCCGCGGCGCACCGAGAGGACCGGTAGCGGCGTGACCGCGGCGACCTCCCGGGCCACCACCCCCCGGTGCCGCTCGGTGACCGGGGGGCCGGCGGCCGGACCGGCGTGGTGCGCGGGCTGCATCCGGTCGACCCGCAGGGCCTCCTGCGCGGTGATCAGATCGGCCAGGAACCGCGCCGGCAGCAGGGCCCGGTCGTCGACGAGCACGACGTAGTCGGCGTCGGGGGCGTCGCCCGGGATCGACCAGGCCGGCTCGGCGCTCGACCGCCACGACTGGGTGACGGAGAGGCCCCCGGAGCCCTGGAGCCCCGCCAGCAGCGTGGGCGAGGGGCCGGTCCGCTCGGACGCGTAGGTCCCCAGCACGTGCACGCTGGCGCGCGGCACGGTGGCGTCCGTGCCGGGGCGCCGCCCGTCGAGCTCGTAGAGCGCGAGGTGCTCGTCGTGGTGCAGCCGCCGGTGGTGCGTCTCCAGCTGGTCCAGCAGC
The DNA here is from genome assembly GCA_035707385.1 of Acidimicrobiales bacterium. GTDB lineage: Bacteria > Actinomycetota > Acidimicrobiia > Acidimicrobiales > VFJN01 > ZC4RG19. The sequence goes on from DASSUD010000394.1 coordinate 10,364, forward strand.
TCGGGGTAGCGGTGGCGCCAGCTCGACGCCGAGCTCGGGAGCGCGAACCACCGGGCACCCCGCTGCCGCTGCGCCTCCAGGTGGTTGACCGCCGCGGTGCCGTCGGCGGGATCGCCGCCCGGCGAGCCGTCGCGCGCCTGGGGGAAGGGCCATGCCCGCTGCGGTGTGAGGTCGGGCACGACGCCGCCGACGCCCACCGGGACCAGCACGACGTCACCCGGTGACGCGAGGGTGCGGACCCGCTCGGCCAGCACCTGCTCGGGTGTCGCCCCGTCGCGGCCGTTCGGCCGGCCGCCGCCCCGGTTCGAGCCGGCCATCACGGCGTCGACGATCTCCATGAAACGCGGGCCCAGCACGGCGGGGCGGTGGCGCGCATCGACGTGGTCGGCGCCCTGGCGGGCCAGGCGCTCCCACAGCGGATCGTCGGTGAGCATGCGGGTGATGCCCGCCGCCAGGTCGGCGGCGTCCGCGCCGATGAGCGCGTGCTCGCCCTGGACCAGGTCCAGCCCCTCGGCACCGATCGGGGTGGTGACCACCGGCGTGCAGGCCATCATCGACTGGATGACCTTGCCCTTGACGCCGGCGCCGTGGAGGAGGGGGACGACGGAGATCCGGGCGCGCTCGAGGTAGGGCCGGACCGAGGGCACCCATCCCACCAGGTTGACGCCGGGGCTGGCCGGGTCGACGCCCAGGCGTGCCTGGTCGAGCCAGCTTCCGAGCACGGTCAGTGGATGGCGCTCGAGGAGCGCCCTGTCCACGAGCGGCAGCACCTCGCCGCACAGGTGCTCGACGGCCTCGCGGTTGGGGAGGTGGCGGAAGTTGCCGACGAACATCATGCCGCGGCGGGCGTCGACCGGGTGCGGTGACCGGGGGACGTCCTCGACGAGGGGCAGGGTGAACGCCTGCTGGCCCAGGAAGTCGTCGAGCAGATCGCGTTCCTTGTCGGACACCGTGAGCAGGGCGTCGGCCTGGGCGTAGGTGTTCAGCTCCTTGGCGATGGCGCCGCCGTACGCGCTGTCGAGGGCGTCCCGCCGGGAGTACGAGCGGCGGGCGTTGCGCAGGAAGTTGAGGTCGATGGTGTTCAGCAGGACCCGGGTGGCGGGGGAGTGCCGGCGGACCGCCGGGATCAGCCGCGAGGCCGGCTCCCAGTAGGAGATGAGCGCGAGGTCGATGGCGGCCGAGGTCAGGATCCGTTCCGCCCAGTCGAAGCCGGCGTAGGTCTCGACCCCCATGCGGCGCAGCCGGTCGGCGTGGCGCCGCTCGACCGCCTCGGGCTCCTGACCGGCGAGGAACGTCACGCGCCAACCGGCGGCGAGCAGGAACCGGATCGTGTAGTCGACGAACAGCGACCCTGCGTCGCGGTCGACGGTCGGCATGCGGATGTGCGTGACGAGCGCGTGCCGCCTCATCCCCGGCAGGCCTCCACGTCGTCGTGGGCCAGGAGGTAGCGCCAGGCCCCGTCGCTCAGCTCGCGCGGCCGGGCCGGGCGCAGGTCGAGCACCCGCTGCCACGCCGACGCTTCGAGCGGGATGGAGGGCTCGCCGCCGTCGCCGTCGACGCGCACGGCGGCCGCGTCGGGGTGGTAGACGACCGCGCCGCCCTGCTGCCACACGGCGGCGCACCACTCGCGTACGTAGCCTCGGCCGTCGAGGCCCGCCGGTCCGGGCACGCCGGTCCACAGCGGGGCGGCCGCGGCCACCAGCCCCGGGGCCCAGCACACCTGGCGCACGTAGTCGTGCCACGGGGCCCGCACCTGCGGTGACGAGCCGGCGACGAGCCCCACCGAGCGGTCGAAGAAGACCGAGCCGCCCGCCGACTCCAGGTGGCCGTCGCGGCGGAGCACCTTGCCCGCCACCGCCGAGGCCGGATCGGCGGCGGCAGCGGCCGCGGCGGCCCGGATGGCGCCGGGAAGCGGCAGCACGTGGGGTTCGAGGGCCAGGACGACGTCGTGGCCCTCGAGCTTCGCCGGCGCGTCGGGGCCGACCGGGGCGACCAGCAGGCTGGCGCCTGCCTGCTCGACGCGCTCGGCCACGGCCGGCTCCCAGCGGGGGTCCGGCGCGGGGGACGCCCACACCAGCACGCGCAGTGAGGCCGGTTCGCCGGCTGACGCCACCCGTTCGACGGACCGGACGACGGCACCCGTCCCGCCCGGTGCCACGACGACCACGCCCCGGCCCGCGACGCGGGCGGCGTCGGCCTGGCCCGGGGCCTGGCGGCCGGCCTCGACCACCACCACGTCGACGCTGCGGTCGAGGTAGTGGAGGCGATCGCCGGGGGGCGTGAACACCGCGAGGTCGGGAAGCTCGACGCGCAGGTCGAGCCCGGTGCAATCGAGCACCGCCGGGGGCTCGTCGGTGCCCGCGGACAGCTCGTCGATCGCGGCGCGCAGCGACGGCACCGGCCCGTCCGCCGGGCGGAGCAGGTCGAACACCGCCCCCACGCCGGGCTCGTCGGCGACGGTGCGATGGTTCCGCACGACGTGGTCGCGCAGCTCGACCTGCCGGCGGAACCACGGGCGGGAGCCCTCCGGGAGCACCAGGTAGCGGTGTCCGGCGTAGCGCTGGGCCTCGAGGTGGGCGACGTGGGACAGGTCGTCGGCGAACGGACGGGAGCCGCGGGTGTCGGGGAACGGGGTGGCACGCGGCGAGCGGGCGTCGCGGACCTCCGCCGTGCCGCCGGGGGCGACGGCCAGCCACGGGTCGTCCCCCGTCCAGGCGGCGCGCACCATGCCCACGCAGGCGTCCTTCCAGAGCCGGGCGGGCGGGCCCTTGGGCGTGGGCGCAGCCTTCGACGCCGGGTCCGACGCGCGGGCACGCACCTTCAGCCGGATGGGCGCGCTCGCCACCCAGGCGCGGCGGGCGACGCGCTGGGCGGGGTCGGGCAGGCGCCGAACGACCTCCTTGGCCGCCGGGCCGGGTTCGGCGGTCGCCCGGCGATATACCGACCGCCCGCGCCGGAGCGCCTGCTGGGCGGGCGGCGGCAGCTTCGTCGCCTGGACGCGCGCCTCGCGGAGCGTCCGCTGCCCGACGGCCTTCGCGGTGGGGGCGGGTTCGGCCGCGGCCCGCTGCACCACGCGCCGTCCCCGCTGCAACGTCTGCTCGGCGGGCTGCGGGAGTCGCCGGGCCGCAGCCCGGGCCGCTCGCCCGAGGATCCCCGCCAGTGACCGCGTCTCCATCCGGCGGGTGCGCTCGTCGATGCGCCCCACGGACGTGCGCAGCGCGGCGAGCGCTCTCGCCGTCTCGCCCTCCAGCGCCGCCAGCCGCGCCGCCGCCACGTTGGCCTCGAGGTCACGCACCCGATCCCGGTACGCCTGCTCGGCCTTGGCGTGGCCGGCGCGGAACTCCTCCTCGCGCTCCTGCAGGCGCTCGATGGCCGCCTGGCGCTGGTCGGCGTGGCGCTGCGCCACCGCGCCGTCGAGGACGAGGCGGCGCACCCGGCCCTCGTCGCGGGCGGCCGGCCGCGGCGGCGGGGCCCCGGCCTCGCGGCACAGCTCGGCGTAGAGCGTCTGCACGCCGTCGCTCACCCCGGCGTCGCCGAGGTCGATGCCGGTCGAGTGGTGCCGCAGGTCGCCGCGGACCTTCGGCGCGGCCGGCTCGAGCCCGGCGAAGGCACACAGCCGTGCCATCTCGGCCTCCGGGTCGACGAAGAACGTGTCGTAGTGGCTGACGATGCGCCGCTCGGGCGGAACCTGTTCGAGCACGGTGGCGTAGTAGCGCTCCCACAGCGAGAGGCCCAGCGAGTACGAGTTCTGGTTGCGGCGCCTGAGCGACAGGGCGACCTCGATCGGGTGGCGCACGCAGACCACGAAGCGCAGCTCGGGCTCGAGGTCGAGCCAATAGGCGGCGGTGAGGCACGTGCGCGGGTCCTTGAAGCCCCAGTGGTCGTGCTGGCGCAGGGTGGCGAGGGTGGCCGTGGCCGCGTCGGCCACGCGCGCGACGCGGGGATCGTCCACACCGGCCGGCGGCAGGTCCGGCGGGTTGTCCCACGCGCCGCCGGTCGCCTCCAGCAGGTCGTCGTTGCAGTCGCGGATCGCCTTGCTCTCCCAGAAGCCCTCGGGGTTGTCGTCGGCGGCCTCGATCAGCTCCTCGGCGCTGGTCCCCACCAGGTGCAGGCCCGAGTCGTGCAGCGCGCGGGTGATCATCGACGTCCCCGAGCGGTGCATCCCGGTGATGGCGATCGGCACGCAGCGGGTCACGGCAGGCGGCCGATGCTGTCGCCGTCGTCGCCGTCGCCGGCCGGGACAGCGAGGGCGGCGACGTCACCTCGCGCGAGGAGATTCCCGCGTCTCATTGGTCCCTCCGAGTGCTGTCCCAGTCAGGTGGGCGATGGTAGCGGGCGTCACCCGTCAGGTCCCATGGGAGGCCAGTCGGTTGATCGCCTGGCGGGCCGAGCGCTCGACGAGGGGGAGGAGGGCCGGGTGGACCCGGCCGACGTAGAGCGGGACCGTGGCGGGCGGGCGGTGTGCGCCCCCGGTGATCGCGTGGTACTCGGCGGCCATGTCGTCCCAGGAGTAGCGGCGCGTGGTGCCCGCACCGCCGTGATGCTGGTGGAACGTCCCCTCGTCGAGCATCACGATCAGCTCGATGCCTTCCCGCGTGCACGCCCGGCGGTAGAGGTCGTGGTTGACGAGCCCGCCGCCGGGCAGGGCGAAGCGCTCGTCGAGCCCCCCGAGCTCGTCCCACATCGGGCGCGGGCAGAACAGGCTGCTGCTCTCACCGGCCGGTCCGAACAGCCCCCGGCCCCACGAACCGGCCGGCGTGCTGATCTCGAACAGCCGGTAGCCGTCGGTCTCCCACGGCGTCTGGGCCAGCAGCCGGTCCTCGGCCTCCTCGTCGTAGCCGGCCTCGGCGGCCTCCATGTGGCGGACCGGGCCGAGGTGGAACGCCGGGGCGGTGATCACCGGCCGGGGCGCCAGGGAGGCGGCGCGCCGCGCCCCGGCCAGCAGCCCGGGCGACGCCAGCCGGGCGCCGTCGACGACGAGCCCCACCAGGTCGCCGTCCGCCAGGCCGAGGCCGTGGTTGGCGGCCCGGGCCGGCGACGGCGGTGCATCCTCGATCCGCTCCACGCGGAGACGGCCCTCGAACCCTGCGACCAGCGCCGGGTCCACGGGCCGCGGCGAGCCGTTGTCGACCACGATGACCTCGTAGTCGTCGGCTGCCAGCCCGCGCTGATAACCCGGGCTCAGGGACCGCAGGGTGCGAGGAAGCTCGCGCGCCATGTCGTAGGCGACCACGACGACGCTGATCGTCGATCGCTCCCCGGACCCTGGGCTCACGGCTGGGAAGCTAGGCGCGGCGAATCAGGTGCAGCTTGTGGAGCACACGCCGAGCCGGCTTGCGGATCGCCTCCGCCACCGGCCTCGGCAGGACCCTCCGCACGGAGCGCCACGCGGATGTCACGGCGCGCTCGAACCCGGTTGTCGTGGACGACTGTGCAGTGCTCATCGATCGATCCCCCCCGAAGGCCCTCGGGCCTACCAGCAAGAGCGCGGATCGTAGCTGCCGCCATCCATCACGTTCGCCGGGGCGCATCCGCCACCGCGTCGAGCACGCGCCGGACCTGGTGGTCCCATGACCACTCGGCCTCCGCGGCCACCCGAGCCGCCTTGCCGAGCCGGGCCCGGTCCTCCGGGTCGTCTCGAAGCCGCCGCAGGGCGGCGCCGAGGGCGTCCGGGTCGTGAGGTGGCACGAGCAGCGCGTCGACCCCGTGGCCGAGCCGCTCGGCCAGCTGGCCGATGTCGGGGGCCACCACGGGCAGGCCGGCGGCCAGGTACTCGGCCACCTTGAGCGGCGAGTAGTGGAACGGCTCGCCCCTCTGTGCCAGCACGACGGCGACATCCATCGCCGCCAGCAAGGCGGGAAGCTCGTCGTGTGGCACCGTGCCCGTGAAGACGGCCCGGACACCGAGATCGTGGGCGAGCCGCTCGATCCGGGCGCGTTCGGGACCGTCGCCGACGAGGAGCAGTGCCGCGCCGGGCACGGTCGAGGCGGCCTCGACCGCCTGCTCGACGGCGTGGAACCGCCGGAAGCTGCCGACCCACCCGACCACGAAGCGTCCCTCGAGGTCGAGGCGCTTCCGGAGCGGCGCAGGGTCGGGCGGCTCGTCGAACAGGTCCAGGTCCACGCCGGTCGGGGTGAGCAGCACCCGTTCCTCCGGCACCCCCATGCGGAGGGCCTGGTCGACCACCGGCTGGCTCCCACAGGCGACCAGGTCGGCGCCGAGCAACGCCGGGCGCTCGGCGTGGCGTTCGAGCAACCGACCCCAGCCAGGTCGTGTGGTGCCCCACTGCTGCGCCTCCCACACCTTGGCCGCGGGCACGAACAGCACGGCGGGGACACCGAGGTGCCGGGCGAGCTCCAGCCCGGAGGCGTGGAACAGATCGTGGCGCTGCCACACGAAGGCGATGTCGTGGCCCGACCACGGGCCCTGCGGGTCGATGGCGAAGCGCCGGCTCCGCCGCCACTGGAGCACGTCCCTGGCGGCGGTCTTGGCCACCGCCGGCAGGCGTCGTCGCACGCTCGGTCCCGTGGGACTCCGTAGGGCGGGGCTCGAGCCACGTTGCCTCGCGGCGGCCGCTGTGAGGACCCCGTCCGGGGTGACCACCCACGACGCCCCGACGACGCGCCCGGCGGCCGCGGCCCAGCCGGCCGTGCTGAGCAGCGCGGCAACCGGACCTTGTTCCGGCGTCACCGATCCCGGCACCACGAAGACTGCCCCAGCCACGCTCGGAGGCTAGCCCGTGGCGCACGCCGATCCCGAGCGCCACGGTCAGCTTTCGGCGGCCCGCCGTCGATCACGCCGCCCGGGCCCGGTGTGCGGTCGGATACGGTCTCGGCCACCGTGCCCTCCGACGCCACCGCTCGTACGGCCCCTCGGCCCGTCCCGGCGACCGCCATCCGCGTCCTGCACGTCGTCTCGGAGAGCCAGCGGCGAGGGGCGGAGCTCGTGGCCCTGGAGCTGGCCGACGAGCTCGACCGGCTGGGGCACCGGAACCGCGTCGTCGCCCTCGGCCCGGCGTTCGACGGTCGGCGGGAGCCCGGCCTCGTGACGCTCGGGGGGTCGTCGGGGCAGGGGCCGCGGGAGCTCGTCGCCGGCGCCTGGCGGCTGCGACGCCTGCTCGCCGCCGCACCGGCGGACGTCGTGCTGGCGCACGGTGGGTGGGCGGCACAGGTCGTCGCGCTCGCGTTCCCGCTCGGGGGGCCCGTGCTGGTCTGGCAGCGAATCCTCGGCTTCCCGAGCAAGGTGTGGGGACCGGGCCGGCGCCACTGGTGGGCGACCGTCGCCCGGCGGTGCGACGCCGTCGTGGCGCTCACGGCCGACCAGGAGGACGAGGTCCGCCGCCTCGGCTACCGGGGGCCGGTGTGGGTCATCCCGAACTTCCGCAACCCCGGGCGCTTCCGCGACTCCGACCGGGACCTGGCCCGAGTCCGCCTCCGCGCCGAGGTCGGGGTGCCCGAGGCGACGCCGCTGATCGGTTTCGTCGGGCACCTGGTCCGCCAGAAGCGGCCCGAGCGCGCGCTGGAGGTCCTGGCCCGGCTCCGGTCGCAGGGCAGCGACGCCCACCTCGCCGTGGCGGGGACAGGGCCCCTGCGGACCGATCTGGAAGCCCGGGCCCGGCGTCTCGGGCTCGACGGGGCGGTGACGTTCCTCGGGGGTCGCGACGACATCGAGCGGGTCCTCGGCGGCGTGGACCTCGTGCTGTTGACCAGCGAGGCGGAGGGCATCCCCGGCGTCGCCATCGAGGCGCTGATGGCGGGATGTCCGATGGTCTCGGTTCCGGTCGGAGGCGTGGCCGAGGTGGTCGAGCACGGGGTCACCGGTCTGGTGGTCGACGACGATCGGCCGGCGGTCATGGCGGAGGCCGTGGCGCGGCTGCTGGCGGACGACGAGACCCGAGCAGCCATGGGCCGGGAGTCGCGGTCGCGCACCGACCGCTTCTCGGCGTCGGTGGCCGCGGCGGTGTACGCCGAGCGGTTCCGCCAGGTTCTCCCCGGCCGCTGACCGCCGGCGGGTGGTGCCGCCACCTGCGGTTACGCCGATGCCTGACACCCCGTCAGACTTTTTCAGTATGGTGGGCGCGCGAGCCGCTAGAGTGTCCACGCCGAACTGTTACCGGTGGGTAACGCCTTGAACTAGGGGTATGGGGGCATAAGCCAACGCATCGGCTTCGCCGATCGCTGGGGTAGGTCGAGCAACTGGGGGGGAAGGTGCGGGACCGTGCCGTTGCGAACCGCGTCGAGGCGGTCGATCACGAGCTGCCGACGACGGTGTACCGCTGGGCTCGCCGGCGGGAGAACCTGAGTCTTGTCCTGATCGACCTCGGGGTCAGCGCCGCCGCCTGGTTGCTCGCGCTGGCCGCCGGGTTCGAGGCCAACATCCCCGAGGCCGCGGTCCACCGGACCCTGCTCGTCGTGGGGCCGCCGGTCTTCCTGCAGCTCGTCGTCCACCGGGCCGTCGGCCTGTACGGGCCGGTGTGGCGCTACGCCTCCATCGACGAAGCCGCCCGGGTGATGGTCGCCGTGGCGGCCGGGATGGTGGCCGGTCTGGGGTGGCTGTGGGTGCTCGACGACAGCACCACCTTGAAGCTGCCGGTCTTCACCGCGCCCCCCGTGGCGGCGCTGCTGATCCTGGTCGGGTGCGGCGGCGTCCGCTTCCAGTCACGGCTGTTCGCGATCGAGCGTCAGCGGACCCGGGCGGCGAAGCCGGTGCAGGCCCTGATCGTGGGAGCGGGCAGCCCCGGTGCCGCCCTGGCGTACGAGCTGTCGCAGACCGACTCGGGCCGCGACGTCCATGTCGTCGGGTTCGTCGACGACGACTCCCGTCTGCACCGCCGGTCGCTGCGTGGCATCCAGGTGCTCGGCGGGACCTGCCAGCTCGAGGACCTCTGCCGGCGGCACGACGTCGACCGCATATTCATCGCCCTCCCGGACGCGGAGCGGGAGCAGGTCAAGCCGATCGTCGATCGGGCGCTGCGCACCCGGGCGCAGGTGAAGGTGCTCCGGCCAGCCGCCTCGACGGCTTCGGGGATGCTCCAGAACGTCCGCGACATCGATCTCAGCGACCTGGTGGGCCGGCAGCCGGCGCCGGTCGACACCGCCGGCATCGGGGACTACCTGCGCGGCGCCACGGTGCTGGTCACGGGCGCCGGCGGCTCGATCGGCAGCGAGATCTGCCGCCAGGTGGCCCGCTACCGGCCCGGTCGCCTGCTGCTGCTCGACCGCGACGAGACCCTGCTCCACGATGTCGCCACCGGCGATCTGGCGTCGCCGGCCGAGACCGTCCTGCTCGACCTGTGCGACCGGGAGCGGATGGTCGCCCTGCTCGAGGAGACCCGGCCCGACGTCGTGTTCCACGCCGCGGCCAACAAGCACGTGCCGATCCTCGAGCGGTACCCGTCGCAGGCCGCCACCACCAACGTCCTCAGCACGTGGTGGCTGGCCAACGCGGCGGCCGAGAACGGCTGCCAGCGCTTCGTGCACCTGTCCACCGACAAGGCCGCCTGCCCCACGTCGGTGATGGGGGCGACCAAGCGGGCCGCCGAGCACGTGGTGGTCGGCGTCGGCCGGAGCCACGACCTGCCGTACGCGGCCGTCCGGTTCGGCAACGTGCTCGGCAGCCGCGGCAGCGTGGTCCCGACGTTCTTCCGCCAGATCCTCGCCGGTGGCCCGGTCACGGTGACCAGCGAGGAGATGACCCGCTACTTCATGAGCATCCCCGAGGCGGTGAGCCTGGTGCTCCAGGCCGGGGCGATGGCCGACGGCGGGCGCATCTTCCTGCTCGACATGGGCGAGCCGGCGTCGATCCTGGGGTTGGCCCGCCAGATGATCCGGCTGGCCGGCCTGCGCCCCGGCGACGACATCGCGATCGAGATCACCGGGCCGCGGCCCGGCGAGCGGCTGCACGAGCGGCTGCACGACGACGCCGAGGAGCACGAGCCCGCCGCCCACCCCTCGATCTCGATGCTCCGGCCCAGGCAGACCCTCGGGTGGGAGCGGCTGGTGCAGGCCATGGACGAGCTCGAGCGCTCGTGCCGTGACGACGACGAGGCCGTGCGATCGGCGCTCGTCGACATGCTGGCGCACTGCGGGGTGGACTGCCGCCTCGAGCCGCAGCCTCCGACCCCGGGGCTGGGCGCCGGGCGCACGCCGCGCGCCGAACGCCGGAGGGACGTCGAGGTCCCGGAGCACGCCGGCGCTCCGGCGGGCTCCAACGGAACGAAGGGATCCAACGGGATGGCAAGCTCCAACGGAACCGGGGGGTCCAACGGGATGGCAGGCTCGAACGGCACAGCCGGGCGCCGGCGCCTCTCCCTGCTGTCAGGTGAGCTCGGTGGCGCCGTCGAGCGGCCCGCGCTGCCGTTCGCGCGGCCCGCACGTCCCCCGTACGAGCGGGTGATCGAGCGGCTCGCGCCCTCCTACGAGAGCGGGCAGCTCACCAACGGCGCGCTGGTGCGCGAGCTCGAGGAGCGCATGGCCGATCGGTTGCAGGTGGCGCACGTCGTGGCGGTGAGCTCGTGCACCTCGGGACTGATGCTCGTGGTGCAGGCCCTGGTCGACGGGCGCCCGGGGCCGGTGGTCCTCCCCAGCTTCACGTTCTCCGCGTCGGCCCATGCGATCGCGTGGAACGGGTGCTCGCCGCGGTTCGTGGAGTGCGATCCCGCCACGTTCCAGATGGATCTCGCCCACACCGAGGCGTCCCTGGACGGCGCCAGTGCCCTCATGGCCACCCACGTCTTCGGCGCGCCGTGCGCCCCGGAGTCCGTCCAGAAGCTGGGGGCAGCGGCCGGCGTGCCGGTCCTGTTCGACGCGGCCCACGCCATCGGCGCGACGAGCAACGAGCGGCCGATCGGCGGGTTCGGGGACGCCGAGGTCTTCAGCCTCACGCCCACCAAGCCCATGGTCGCCGGCGAGGGGGGCCTGATCGCCACGGACGACCGCCACCTCGCCGAGCGGCTCCGCATGGGCCGCGACTACGGCAACCCTGGCGACTACGACACCCGGTTCGTCGGCCTCAACGCCCGGATGTCCGAGTTCCACGCCGCCATGGCGCTCGAGTCCCTGGGCCTGCTCGACGCCAGCCTGGCCCGGCGCCGGGATCTGGCGGCCCGCTACATCGACGGCCTGTGCGGCGTGCCCGGCATCCACACGCAGGTGGTGCCGGCGGAGCACGTCTCGACCTACAAGGACTTCACGATCGCCGTCGAGTCCGACGAGCTCGGGATCGACCGCAACCAGCTGGTGGCGGTGCTGGCGGCCGAAGGCATCGACACGCGGAACTACTTCGACCCGCCGGTCCACCGCCAGCGGGCCTACGAGGGTGAGGCGGCCGTCCACCTGCCGACCACCGACGCGGTCAGCCGCAGCATCGTGTCGTTGCCCATCTATCCGGACCTCTCCGTCGATGACGTCGACAGGGTCGTCGAGGTCATCCGGCTCAGCCACGAGCACGCCGACGAGCTCGTCGCCGCGCTCGGCCCGAGCAGCGTCAGGCAACTGCTGCCCTGACCCGATGGCCGCGGGTGCCCCCGCGGCAGGCGATACCCGCCGACGCCGGCGCCCGAAGGTTTGACAGACTTGCCCCGCGGGGCCGGGTCGGGGAGGGCTGGGATGCGCACAGGGAAGCGGTCGGCGGCGACGCTCGTGACCGCTCTGGTGGCCGTGGTGATCAGCAGCCTGGGCGTGCCGGGCCGCCCACCAGGGGACGGCGCCCGGGGGGCGGCGGCCCAGGCATCGGTGTCACTGACCGTCGAGCCGGCGGACGACCTGGTCGACGGCCAGCGCGTAGCCGTGCTGGGCGCCGGCATGCGCCCGGGCGACTTCGTGCTCGTGGGCCAGTGCTCGGCGTCGGCCGAGAGCATCATCGACGGTCCGTGCCGCTACAGCGCCGCCGACACCGACGAATCCGGCTCGTTCGAGACCGAGGTCCTGGTGCGGGCCGTGCTCGGCGAGGGCGAGATCGACTGCCGGGATACGGGTGCCTGCGTGATGATCGCGGCGGCGTACGACGACGCCGCCAACGACTACGTCGAGGCCGCACGGGTCCCACTGGGCTTCGACCCCGACGGTCCGCTCGCCCCGCCGCCGACCCTGACGGTCTCGCCGAGCGATGGTCTCGTCGACGGCCAGACCGTGGCGCTGTCGGGTGCAGGCGTGCTCGAGGACTGGGTCGAGGTGCTGCAGTGCACGGCGGCGCCGAGCGGATGGCAGGACTGCGACCAGGACACGTTCGGCTTCGCGGAGGTCACCGGCGGCTCGTTCGAGTTGTCCCACCGGGTGTTCGCCGTCATCAGCACCGGGGCCGGCACCGTGGACTGCCGCGCCGCCGGGCGCTGCGCTCTGATCGCGACCGCGGGTTCGTTCGCGCCTGGCGAGACCGCGACGGTCCCGCTGGCGTTCGACCCTGACGCGCCCCTCCTTCCCCCGCCGACGCTCACCGTCACGCCATCGACCGATCTGGTGGACGGCGAGGTCGTGCAGGTCGAGGGCTCGGGCTTCGTGCGGCTGCGCGAGGGCTCGATCGTGCAGCTCTACCAATGCGCACCTGGCCCGACTCCGGACCGTTGCCGCCAGGTGGGTGACGAGTACGTACCCGTCGACGGCGCCGGCGGCTTCGCCCTCGACGTGACGGTCACCGCCCGCGTGCCGGTGCCCGGCGGCCAGCACGACTGCCGGACGACTGCCGACCCATGCGTCCTCGTGGCGACCGGTTCGTCGCCGGACTCGCTGGGCGCCGGTGTCTCGGAGCTGAGCTTCGATCCCGACGGGCCACTGCTTCCCGACCCCGTCGTCGCCGTCGACCCTGGCGGCGGCCTGGGCGACTTCGGTGACGTGACCGTGACCGGCACGGGCTTCGCCCCCGGCGTCCAGGCGACGGTGGAGGTCTGCCGGACGGGGGCCGCGGGCGGACCGTGCGATTCCCAGAACGGCGAGTCGCCGACCGCCGATGCCACCGGGGCCATCGAGTCCACGATCGGTGTGTTCGCCGTGAGCGGCGGCGAATGGCCGGGCTCGGAACCCCTCGACTGCCGCCAGCCCCCGGGCTGTGAGGTCGTGGCGACCGATCGGGCGCGGGGCGTCGCCGGGCGCGCTCCGCTCGCGTTCGGTCCACCCGATGACCCGCGCGGCCGCTACCTCGACCCGGTCTTCGACGAGGTCGAGGTGACCCGCGACGTGGTCTACCGCCAGACCGTCGACCACCTCGGGAACCCGGTCGATCTGGCGCTCGACATCTACCGCCCGGCGGGTGACACGGCCACCGATCGCCCTGCGATCGTCTGGTTGTACGGCGGCTGGTTCGCGTTCGGCGACAAGCGGGACGACTACATCGTGCGGTTCGCGACCGAGTCGGCCCGGCGCGGCTATGTCGGCGTCGCCGTCAACTACCGGGTGCGGCGCGGCATGGACACGACCGACCTGGGCGAGCTCTACCTCGCCATGCTGGACGCGCACGACGACGCGGTCGCCGCCGTGCAGTGGCTGGCGGCCCATGGGAGCGAGTACGGCATCGATCCCGACGCGATCGCCGCGTCCGGCTGGTCGGCCGGCGCCGTGACCAGCCTCAACCTGGCCTACATGCCGGGGACCCGGGGTCCCGACACCTCGCCGATCGCGGCCGCCCTGCCCGTCGCCGGGGTCCTGGTGCCCGGCGTCGACCCCGGCGAGCCCCCCAGCCTCGTGTTCTTCGCCACCCACGACAGGACGCTCCCGGCCGGCACGAACAACACCGACCGCCTGTGCCCGGCCGCCCACACGGTCGGCGTCGCCTGCGAGCTCGTCACCTACGACGGCGCCGACCACGGCATCATCTCCCGGTCGTCGGACATCCTGCGGCGTGGCACCGACTTCCTGGCCGCCAACGTGCTCGACCCTCTCGGATACTTCGACGTCACGGCGGACGCGGGTGGCCCCTACGGGGTCGACGAGGGCTCGACCGTCGAGCTGGATGCGTCGGCCTCGTCGGGAGAGGTGCTGACCTACGCCTGGGCGCCGGCCGATCGGGTGGACCCGGCGGGATCGGACCGCCCGACGTTGAGGGGCGCGGACGACGGGACCGAGCAGCTGACCCTCACCGTGACGAACGCCCACGGCATCGCCGCGAGCGCGACGGTAGAGGTCACGACGCGCAACGTCGCACCGACGATCACCGATGCCGCTGTGGCGGGCGAGCCCACCGGCCACACGGTGTCGGTCACGGCCGTGCTCACCGACCCCGGGCTGGCGGACACGCACAGCGCCACGGTCGATTGGGGCGACGGCACCGTCGAGGACGTCGTGGTCACGCAGGGCGCCGGCACCGCGACCCTCGACGCCGACCACACGTACGCGGTCGGGGGGCGCCACGAGGTGGACGTCACGGTGCACGACGACGACGGGGGCAGTGACCGCTGGACCGGCGACGTGCTGGTCGGCTGCACGGTCGCCGGGACCGCAGGGCGGGACGCCCT
>DASSUD010000395.1:0-7340 GCA_035707385.1 Acidimicrobiales bacterium
CAGGTAGGCCCGGCACAGCAGCGCCTGGTCGTAGAGCATCTTCTCGAAGTGGGGCACCAGCCAGCGGTCGTCGACCGAGTAGCGGGCGAAGCCGCCGCCCAGGTGGTCGTAGATGCCCCCGGACGCCATGGCGTCGAGCGAGGTCTCCACCATGGCCCGGGTCACGTCCGAGCCGGTGCGGGACAGCGACCGCACCAGCAGGTCGAGGCTCATGGCCTGGGGGAACTTGGGGGCCCCGCCGAAGCCGCCCCGCCGGTCGTCGTGCTGCTGGCGCAGCAGCCCGTACACCGAGTCGAGGGCCTCGGCGCCCGGCAGGGCCTCGCCCGGGTCCAGCACCGCGGTGCGGCCCAGGGCGCCCGTCAGCTCGCCGGCCTGGGCGTCGATGTCGGCGCGCCGGGTGCGCCACAGCTCGTCGATGCGCCGGCACAGGTCGGGGAACGAGATCATCCCCCGACCCGGGTCCTTGGGGAAGTACGTGCCGCCGAAGAACGGGCGGCCGTCGGGGGTGAGGAACACCGTCATGGGCCAGCCGCCCTGGCCGGTCAGGGCCTGGACCGCCTCCATGTAGATCTCGTCGACGTCGGGCCGCTCCTCGCGATCGACCTTGACGTTGACGAACATCTCGTTCATCAGCGCCGCCACCTCGCCGTCCTCGAACGACTCGTGCGCCATCACGTGGCACCAGTGGCAGGACGAATAGCCCACCGACAGCAGGACGGGCCGGTCACGCTCCCGGGCGGCGGCGAAGGCGTCGTCGCCCCACGGGTACCAGTCGACCGGGTTGTCCCGATGCTGGCGGAGGTAGGGGGAGGTCTCTGAGGCCAGGCGGTTCACCCACCCATCCTGGCCGCTGGTGCCCCGTCCACAAACGTCTGCGCCCTGCCACGGCGAACGTTCGTGGACGGGGCACTAGGTTCCCCGCCCATGCAGATCGACCTGGACGGCAAGGTGGCGCTCGTGACCGGGGCCAGCCGGGGCATCGGCAAGGCCATCGCACGCGCGTTCGCCGGGGCGGGCGCGTCGGTGATGCTGTCGTCCCGGAAGATCGAGGCGCTGGAGGCGGCGGCCGGCGACATCGGCGGCGACACGGCCGTGCACGCCGCCAACGCCGGCGAACCCGACCAGATCGCGGCCTGCGTGGCCGCCACCGTGGAACGCTTCGGGCGCATCGACGTCCTGGTGAACAACGCCGCCACCAACCCCTACATGGGCCGGTCCATCGACATCGACCTGCCTCGCTTCGACAAGACCTGGCAGGTGAACTACCGGGGCCCGGTGGTGTGGTGCCAGGAGGTGTGGCGGGCGTCGATGCGCGAGCACGGCGGGTCGATCGTCAACATCGCCAGCGTCGGCGGGCTGTCGGTGGAGACCCACATCGGGCACTACAACGTGACCAAGGCGGCGCTCATCCACCTCACCCGCACGCTGGCGGCCGACCTGGCGCCGGGCGTGCGGGTCAACGCCATCGCCCCCGGCCTGGTCAAGACCGACATGGCCCGGGCCCTGTGGGAGCCGGCCGAGGAGGCGGTCGCCGCCCGCATGCCCCTGCGGCGCCTGGGCGAGCCGGTCGACATCGCCAACGCGGCCCTGTTCCTCGTGAGCGACCTCGGGTCGTGGATCACCGGGCAGACCCTGGTGGTCGACGGCGGGGCGCTGCTGGGACCGTCGCTCGGCTGAGCGCCCGGTCAGCGCAGCCGGCCCCGGGCGATCTTGCCGAGCGGCGTGTGGGGGAGCGACGCGACCAGCACCAGCTCGCGGGGGGCGGCGTAGGCCGGCAGCTCGGCCCGGACCGCGTCGCGCAGGGCGGCGAGGGCGGGCGGGTCGGCCGGGTCCGCCGGCACCACCAGGGCCACCACCCGCTGGCCCCACTCGGGGTCGGGCCGGCCCGCGACCGCCACCTCGGCCACCCCGGGGCAGGTGCCGAGCACCCGCTCCACCGAGGCCGGCCACACGTTCTCGCCGCCGGTGATGATCAGGTCGTCGGTCCGGCCGAACACCTGGAGGCGCCCGGCGGCCGGGTCCCACGCACCGGCGTCGCCGGTGGCGTACCAGCCGTCCGCGTCCTTGGGGTCGGTGCCGTCCCGGTAGCCCCGCAGCAGCATGGGCCCCCGGACCTGGATCTCGCCGCCGACCGTGCGGACCTCGACGCCGTCGAGCGGCACGCCGTCGTAGACGACACCGCTGCCGGTCTCGGTGGCGCCGTAGGTCGTGACCGCCTGGGGTGGCAGGTCGGGCGGCATGGACGACCCGCCCACCACGACCGCCCGGAAGCCCGACGGGTCGATGCGCCGCAGGGCCGCGGGGACCAGCGACACCAGCGTGCAGCCCGCGGCGGCCGCGGCCATGACGGCGGCGGGGTCGAAGCCGTCGTGGATCGTCAGCGGCGTGCCGGTGACCAGCGCCCTGGTCACGACGGAGAGCCCGCCCACGTGGACCAGGGGAAGGCAGGCCAGCCACCGGTCGCGGTCCGGGTCCACGCCGAGGCGGGCGCTGGTGGCCCGGGCCGAGGCGGCCACCGCGTCGTGGGTGAGGACCACCGCCTTGGGCGTGCCGGTGGCGCCACTGGTGGCCACCACCAGGGCGTCGCCCTCCTCGACCGGCTCGCCGGGGCGGGCGGCCTCCAGGACCCTCGCCCGGTCGGGGGCGGGGTGGCGGGGATCGACCGGCAGCACGGCGTCACCCTCGTCCCACGCCCGCCGCAGCCGGTCGGCGAAGCCCGGCGTGCCCCGGGCCTCGACGACGACGAGCCTGCGCACCGCGCTCAGCCGCCGGCCGGCGTGTCCGTGGCGGTGGCCGGCCGGCCGGCCTCCAGATCCTCCGGCGTGCGCTCCCGGGCCATCGCAGGATTCTGCCCCCGGTCTCCCGCCTGCGGCGATTCGGCCCACCGCCGCGCGCGTGCCAACCTGTCGCCGTGACCGACGCGCCGGCCGACGCCGCGCCCCGGCCCGCGCCCGGGTGGCGCATGTGGGTGGCCGGAGCCCGCCCCCGCACCCTCCCCGCCGCGGTGGTGCCCGTGCTGGTCGGCACGGCGTGCGCCGCGGGGCGGGTCGACGTGGTGGCCTGGCGGGCGCTGGCCGCCGGGGTGGTGGCCCTGGCGTTGCAGGTGGGCACCAACTACGCCAACGACTACAGCGACGGGGTGCGGGGCACCGACAGCGCCGGGCGCCGGGTCGGGCCGGTGCGGCTGGTGGGGTCGGGACTGGCGGCACCGGGGTCGGTGAAGCGGGCGGCGCTGGCGGCGTTCGGGATCGCCGCCCTCGCCGGGCTGGCCCTGGCGCTCGCCGTGGGTTGGGAGCTGCTGGTGGTGGGGGCCGCGGCGCTGGCCGCCGGCTGGTTCTACACGGGAGGGTCCCACCCCTACGGCTACCTGGGGCTGGGCGAGCTGTTCGTCTTCGCCTTCTTCGGGGTGGTGGCCACGGCCGGGTCGGCCTACGTCCAGGAGGAGGCGCTGTCGGGGCTGGCGCTGGCCGCCAGCGTCCCGGTGGGCTTCCTGGCCACCGCGCTGCTGGTGGTCAACAACCTGCGGGACATCCCCGGCGACACCGCGTCCGGCAAGCGCACCCTGGCGGTCCGCCTGGGCGACCGGGGGACGCGGGTGCTCTACGTGGCGCTGCTGGTGGGCGCCGTTCTGATGGTGCCGCCGGTGGCGGGGCTGGGCGACCGCCCGGCGGCCGCCGCCGCCCTGGCCGCGGTGCCGCTGGCGCGGCGGCCGGTGATCGAGGTGCTGGGCGGCGCCCGGGGCCCGGCGCTCATCCCGGTGCTGGGGGCCACCGGCCGGGTGCAGCTGGCCTTCGGTGCGCTGTTCGCCGCCGGGTTGTGGATCTCGGCCTAGCGCGCCGCCAGCCAGCCGAGCACCAGGTCGATGAACGCCCCGGGCTGCTCGATCTCGGCCTAGCGCGCCGCCAGCCAGCCGAGCACCAGGTCGATGAACGCCCCGGGCTGCTCCAGGTGGGCGCTGTGGCCCGCGCCCGGGACCAGCGCGGCGGTGGCGTTGGCGCCGATCGCCGCCGCCGTGCGGGCGGCGAGGGCGGCGTAGCGGTCGTCGTCCTCGCCCGCCACCACCAGGACCGGGACGGCGATGGTGGCGAGCCGGTCCCACAGCGGGGCCTGGGCCCCTGTGCCGGCCCGCTCCAGGCTGGTGGCCAGGCCCTCGGCCCGGTTGCGGCGGCGCTCGTCCTCGAAGCGGCCTTCGGGCGGCAGCCCCGCGAACATCGGCAGGCCGAGCCAGTGGTCGACGAAGGCGGGCACGCCCTCGTCCCGGATGCGCCGCGCCAGCACCCGGTCCGCGGCGTGGCGCGCGGCCCGCTCGCCGGCGTCCTCGATGCCCGGCGTGGCGCCCACCACGACCAGCGCCCGCACCACGTCGGGCCGGTCCACCGCCACCTGGAGGGCCATGCGGCCGCCCATCGAGTAGCCGAGGTAGACGGCCGGCCCGCCGGCCGCGGCGATCAGCCCGGCGGTCGCCGGCAGGTCGACGGCGTCGCCGCCGGAGCCGCCGTGGCCCGGGGCGTCGAGCCGGACCACCGTGTGGCGGCGGGCCAGCGCGGGCGCCAGCGGGCCCCAGCACCGGCCCGTCTGCCCGAAGCCGTGGAGCAGCACGACGGGCGGCCCGGCCCCTTCGCGTTCGCTGTGGAGCGGCACGGCGAGGGATTCTTGTCCCTGCCATGACCGCCGTGCCTCCTCCGCCCGCCGACGTGCAGGCGACGTTCGCCGCCACCCTCGTGGACGAGTGGGTGCGCGACGGCCTGACCGACGCCGTCGTGTGCCCCGGCTCCCGCTCGACCCCGCTCGCCCTGGCCCTGGCCGACCACCCCGGCGTGCGGGTCCACGTCCACCACGACGAGCGCTCGGGCGGGTTCCTCGCCCTGGGGCTGGGGCTGGGCACCGGGCGGCCCGCCGCGGTGCTGTGCACCAGCGGCACCGCCGCCGCCGAGCTGCACCCGGCGGTGGTGGAGGCCGACCTGGCCGCGGTGCCGCTCCTGGTGTGCACGGCCGACCGCCCGCCCGAGCTGCGGGACGTGGGCGCCCCGCAGGCCATCGACCAGGTGCACCTCTACGGGCGGTCGGTGCGGTGGTTCGGCGACCCCGGCGTCCCCGACCCCGCGGGCGCCTCCCGCTGGCGGCCCCTCGCCGCCCGGGCGTGGACCGCGGCCACGGGCGACCGCCCCGGGCCGGTCCACCTCAACCTCCCGTTCCGCGAGCCGCTGGTCGGGACCCCGGGGGAGCTCCCGCCGGCCCGGAACGGTCCATGGACCGTTCCGGCGTCCCCCAGCCGCGATGTGCACCATGAGGGACGCCGGAACGGGTTGCCGCCCCGCACCGTCGTCGTCGCCGGGGCCGTGCCGGGCCTGGACGGCGACCTGGTGCACGCCGTGGCCGCCGCCCGGGGCTGGCCCGTGGTGGCCGAGCCCCGGTCGCCGGCCTGGCGGCCGGCGGGCACCACCGTGTCGCACCTCGACGCCATCCTCCGCTCGCCCGAGGCCGCCGACCGGCTCCGTCCCGACGGGGTGCTGCGGTTGGGGGCGCCCGGCTCGTCGCGGGTCGTCAACGAGTGGCTGGCCGCCTCGGGGGCCACGGAGGTGGTGGCGGGGACGCCCGGGTGGTCGGACCCGGCCGGCACCGCGGCGGTGGTGGTGGACGGCGACGCCGGCGCCTTCCTGCGGGACCTGCCGGCCGCCGGGCCCGAACCGGGCTGGCTGGACCGCTGGCAGGCGGCCTCGGCCGCGGCCGAGAAGGCGCTGGCCGTCGAGGTCGACGCCCTGGGCGGCCCCACCGAGCCCGGCGTGGCCCGGGCCGTCGCCGCCGCCCTGCCCGACGGGGCCCGGCTGGTCGTGTCCTCGTCGATGCCGGTCCGGGACCTGGAGCGCTACGCCGCCCCCCGCCCCGGGTTGGTCGTGGTGGCCAACCGGGGCGCCAACGGCATCGACGGGGTGGTGTCGACCGCGGTGGGCGTGGCCGCCGGGTCGGCGGGGCCGACCGCGCTGCTGATCGGCGACATCGCCTTCCTCCACGACAGCAACGGCCTGCTCGGCGCGGCGGGCCGGGGGATGGATCTGGCCGTGGTGGTGGTCGACAACGACGGCGGGGGCATCTTCTCGTTCCTGCCCCAGGCGACCGCCCTGGCGCCCGAGCGGTTCGAGGCTCTGTTCGGGACACCCCACGGCCTCGACCTCGTGGCCCTGGCCGGTGCCTACGGGGTGGACGCCCGCCGCCTCGATCCCGGCGACGACGTGGGCGCGGCGGTGGGCGCCGCCGTGGCGGCCGGGGGCGTGCGGGTGCTGGTGGTGGGCACCGAGCGGGCCGCCAACGTGGCCGCCCACCGGCGGCTCGACGGCGCCGTGGCCGCCGCCGTGTCGGCCGCGCTAGTGGGGCCACCCCACTAGGGACGCACGATCGCGGACAGTAGGGCCTGGAGCTTGGCCCGGGTCTCGGCCAGCTCGACCGGCGGGTCGCTGTCGGCCACGATCCCGTTGCCGGCGAACACCCGGGCCCGGTGGCCGTCGATCTCGGCCGAGCGGACCGACACGGCCCACGTGCCGTTGCCGGCGGCGTCGACCCACCCGGCCGTCCCGGCGTAGCGGCCCCGGTGGATGCCCTCGTGGCCGGCGATCCAGGCCACGGCGTCCTCCCGGGGCCACCCGGCCACCGCCGGGGTCGGGTGCAGCGCCGCCACCAGCTCCAGCACCGACGGCGTGGGGCGGGACAGGCGGCCCTCCACCAGCGTGGCCAGGTGCTGGACGTTGGCCACCGCCACCACCGACGGCTCGGCCTCGTAGTCGACGTAGGAGCACCAGCCGAGCAGCGTGTCGTGCACCATGTCGATGGTGATCTGGTGCTCCTGGCGGTCCTTGGTCGACCCCAGCAGCGACAGCGCCAGGCGCTGGTCGGCGGTGGGGTCGCCGCCCCGGGGGGCGGTGCCCGCCATCGGGTGCGAGCGGACCACGTCGCCGCTGACCGACACCAGCAGCTCGGGGCTGGCGCACACGAACCCGGGGGCGCCGACGATGTGGCAGCCGGGGTAGGCGGCCCGCAGCCGCTCCAGCACGGCCCGCCGGTCGAGCGGCCGGTCGGCCGTGACGTCGACCTGGCGGGCCAGGACGACCTTGGCGAAGGCGCCACCGGCCATGACCTTGGTGGCCCGCTCGACCAGGTCGCACCACTCCGCCGGCGGCCGCGCCGCCTCGACCTCGTAGCGCAGGGGCTCGGGCCCGTCCTGGCGCGGCCCCTCCAGGGCGGGGACGCCGGTGCCTCCCGGGCCGGTACCGATCTCGGTGACCCACCGCGTGCCGTCCTCGGCCCGGCCCACCACCACCTCGGGCACGACCAGCGTGGACCCGGCG
>DASSUD010000396.1:0-2874 GCA_035707385.1 Acidimicrobiales bacterium
GTACAGCGAGCCCACCAGGACGGCCGGGACCACCAGCCGCACGGCCACGTCCACCACCACCAGGTGGCGGACCCGCAGGCGGTGTTCCGGGCCCTGACCGGCGGCGCCCGGCCGCCGGCCCGCCCGGGCCAGCGCCACCACCCCGACGGCCGCGGCGCTGAGCACGGTGATCTCCCCCAACGTGTCGAAGCCCCGGAAGTCGACCAGGATCACGTTCACGACGTTGCGCCCGCCGCCGTCGGGGACCGACCGCTCCACCATCTCGCCCGAGATCGGCTCGGCCTGCCGGTTCCCCGAGGCCGTGATGGCCAGGGCGAACACGGTCACGCCCACCGACAAGGCGGCGGCCGCCCGCACCGCACGCCGCCCCAGCGGGGCGCGGCTCTCGAACCGGTCGGGGAGGCGCCGCAGGACCAGGACGAACAGCACCGTGCTCAGCGTCTCGATCGCCACCTGGGTCAGGGCCAGGTCGGCGCCGCCCTGCACCACGAACAGGCCGGCCATGGCGTAACCGGTCGCCCCCACCAGCAGCGCGGCCGAGAACCGCCGGTGCACCGTGGCGGCCGCCACCGCGGTCACCAGCAGGGCCGCGCACACGGCCAGGTGCCCGAGGGACCCGACCAGCGCCGGCCATCCCGGCCAGCCGCCCCCGGCCACCAGCGCGCCCGTGGTGAGCAGCGCCGCGGTGGTCAGGATGACGCCGGCGTAGGTGGGCAGGGAGCCGTTCTGCACGACCGCGGTGACCCGGTCGGCCCCGGCGTTCACGCCCCGCAGCACGGCGAGGTAGACCTCCGACCCGCTGGGCAGGCGACCGCCCGCGGCCAGGACCGGCGCCAGCCGCCGCCGGCCGGCGAACAGGGCGGCGCCGCCGGCGAGCACCACCGCCGACAGGGCGAGGGGCAGGTTGAGCCCGTGCCACAGGGCCAGGTGGACCGGCTCGACGGTCGGGTCGAGGGCCCGGGCGGCGCCGCCCGCCCACCGGTCGACCAGAGCAGGGGCGATCCCCAGCACCACGGTCGCCGCCGCCAGCAGCGCGGCGGGGGCCAGGAAGGCGGGCCCGGGTGGCGCGACGGCGGCCGGGCCGGGGGAGGCGCCCGGGTCCCGGGCCCCGGCCCGACCGAGCGCGCCCCAGGCGAAGCGGAGGCTGTAGGCGGCCGTGAGCGTCGACCCGGCCACCACGAGGGCGAGGACCAGACCCGACCACGAGAACGGCCCGCCGGCCAGGGCGGCGAAGTCCTCCTCCTTGGCGATGAACCCGAAGGTCAGCGGCACGCCGGCCATCGAGGCGGCCGACACGGCGGTGACGGCGCTCACCGGCCGCCAGGCCGGCCCCCAGGGGCGCAGGCGGCGCAGGTCCCGGGTCCCGGCCTGGTGCTCGATGATGCCCACGACCATGAACAGGGCCGCCTTGAACAGGCCGTGGGCCAGGACGAGCGCGCACCCGGCCACCAGGGCGGGAGCGGTGCCGATCCCCAGCAGCACCACCATGAACCCGAGCTGGCTCACCGTTCCGAAGGCCAGCAGCAGCTTGAGATCGTGCTGGCGGAGCGCCCGCAGCCCGCCGGCCACCATCGTCACCAGGCCCACCGTCACCACCAGCGGGCGCCACACCACGACCCCGGCGAAGGCGGGGGCGAACCGGCCGACCAGGTAGACGCCCGCCTTCACCATGGTGGCGGAGTGGAGGTAGGCGCTGACCGGGGTCGGCGCCACCATCGCCCCCGGCAGCCACGAGTGGAACGGGTATTGCGCCGACTTGGCGAACGCCCCCACCAGCACCAGGACCAGGCCGGCGGTCACGGTCCCGCCGGAGGGCGGGTCGGCCAGCACGGCGCTGAGCCGGTACGTGCCGGCCGCCTGCCCGATGAGGACGAAGCCGGCCAGCATGGCCAGGCCCCCGGTCCCGGTCACGAGCAGGGCCTGCAGGGCGGCCGCCCGGGCCCGCGCCGAGGCGTGGTCGTGGCCGATGAGCAGGAACGACGTGACCGAGGTCAGCTCCCAGAACCCGAACAGCACCACCAGGTTGTCGGCCAGGACGAGGCCCACCATCGACCCGGCGAACAGGACCAGCAGGCCGATCAGGCGCCCCAGCCCCTCCCCCGTGGCCGGGAGGTAGCGGGCCGAGTAGGCGAAGATCAGCACGCCGATCCCGGCGATGAGCAGCACGAACAGCGCCGAGAACCCGTCGAGGCGCAGGTCGAGGTCGATCCCGAGCTCGGGGACCCACGCCACGCTCTGGCGCACCGGGTCGCCGCCCACCACGCCGCCGGCCCGGACGGCCAGCCACACCAGCGTGGCCGCGCTGGGCACGGCCGCCAGCGCGAGCGCGCCGCGCTGGGCCCGGCGCCCGGCGGCCAGGATGGCGAGGCCGGCGGCAGCGTGGGCGAGGAGGAGCGCGATCACGGCAGATGCCGGGTCGCGCCGGGGTGGGCGGTGGCGGGGACGTTCAGTCCGGGGACTCCTCTGCTCGGCGTCCGCCGGGGCGGACGGTCAGCGCCTGTCAGCGGGCGCGGCGCGGCGGGCCTCGGCGGCGGAGCGGGCTCGTCCCGATGCGCCCCGTGGCCGCCGCGGGCACCGGCACTAGCGGCGCCAGGCGGGACCGCAGGGCCGCGAGGGCGGCGGCCGCCGCCACCGCCAGCACGGCGACGGGGCGGGCCGGGGCGCGGAGGTGGTCGCCCATCGCCGGGCGGACGGCACGGACGGCCAGGGGGGTGGCGGACCGCACGATCTCCGCCCCCGGTGCACCGCCGCCGTCTGCCGGCATCGGCTCGCCCCGGGAGGCGCCCAGCAGGCCGATGGCCGCCAGCGCGGCCACCAGCAACGGCGCCGACCAGCGCAGGAGGCGGGAGGACATGTCCCCCGAGAGGCTACCGG
>DASSUD010000397.1:0-15287 GCA_035707385.1 Acidimicrobiales bacterium
CCCACCGGTCGTAGACGGCCTCCACGTCGGTGAGCAGGAGCAGGGCGTCGGCGCCGAGGAGGCGGGCGAGGAGCGAGGCCGACAGATCCTTGTCGATCACGGCCTCCACGCCGATCGTGCCCATGCGCGGGTGCGCCGCCACCGGGACACCGCCACCACCGGCGCAGACCACGATCACGCCGTGGTCCACCAGGAGCCGGATCGCCCGTAGCTCGACGATGTGCTGCGGCTCGGGCGACGGGACCACGCGACGCCATCCGCGGCCGTCCTTGCTGATCGTCCAACCGCGTGCCTTCGCGAGCCGGTCGGCGTCGTCCCAGGAGTAGACCGGCCCCACGAACTTCGTGGGGTCCTCGAAGGCGGGGTCGTCGCGGTCCACGACGACCTGGGTCAGGAGCGTCGCCAACCGGCTCGGCGGGATGCGGCGGCCGAGCTCCTGCTCGAGCATGTAGCCGACCATGCCCTCGGACTCGGCGTCGAGGATGTCGAGCGGGTAGGTCGGCACCTCGGTGTAGGCGGCGCCCTGGAGCGCCAGCAGCCCGACCTGCGGCCCGTTGCCGTGGGAGACCACCAGCTCGTGCGCCAGCGCCACCGGGGCCAGGGCGTCACAGGCGATGCGCACGTTGGCGCGCTGGTTCTCGCTCGTCAGCTCCTCCCCGCGGCGCAGCAGGGCGTTGCCGCCGAGCGCCACGACGGCCCTCACGGGTCGACCGCCCTGCCCGGTCGCGGCCCGGGCCAGCCTCCGGGAGACCGTGCCGGCCTCGTCATCGCGGAGAACCTCCTCGCCGATCAGCCCACAGCGTCGCACGCGTGCCGGCGGTCACCCAGGGACGATGGTCCCATGGATCACGGTCGGGAGCCCCACGTTTCGGGTCCGGCGCACCGGGCAGGCAGGACGTTCGGCCCTACCCGCGCGGCCACCTTGATCGGACGATCGACGAAGAGCAGTGGGCCCCGCGCCTGCGGGAGCGCCTGCACGCACTACACGCTCGACCCGATCGGAGGCAGCGATGACGTCCACCGTCCATTCTTCCGAACGGAGCCTCGGTCCACCGGGTGCGGCGACGCTCGACGAGCGGGCCCACCGGCTCGGGCTGCCGTCCGCCACCGCGCTCGTGATCGGCAGCATCATCGGCACCGGCGTCTTCACCATGCCGGCGGTGATGGCCGGGGCCGGCACGAGCTCGCTCATCACGCTCGGCATCATCAGCGTCGGCGCCATCCTGCTCGGCCTGCTGTTCGGCCAGCTCACCAGGCGGGTGCCCCACAACGAGGGCGGCCTGTACGCCTACGCCCGCCACGAGTTCGGCGACTTCGCCGGCTACGCCACGGCGTGGTGCTACTGGATCACCTGCTGGGCCGGAAACGCCGCCATCGTGTCGTCCTGGGTGCTGTACGTCGAGGAGCTGTTCGGCATCACGAACCCGTCCGGCTGGACGAACTGGGGCATCGCGCTCACCGGCCTGTGGATCCCGGCGATCATCAACCTGGCCGGCGTCAGGCAGATGGCGTGGTTCCAGAACCTCACCGTCGTGCTGAAGTTCCTGCCGCTGCTGTTCGTCGGTGTCGTCGGCTGGTTCTTCGTGACCAGCGCGAACTTCGGCCCCTTCAACGCGTCGGGCGGCAACTGGTACGACGCCCTGAACATCGCGGCCGGTGTCGCGCTGTTCTCGTTCATCGGCGTCGAGACCGCCGCCATC
The DNA here is from genome assembly GCA_035707385.1 of Acidimicrobiales bacterium. Classification (GTDB taxonomy): domain Bacteria; phylum Actinomycetota; class Acidimicrobiia; order Acidimicrobiales; family VFJN01; genus ZC4RG19. Next base: position 1,701 of record DASSUD010000397.1, read on the forward strand.
GTGGCGGGCCGGGTCCGCAACCCGCGCCGCAACGTGAGCCGTGCCGCCGTGCTGGGCACCGGGCTCAGCGCGGTGCTGTACGTGGCGGTGACCGCCGCGGTGATGGGCCTCGTTCCCCACGACGCCCTCGTCGACGACGGCGCCCCGTTCGTCGCCGCCTACGAGACGATCTTCAACGGTGCCGGCTGGGCCGGGAAGTTCGTGGCGCTCGTCGCCGTGATCTCCGGCATCGGTGCGCTGAACGGCTGGACCCTCGTCACCGCCGAGATGCCGTACGCGGCGGCCAAGGACGGGCTGTTCCTGCAGCGGTTCACCCAGGAGAACCGCCGTGGGGCGCCGGTGTTCGGCATCGTCGTCTCGACGATCGTGGCTTCGGCCCTCATGGCCTGGAGCTACAGCAGCGAGACCGGGTTGGACGTGTTCACCGACCTCGTCTACCTGTCGGTGGTGACCGTGGCGATCCCCTACTTCATCGCCGCAGCCGCCCAGTTCACGTTCCTGGTGTCCCGGCGCCGCCGGGTGCAGGGGTGGGCCTTCGCCCGTGACATGAGCGTCGCGGTCGTCGGCCTGATGTTCTCCCTGTGGGTGACGTTCAGCTCCGGCTACGCCGCCGTGTACCAGGCGCTGCTGCTCGTCATGGTCGGCATCCCGCTGTACGGCTTCCTCAAGGCCCGCCGCGAGCGGCTCGGCCAGATCGAGGAGACCGTCGACATGCCGCCCGAGCTGGCCGACGAGCCGGTCGAGCCGGCCAACGCCTAGCCCGGAAGGCATCGCACCATGTCCGCCGGAACCGCATTGATCCGCCGGCCGGGGCCCGCCCTGGCCGGCGGGATCGTGACCCACATGGACCGGGTGCCCGTCGACGTCGGCCTCGCCACCCGGCAGTGGGACGACTACGTGGCGGCGATGGCCGACAACGGGTGGGACCTCGTCGAGGTCCCACCCGCCGCCGACTGCCCCGACGCCGTCTTCGTCGAGGACACCGTGGTCATGTACCGCGGTGTCGCCGTCCTGACCCGCCCGGGAGCCGACGCCCGCAAGCCCGAGGTCGAGGGGGTGGCCAAGGTGGTCGAGTCGCTCGGCTGCCCGGTCGCCCGCATCCACGGGCCGGGAACCCTCGACGGCGGCGACGTGCTCAAGGTCGGCTCGACCGTCTACGTCGGTCGGGGTGGCCGCACGAACGGCGAGGGCGTGCGCCAGCTGCGTCACGCCCTCGAACCGCTCGGGGCGACCGTCGTCGCCGTCCCCGTCACCAAGGTCCTGCACCTGAAGTCCGCGGTGACGGCCCTCCCCGACGGCACCGTCATCGGCTACCCCCCGGTGGTCGACGACCCGCACGCCTTCGACCGGTTCCTCGCCGTTCCCGAGGAGCCCGGCGCCCACGTCGTGCTGCTCGGCGGCGACAAGCTGCTCATGGCTGCGAGCGCGCCCCGCAGCGCCGAGCGGTTCGCCGGCCTCGGCTATGACCCGGTGGTCGTCGACATCGGCGAGTTCGAGAAGCTCGAGGGGTGCGTGACGTGCCTGTCCGTCCGCCTGCGCCACCTGGTGCGGTAGACGCCGGTCACGCAGCGGCGCCGCGCTCGCGCTACGGACCACCGAGCCGGTGCAGCACCACGTCGAGTCCCGGCCATGGCGGACCGTCGCCCAGGCTCTCCTGGACACACCGTGCGAACAGCCACCGCCGGACCCGCCCGGCGTCGAGACCGGCCAGGTCGGCGACCTTCGTCAGCAGCCCGATCGGGTCGGCCTGCAGCGACTCGTCGCAGTTCAGCAGGTGCTGCAGCAGGTCGTAGTGCGGGTCGCCGACATAGGGCTTGGGATCGATGAGCAGCCACGGGCGGCGCGTGCCGGACAGGACGTTGCCTGCGTGCAGGTCGGTGCACAGCAACACCTCGGTCGCGCCGGGGCGCGACAGCTCGCGGAACAGCGCCAGCCCCTCGCGGGCGAGCCCTCGGTCGAGCCTTGCCGGGTCGGCGGCCAGCCGCGCCTCGGCGCGGACCACCCAGTCATCGGCCATGACCGACAGCGGACGGAACGGGTGGTCGGACGGCAGGTCGACCGCCCAGACCGACCGCAGCAGGTCCGTGACGACGACATGCTGCTCGGCCTCGGGGCGTCCGCGCAGCTCGGTCCCCGGCCGGCACCGCTCGAGCAGCAGCGCGGTCGTGTCGGTGTCGCCGTCCGGCCCGCCTCCGGGCCGGGCGGGTAGGTGCTCGAACGCGTACACCTCGACCGCTCCCCGGCCGCCGAGCGCGGCCAGCCCCTCCGCCTCGTGCCGCGCCTCGGTGTGCCGCCACGCCACCTTGAGCACGACGTCGCGCCCGTCGCGGCTGGTGCCCGGCGCGACCCACGCGCAGTTGCCGCCCGGCTCGAACGGCTCGCCGAGGTCCAGCCCCCAACGCGCCGCCAGCTCCTCGACCCGCGCCGGCAGGGCGGCAAGCCACTCCACCCGTGCCGGGCCGCCGACGTCGGTCGCGGCCCGCAGGTAGGTGGGGATGCGCAGCTCCGCCGTCATGGTCGGCCAGTGCCCGGGGCGCGTCGACCGCTCGGACATGAGCCTGGTCGTTCGAGCGGACGACGCGCAGCTCGCGACAGGCGGTGGACGCCCTCAGCTACAACCGCTGGTGCTGCCGCACGAGGGGCAGGCGTGGCACGACCCCGCCCGCTGCATCTGCACCCCGCACTGCATGCAGTACGGCGCATCGACGCTGCTGGGGGCCGGCGGCCTGATGGCCGGCGACTGGCGGGACGTCGGCTTCTCGGCGTCGGTCACGCCCGCCCGCTCCAGCAGCGACGGCTCGCGGGGGGCGCTGGTCGTGTCGAACAGCGTGGGCGACGACGAGTCGATCGACGGCGGGTCGGCCGGCACGTCCTGGCCCTGGCTGGTCTGCACCACGGTCTCCTCCACGCCCGGCAGCGTGGGCTGGGTGCGCTCCCCGGTGGTGAGGATGCCCAGCTCGGCCCGCTCCTCGTAGCTGAGGTAGTTCACCGCCAGCCGCCGGAAGATGTAGTCGAGGATCGAGGTGGCGATGCGCAGGTCGGCGTCGTCGGTGATGCCCGCCGGCTCGAACCGGGTGTTGGTGAACGCCTCGATGTAGTGGCGCAGCGGCACCCCGTACTGCAGGCCGTAGCTGACCGAGATCGAGAAGGCGTCCATGATCCCGGCCAGCGTCGAGCCCTGCTTGGACACCCGCAGGAACAGCTCGCCCGGGCGCCCGTTGTCGTACTCGCCGATGGTGACGAAGCCCTTGCAGTCGGCCACCCGGAACTCGAAGGTCTTCGACGTGCGGTTGCGGGGCAGCTTCTCCCGCACCGGGACCTTGATGATCTTCTCGACCACCTTGGCGGCTGCCCCTGTCAGCTCCGCGCCCGGCTCGGGGGCGGCCGCGCCCTCCTTCTTGGCTGTGGACAGCGGCTGGCCCACCTTGCAGTTGTCCCGGTAGATGGCGATGGCCTTCACCCCGAGCCGCCAGGCGTCGATGTGGAGCTGCTCGACCTCCTCGACCGTGGCGTCCTCCGGCATGTTCACGGTCTTGGAGATGGCACCGGAGATGAACGGCTGGACGGCCGCCATCATCCGCACGTGCCCGGTGTGGTGGATGACGTTGTCGCCCATCGAGCACGCGAACACCGGCAGGTGCTCGGCCAGCAGGTGGGGCGCCCCCACGATCGACTTGTTCTCGTCGATGTAGGCGATGATGTCGTCGATCTCGCCCGGGCCGTAGCCCAACTGCTCGAGGGCTCGGGGCACGGTCTGGTTGACGATCGACATGGTGCCGCCGCCCACCAGCTTCTTCATCTTGACAAGGCCGAGGTCGGGCTCGATGCCGGTGGTGTCGCAGTCCATCATCAGTCCGATGGTCCCCGTGGGGGCCAGCACCGAGGCCTGGCTGTTGCGCACGCCGTAGTGCTCACCCAGCTCGCAGGCCATGTCCCAGCTCTCCTGGGCGGCCGACAGCAGGTCCGGCGGGACCAGCTCCTCGTCGATGCGGGCCGCGGCCTCCTGGTGCTGGCCGAGGACCCGCAGCATGTGCTCCCGGTTCTCGGCGAAGCCGGCGAAGGGGCCCATGCGGGATGCCGTGCGGGCCGAGACCTCGTAGGCGTGGCCGGTCATCAGCGAGGTGACGGCGGCGGCGTAGGCCCGGCCCCCGTCGCTGTCGTAGGGGAGTCCGAGCGCCATGAGCAGCGCGCCCAGGTTGGCGTAGCCGATGCCCAGCTGGCGGAACCGGCGGGACGTGTCGGCGATGCCCTCGGTCGGGTAGTCGGCCCGGCCCACCAGGATCTCCTGGCCGGTGAACAGCACCTCGACCGCGTGGCGGAAGCCGTCGACGTCGAAGGTCTCGTCGATGTTCAGGAACTTCAGCAGGTTGAGGCTGGCGAGGTTGCACGCCGAGTTGTCGAGGTGCATGTACTCCGAGCACGGGTTGGAGCCGTTGATGCGTCCGGTGTTGGCGGCGGTGTGCCAGTGGTTGATGGTGGTGTCGAACTGCATGCCCGGGTCGGCGCACTCCCAGGTGGCCTGGCAGATCTGGCGGAACAGCTCCCGGGCCTTGAGCGTGCGCACCACCTTGCCGGTGGTGACCTCGCGCAGGCTCCAGTCGCCGCCGTTCTCGACCGCGCGCATGAACTCGTCGGTGACCCGGACCGAGTTGTTGGCGTTCTGGTACTGGATCGAGTGGCTGTCGCGGCCGTCGAGGTCCATGTCGAACCCGGCCTGGGACAGCACCCGCGCCTTGCGCTCCTCCAGCGCCTTGCACCAGATGAACTCCTCGACGTCGGGATGGTCGACGTCGAGGATGACCATCTTCGCGGCCCGCCGGGTCTTGCCGCCCGACTTGATGGTGCCGGCCGAGGCGTCGGCGCCCCGCATGAAGCTGACCGGACCGGAGGCGGTGCCCCCGCCCTTCAGCAGCTCGACCGAGCTGCGGATGCGGGACAGGTTGACGCCCGCGCCCGAGCCGCCCTTGAAGATGACGCCCTCCTCCCGGTACCAGTTGAGGATCGAGTCCATGGCGTCGTCGACCGACAGGATGAAGCAGGCGCTGGCCTGCTGGGGCACGCCCTTGACGCCGATGTTGAACCACACGGGGCTGTTGAAGGCGGCCCTCTGGGTCACCAGCAGGTGCTTGAGCTCGGCGTTGAACGTCTCCGCCTCGGCGTCGTCGACGAAGTAGCCGCCCTCGGTGCCCCAACGGGTGATGGTGTCGGCCACCCGGTCGACGACCTGGCGCAGCGACCACTCCCGCTCGGGGGTGCCGAGCGTGCCCCGGAAGTACTTCTGGGCGACGATGTTGGTGGCGTTCAGCGACCAGGTGGTGGGGAACTCGACGCCGACCTGCTCGAAGGCGACCGCGCCGTCCCGGAAGTTGGTGATGCGGGCGTCGCGCCGCTCCCACTCGACCATGTCGTACGGGTGCACGCCCTCGGTGGTGAAGTGGCGACGGATACCGATTCCCGCCTGCTCGGGAGCGAGAGCCATGGGTTCCTCCAGGTCAACGGTGGCGTGCGATGGGAGAAGGGCGCTGGAGCCCGAGACCACTAGCCCTTGTGGCCTCCGCCAAGAGGACGCACAAGATGTAGGGGGAATTACACCACCGTAATTACGAGCGTGTCAATGCCCTCACGCCATCGGTACAACGCCCGGAAGGCACCGCCTCTTCCGGCCGGCACAGCATGCCACCGCCCGGCTCGGGGCCGATCCCCTGCTCAGCGGCGGGGCCCGGGACCGCCAGACCCGAGCCTGTCGAACTCGTAGGACAGGGCCTCCCGGGCGGTGCGCAGCTGGCTCTCCACGGTCTCGATCGAGGTCAGGAACGTGCGGGCCCACGCCAGCCGGCGTTCGAGCTCCTCGAACTCCGGCGTGTAGGCGTCGCCCGAGCGCGACCGGTAGCCCTGGACCGCCTCGTTGGCGGCCCGCTCCGCCTCGGCCTGCGCCTGGGCGAGGATCTGCTGGGCGTGCTCCCGGGCGTCCACGGCCAGGCGGCGGCAGTAGGCCTGGGTCTGCGCCACGTAGGAGTCGGCCTCCTGCTGGGCCCGGGACAGGATGTTCACGGCCTCGACGCTCGGCACCACGGTCGTCGCGGGCTTGTTGCCGCCCGAATCCCGGCTGCCGGCCCGCCAGTCGGCCAGGGTGTTCTGGTAGTGCAGGACCATGGCCCGCATCGACGCGTCCTCGGCGTCGCGGGCGGCGATGTCCTCGGCCACCCGTTCCAGGAAGAGGTTCACCTCCTCCTCCGAGTAGCCCCGCCGACCGATCTGCGTACGTGTGAACAGCATCTTGCGAACCCGCTCCGGGGTGAGGCGCGGGGAAGGTGTGACGTTCGGACCGTTGGCGATGGCGGTCATGGAAGGGTCTCCTCGTGTCCCAGCTCGTCAGTGTGAACGCGGCTCAGGGAGGTGCCAGCGTTCTCCAGCGTCGTCAGCGAGCCGTCCACCATTGCCGGCGAGCCGCAGACGTAGATCTCGTGGTCGGGCCACGGGCCGTGGCGCAGCGCCACGTCCACCACGCTCCCGGTCTCGACACCACCGCCCATGGCGACGTCGTCCGAGACGCACGGCACCACACGGAGGCGGTCGTTGCCGTGGGTCAGCTTGTGCAGCCCCGGCAGGTCGTAGAGCTCACGGTGGTACCGGGCCCCCCAGAACAGCGTGACCCGCCGGTCGCCGCCCTCTGCGGCCACCTGGTGGAGGACCGCCTTGAGGGGCGCGAGCCCGGTGCCGCCCGCGATCAGCACCACGTCGTGGGTGTGGCCCTCGATCGTGAGGCGTTGCCCGACGGGCGGGCCGAGCCGCAACGCGTCGCCCGCCTGGGTGCTCTGCACGAGCGCCGTGCTGACGGCGCCGCCGTCGACCAGCTTGACGTGGAGGTCGAAGCAGCCGTTGTCGTCCGGCAGGCCGGCGGGCGAGTAGTACCGCCACACCCGCGGCCGCTGCGGGCTCTCGAGCGGTATCGACTGCCCCGGGCGGTACGACAGCTTGCCCTCCGGCCGGACGGTGAGCACGGCGACGTCCGCGGTGCGGCGCTCGTGACTCACCACCGTGGCCTCCCACCACGCCGGGGAGTCGGCGTCGGAGTCGGCCGCCTCGATCATCACCCGGGACACGACCGCGTAGGCCGCCCGCCAGTCGTGCGCGAGCTCGTCGCTCCACTGGGCACCGCAGAAGTGCTCGAGGGTGGCCAGCAGGGCGTCGCCCACCGCCGGGTAGTGGTCGCGCACGACCGCGAACTTGCGGTGGTCCCGGCCCAGCTGCCGGAGCATGGGCAGGATCTCGTCGAGGTCGTCGACCCGGCTGACGATGCGGCCGAGGGCCGACACCAGCCGGTCGCGCTGGGCCGCCATGCTGACCGGGAACATGGCCCGGGTGTAGGGATGGCTGAGGAACAGCGTCGAGTAGAAGAACAGCGGCACCTGATCGCCGTACTGGTTGACCAGCTCCCAGCTCCTCTTGAGGCCGGCGGCGTCGACCGACGCGGCACGGATTTCGCTCGACGGCGCCTGAACCGGCGGCGTCCCTGAGATCGTCATGCCCAGCCCGCACCCCCCATGGCACGTGCGCCGTGGACCCTGTGCCCGATGTCCCCAGCCATCTATCTGTCTCTCCTGTCGGTAGCGAAGCCCTACCGCCGCGCCGCCGCCCGACGCTACCGCGTGTACCTCACGTTGGGGAGCCGTACGAGCACGTTGCCATCATGCGTTCACGCGAACGGCGCGCCGGCCCACCCATTCTGGGACGCCGAGCGTCCGGCCGCCACGCCCGGCGGTCGTCATCTGGCGGATAGCTTTTCCGGAGTGCGCTGCTCGGCCTGCGGTCATCTCGACTCCAAGGTGGTCGACTCGCGCCAGTCCGACGACGGGGGCGCCATCCGGCGGCGTCGGCAGTGCCTGGCGTGCGGCCAGCGCTTCACCACCTTCGAGCGGCCCGAGGCCGCCACGCTGGCCGTCGTCAAGCGCTCCGGGGAGCGCCAGCCGTTCGACCGGGGCAAGGTGGTGGCCGGCGTCCGGTCCGCGGTGAAGGCCCGCCCGGTCGGAGAGGGCGAGGTGGTGGCACTGGCGGCCGCCGTCGAGGACGAGATGCGCCAGGTCCCGGGCGGTGAGGTCACCAGCGAGCGGGTCGGGCGCGCGGTCCTCGAGCGCCTGCGCGAGGTCGACGCCATCGCCGCGGTCCGGTTCGCCTCGGTCTACAAGGGATTCGACGACCTCGCGGACTTCGAGCACGAGCTGACGCTGCTGACCAAGCGCACCGCACCGAAGCGGCTCACCGGCGGCTGACGAACGCGGCGACGCCACGCCACTCAGCGTGACATCCGCCACTTTACGTCATATCTTCTGTCAAAACCTGTCTCATAGGGGGAGCGACCCGCACTGGACAGGCCCGGGGCGTACCGCCTCCGCCTCGCCTCGAAGGTGCGGGTTGCTTCACATCCACCAGGTGCCGGCGGGGCCTGCTGGGGGGTTCCGCCGCGCCTACACCGCTCCTGCCGGTGCCGGGGGCGGGCCCGGGTCGGGCGCGGCGCCTGGGTCCCGGTGGCGGACGTAGCGCAGGAAGACGTAGCCGTCCTCGGTGAGGACGCGGTCCAGCGCCAGCCGGCGCAGCTCTCCCCCGCCGTCGCCCCGCGCGATGCGCGGCGCCGGCCCGCCCACGAGCGCGGGCGCCACCGTGACGCACACCTCGTCGACGAGGTCGGCCGTCACCAGCTGCCCGTTGGTCGAGGGCCCGCCCTCGCACAGCACGACACCGGCCCCGGTCCGGTCCCGGAGCGCGGCCAGCGCCCGCGCCCAGTCGACCCGCTCCTCACCGACCTCCACGACCTCGGCCACCTCGGCCAGCCTGGCTCGCCGCCCGCCGTCGGCGGCCGCCGTGGTGAGGACCAGCGGTCTCGCGCCGGGCGATGCCCCCCGGAACAGGCGCCGGTCGGGCTCGATCCGCAGGGACGCGCTGACGACCGCCAACCGGGGGACCTCGGGCCGGCCCTGCCGGCGGCGGGCCTCCCGGAGCGGGGCCGACAGCCGGACGGGCCCGTAGTCCTCGGCGATGACCGTGGACGCTCCCGCCATGATCACGTCCGCCGCCGCCCGGACGGCGGCGAACACCGCCTTGTCCGGCGGGCCGCCCAACCCACCCGAGGCGCCGGTGGCATCGGCCGCCGCGCCGTCGACCGAGCTGATCATGTTGACCATGACCCACGGCCGCTCCCCGACCGGCGGCCGGGCGTCGGCGCCGTACAGATCGGCCGGATCGACCTCGGCCACGGAGGGCCACAGCATGTGCATACGGAACGGCACCGTACCGAGCCATCGACCACCGTCCGGCACCGGGCCTGTGGATGTCATTCCGCGAAATTCACAGGATCCTCCTCTGGTCGTCCACAACCGTTCCCCTTTAGGTTCCCCGTAGTGCACTGTGCCCCGGCGCGGACGAGCGGAATGGCGGTTGTCGCTATCGTGTCTGTGGTGGGCTGAGCGACTCCTTGAGCGGCTGCCGGCCGTCGCCCCCAGGCGACTTCGGTGGGCGGGCGACTCAACCTGCGAGTCCGCGCCGGGCCGGTTGCACGAGCCCCGCCGAGCGTGAGCGATACCAGCCCCGCCCGGGCCTGGCAATCGTCTCGGCGGCCTCGCGCCCCGGAGCGGGTGACCCCAGGCCCGACGGCCCGCGTCCGCTCACTCCAGCACGATCGACAGGCGCTCGCCCACCTCCAGCTCCGGCCCGCCGTTGGCGGCCCGCAGTGCGTCCACGACCGGCCGAGGATCCCGGTCGGGCGCGATCTCGGCCGCGATCGACCACAGCGTGTCGCCCGGCTGCACCACGTACTGCTCGCCGGCGACGGGCGCACCCCGCCCGCCGTCGAGCGGCTCGGGTGACGGCGAGCCCCCTACGTCGACGAGCCACGCTGCCACCTGGACGGCCACCACCACGAGCACCGCCAGCGCCAGGACGGCGATCAGCACCGCCAAGCGGCGACGGCGCACGCGGGTGGCGCGGTCGGGCAGTGCCCGTGGACGGGGGGCGAGATCGGCGGGTTCACGGCCCGGCGGCAGCGGTCGTGCGCCCTCGCGGCGCAGGGCCGGAGCCCAGTCCTCGTGTGAGCGGGGGAGGTTGATGGCAACCATGTCCCGAGTCTCCTCGTGGGGTGTGACAGTTTCGGCGAGCGGCGGGGCGAACGAACGCCCGTTCGTCACCAGGCAACCACGAACCCGCGTTCGCCGTCAAGGGACCTTCGAACGGGTGTTTGCCATCATCACCACCCGGTGGTACCGTCCCGCGCCAGAACGTGCGTTCGGCTCACCCGGGCCGTCCCACCACACGGAGGAGCCGTCCATGCGCCCCCAGCCGACGCTGACCGCCAGGCAGCGGGAAGTCCTCGAGATCATCGAACGGCACATGCAGGAGCGGGGCTACCCACCGTCGGTGCGCGAGATCGGCGAGGCCGTCGGGCTCACGTCGCCGTCGACCGTGCACGCCCACCTGGCGGCGCTGCAGAAACGTGGGTACCTCCGGCGGGACCCGACCAAGCCCCGGGCGCTCGAGGTCCGGTGGGACCCCAACTCGGACGCGATGGTCGAGCGCCGGCCGGTCCGCCACGTGCCCCTCGTCGGCGACGTCGCCGCGGGCACCGACGTGCTGGCGCAGGAGAACGTGGAGGAGCTGCTGCCCCTGCCCGTCGACTTCACCGGCGACGGCGACCTGTTCATGCTGCGGGTCCGGGGCGACTCGATGATCGAGGCCGGCATCCTCGACGGCGACTACGTCGTCTGCCGATCGCAGGCGACGGCTGAGTCGGGCGACGTGGTCGTGGCCGGCATCCCCGGCGACGAGGCGACGGTGAAGACGTTCACCACGGTCGGCGACCGTGTGATCCTCCAGCCCGCCAACCCCCGCCTCGGCCCGATGGAGTACGACGCGGACGACGTCCACGTGTTCGGCCGCGTGGTGACGGTCATGCGACGCCTGTAGGCGCCCACCGGTCGACGAGGGCGACCGGTGGGCGGCCCTGGCGAGTCACGTCCTCTCGTGCGGGCCGGCTCCGCTGGTCCACGGCGCCGGTCCGCACGGGTCGGGCGCCGCCGGCGTCAGGGCCCGTGGGTCAGCAGGTCCGCGAGCGCGGCGTGGGCGGCGTCGAGCGAGCGACGCTCGACCCGCTCCTCGCGGGAGTGGGCCAGGCGGGAGTCGCCGGGCCCGAAGTTCGCGGCCGGGATGCCGGCAGCGGCGAAGCGGCTCACGTCCGTCCAGCCCAGCTTGGCCCTGACGTCCAGGCGGTGCCGGTCGCGCAGTGCGGCCAGCAGCGGGTGGTCGAGGCCCGGCGGGGCCGCGCCGGCCACGTCGACCATCTCCAGGGTGTCTCCGTCCCCCAGGTAGGGGGCAACCACCTCCTCCACGTGGGCGAACGCCTGCTCGGTGGTGCGGTCGGGAGCAAAACGGTGGTTGAGGATCACCACCGCCCGATCGGGGACCACGTTGCCTGCCACGCCGCCTTCTGCCGACACGGCCTGGAGCGCCTCGCGGAACTCGCAGCCGTCGAGGACCGGCCGGCGCTCCCGGTAGCCGTCGAGCGCGGCCAGCAGGTGGCCGGCGCGGTGCAGTGCGTTGCGCCCCATCCACGGCCGGGCGGTGTGGGCCCGGGCGCCGGCCAGCGTGACCTGCACGCGCATCGAGCCCTGGCAGCCCACCTCCAGGGCAGCGTCGGTCGGTTCGCCCAGCAGGGCGGCGTCACCGGCCACGAGGTCCGGGCGTTGCTCGAACAGGTGGCCCAGGCCGTTGTGCTCGGCCGCTACCTCCTCCGCCGTGTAGAACACCCAGCTGACGTCGACGGCCGGCTCGGGGATCGTCGTGGCCAGGTCCACCATGACGGCGAGGCCCCCCTTCATGTCGGCCGAGCCGAGGCCCCACAGCACGTCGCCCTCGATCCGCGGCACGGCGTTCCCGTTCGCCGGGACGGTGTCGAGGTGGCCCGCCACCACCAGCCGCATGGGTCGGCCGAGGCGGGTGCGGGCCACGACGTTGTCGCCCAGCCTGTCGACCGTGAGGTGACCCGACCCGCCGAGCCGCGCCGCCACGTGGTCGGCGAGGGCCGCCTCAGCGTGGCTCTCGGACGGGATCGCCACCAGGTCGGCCGTGCGGGCCAGCAGATCGGTCACGATTCGCCAGGCTACGGCCCGTCGCGGCGACCGCCCGCCCGAACCCGTGCCCCGGACCGCTCCCCTATCGTGGCTCGCCGTGAGCGACACCACCTCCACCCCCGTGGGCGCCTGGGGCGCCGGCCTGGCGACTCTGGACGGCGACGGACGGGTGCTCGACACCTGGTACCCCTCCCCCGCCCTCGCACCCGCCGGCGAGATTGCCCGGATCGCCGGCGAGGTGGGGGCCGGGGCCGCCGTCCCCGGAACCGCGAGCCTGGCCGCCGGCGAGGCTGCCCGCCTGTCGGGCCTCGACGTCGACCTGGACACCCTGTGCGGGGAGGACGGCGCCCGGGGGGTGGAGACCGTGGCCGTGGTCACCCTGATCGAGGGCCTCGACGACCCGCCGGTCGACACCCACGACGTCTACCTGCGGTTGCACCTCCTGTCCCACCGGCTGGTCGCGCCCAACGGGCTCAACCTCGACGGCGTGTTCGGACTGCTCAACAACGTCGTGTGGACCACGGCCGGCCCCTGCCCGGTCGAGGGGTTCGAGCGCACCCGCGCCCGGCTGCGGGCTGCAGGCCGGACGGTCCAGGTGCTCGGCGTGGACAAGTTCCCCCGCATGGTCGACTACGTGCTCCCCCCCGGGGTCCGCATGGCCGACGCCGACCGGGTCCGCCTCGGCGCCCACCTCGCCGCCGGCACCGTCGTCATGCACGAGGGCTACGTGAACTTCAACGGCGGCACCCTCGGCACCGCCATGGTCGAGGGTCGGATCAGCCAGGGCGTCGTCGTCGGCGAAGGCTCCGACATCGGGGGCGGCGCGTCGATCCAGGGCACGCTGTCGGGCGGCGGCAAGGAGGTCATCCGGGTGGGCGAGCGATCGCTCGTCGGCGCCAACGCCGGCATCGGCATCTCGCTCGGCGACGACTGCACGGTCGAGGCCGGCCTGTACGTGACCGCCGGGACCCGGGTCACGCTCCCCGACGGCACCGTCGCCAAGGCCCTGGAGCTGAGCGGTCAGGACGGCCTGCTCTTCCGGCGCAACAGCACCACCGGCGCGGTCGAAGTGCTGCCCCGGGCCAGCGGCTCGGTGACCCTGAACGCCGATCTGCACGCCAACGACTGATCGTCACACGCTCTCGGGGTCCCAGGGGATCTCCACGTCGCTGCGCGACCAGTCGTGCGGCGACCGCAGCGATGGCGGGTCGCCCGGCTGCGACAGCGGCTGGGTGACCGTCGGCTCCGCCCCGGCGCGCACCAGCGTCGGTGCCGGGCCCCGCCGGGTCGGGTCGGCGCGGCTGTCACCGGCGGCCGGCCACGGCAGCGGCGGATCGGGCCGTTCGGCCGATCCGAACGGAGCGGGTACGGCGGCCCTGTCCGGCCCCGACGGCGCGGACCCCGCCGGCACCTGCAGCCCCGACGGCGCGGACCCCGCCGGCACCTGCAGCCCCGACGGCGCGGACCCCGC
>DASSUD010000398.1:0-2839 GCA_035707385.1 Acidimicrobiales bacterium
CACGATCACCGTCCGGCCCGCCTTCGCCTGCTCCTCCAGCAGCTCGAGGATCTGCACGCCGCTGCGGAAGTCGAGGTCGCCCGTCGGCTCGTCGGCCACGACGATCGGGTTGTCGGTGACCAGGGCGCGGGCGATCGCCACGCGCTGCTGCTCGCCTCCCGACAGCTCGCTGGGATAGTGGTGGAGCCGGTCGGCGAGGCCGACCCGGGCGAGCACCTCGGCCGCCCGGCGGCGGGCCTCGCGGGCCGAGCCGGCGATCTCGCCGCCGCACTGCACGTTCTCCAGCGCCGTGAGCGTGGGGAACAGGTTGAACGTCTGGAACACGAACGACACGACCGTGCGCCGGAAGCCGAACAGGTCCCCCCGGTCCATCCCGGTGATCTCCTGGCCGCCGACGACGGCACGACCCGAGGTGGGGCTGTCGAGCGCGCTGATCATGTTCAGCAACGTCGACTTCCCGCTGCCCGAGGGCCCCAGGACCACCGCGAACTCGCCCTGGTCGATCTCCAGGTCGACGTCCCGGAGCGCGTAGACCTCCTGGTCGCCGACCCGGTACCGGCGGGACACGCGGTCGAGGCTGACCATGGTCGGGACGCCCGGTCGGTGCCCGGGGTGGGGCTCGCGCACGACGCTGACGGTCACAGCCCGATCGTCACGCCGTCCCGTGCCGCACACCCAGGGCACAAGGGCCAGAGGTCGGGGTCTTTCGGCCCCTGTGCGCGGCGGTGGCGCGGTCCATCGTGGGGTCGTGGACAGCCGTGCCGTTGCGCAGGGAGGCGCCCCGGGACTCGCCGCGCCCGTGGACCGGCGCCGGCTGCTGGTGGTCGAGGACGACGAGTCGATCGCGGAGCCGCTGGTCGAAGGCCTGGAGCGGGAGGGCTTCACCGTGTCCCGGGCGGCGACCGGCGCCGCGGCGCTGGCCGCCGCCGACGCCGATCTCGTGCTGCTGGACCTGGGCCTTCCGGACCTGGACGGCCGGGAGGTGTGCCGGCGGCTGCGGTCCCGGCGGGACGTGCCGATCATCGTCGTCACCGCCCGCTCGGACGAGCTGGACCGGGTCCTGCTGCTGGAGATGGGCGCCGACGACTACGTGGTCAAGCCGTTCGGGTTCCGGGAGCTGGTCGCCCGCATCCGCGCCGTGCAGCGACGGGCGGCCGGCGGCGCGGCCCGTGGACCGGGGGACCAGGCGCTGGGCCCCCTGGTGATCGACCGGGCCGCTCGGCGCGTCCATCTGGAGGGCAGGGAGCTCGACCTGACGCCCAAGGAGTTCGACCTGCTGGGGTTCCTGGCCGGCGAGCCGTCGCGGGTGCGCACGCGGGAGGAGATCATCGCCCGGGTGTGGGACGAGCACTGGTGGGGCTCGACCAAGACCCTCGACGTCCACGTGGCGTCGCTGCGCCGCAAGCTCGGCGACGACCACCCCTGGATCACGACGCTGCGCGGCGTCGGCTACCGGCTGGACCCACCGGGGTAGGCGTGGTCCGCCGCCTGCTCGCCACCTACCTCACCATCACGGCCTTCGTGCTGGCCGTGGTCGTGATACCCCTGGGCCTCGTGTTCGCGGACCGCGAGCACGACCGGCTGGTGTTCGACATCGAGCGGGACGCCCAGGCGATGGCGTCCCTGGTCGAGGACGCCCTCGAAGCCGGCGCCACCCCGCCGGTCGGGGACGTGCTCAGCGACTACGCGGGCACCGGCGGGCGGATCGTGGTCGTCGACGGCGCCGGGGTGAGCGTGGCGGACTCGGACCGGCCCGGCGGCGAGCGGCGCGACTTCTCGACCCGCCCCGAGATCTCGGCGGCGCTCGACGGCCGGCGCAGCTCGGGGACCCGGGACTCCGAGACCGCGGGCACGGAGCTGCTGTACGTGGCGGTGCCGGTGGCGTCGGGCGGCGTCGTGCACGGTGCCGTGCGGGTCACGTACCCCACCTCGGCGGTCGACGCCCGGGTGTCGTCCATGTGGCTGCGGCTCGGGGCCCTCTCCGCGGTCGTGCTCGCCGCGGTCGCCCTGGTGGGGATGGTGCTGGCCCGCAGCGTCAACCGTCCGGTCCGCCGCCTGGAGCGTGCCGCCCGGCGGCTCGCCGGTGGCGACCTGGCGGCGCGGGTGGAGGACGGCGACGGCGCGCCCGAGCTGCGCGCCCTGGCGGGGACGTTCGACCTCATGGCCGACCGCCTGGCTCAGCTCGTCGCCTCGCAACGACGGTTCGTCGCCGACGCCTCCCACCAGCTGCGGACCCCGCTGACCGCGCTCCGCCTGCGGCTGGAGACGCTCGAGCCCGACGTCCCGCCGGCCGCCGGGCCGAAGCTCCGGGCGGCGCTGGCCGAGACCGACCGGCTGGCCCGGCTGGTCGAGTCGCTGCTCGTGCTCGCCCGCAGCGACGCGGCGACGGCCGAGGTCGGCGTGGTGGACGTGGCGGCGATCGCCGCCGAGCGGGGCGCCTCGTGGCGACCGGTGGCCCACGAGCGGGGCGTGGAGGTGACCGTCGACGAGCCCGGCCCGACCCCGGTCCGCGCCCCGCTGGGCGCGCTCGACCAGGTCCTCGACAACCTCCTGTCCAACGCCCTGGACGTGGGCCCGGCGGGAACCGCGGTGCTGGTCCGCATCGTCGCGGCCCCGCCCTGGGTCGAGCTGCACGTCACCGACCAGGGCCCGGGAATGCCGCCGGAGGTGCGCGCGCACGCCTTCGAGCGCTTCTGGCGAGCCCCTGGTGCCCGGGGGCGAGGCTTCGGCCTCGGGCTCGCCATCGTGGACCAGCTCGCCCGCTCGTGCGGCGGCGAGGCACGGCTCGATCCGGGCCTGGGCGGGCGCGGCCTCGACGCGGTCGTGCGGTTGAGGTCCG
>DASSUD010000399.1:0-6968 GCA_035707385.1 Acidimicrobiales bacterium
CCAGGGACCCGCCCGCCACCAGGGCGGCGCCCGCCCACAGCACCAGGATGGTGGCCACGGTGGACAGCAGCTCCACGAACGGGAAGTAGGTCGAGGAGATCAGCGTCGAGTCGAGGCGGGCCGCCCGGTGCCGGCCGGCCACGTCGCGGAACCCGGCCATGTTGCGCTGCTCGCGGGCGAACGCCTGGGCCACGCGCACGCCCGAGATGCTCTCGGCCAGGTTGGCGTTGACCGCGGCGATGCGGTCGCGGACCTCGCCGTAGGCGCGGGCCGACCGCCGCCGGAACAGCACCGTCGCCACCACCAGCGGCGGCACCACCGCCAGCACCACCAGGGCCAGCTCGGCGTTCATCGAGGTCAGGATCACGATGGCGCCCACGAAGGTCACCAGCTGCACCAGGGCGTCGATGAACCCGCTCTGCAGCAGCGATTGCAGCGCCTCGATGTCGGAGGTCATGCGGGTCAGGATCCGGCCCGTCATCTCGCCGTCGTAGTAGTCGAGCCCCAACCGCTGGAGGTGGGCGAACACCCGGATGCGCAGGCCTAGCAGCAGCTCCTGCCCCAGCCGGCTGCTCACCACCGCCGACACGTAGCTGAGCACGGTGACGACCACGGCGCTGATGAGGAACAGGCCGCTGGCCACCAGGAGCCAGCCGGTGTCGTCGCCCCGCACGCCCCTGTCGACGCCCACGCTGACCAGGTACGGGCCCGCCAGGCCGGCCAGGGCGTTGCCGCCGACCAGGAGCGCCGCCCACGTCAGCCGGCGGTGCTGGGGCCGCAGGATCCGGCGGAAGGTGAGGCCGGGCGCGGGCCGGGACTCCTCGGCCGGATCGACGTCCGGCACGTCGACGATGGGCGGCAGCGCCTCGATCTGCGCCAGCAGCTCCGGCGTCGGCGGGTCGCCCAGCCGGGCGAAGGCCATGGCCCCGCCCATGCCGCCCGCGCCCATGCCGCCCGCCGGCGGTCCTGCGCCGAACCCGCCCCCGCGGGAGGCGAGGTAGGCCTGGCGCTGCCCCATGGCGATGGCGTCGGCGTCGCCGGGGCGCTGCCAGGCGGAGGCCGTGACCCCGCCGGGAACGGCGCCGTTGCCATGCTCGGCGGCGAGGGTGTCGAGGTCGTCCTCCGGGCCGCCCAGCAGCTGGCGGTACAGCCGGCACCGCTCGACCAGCTCGTCGTGGGTGCCGCTGTCGACCACCCGGCCGCCGTCGAGCACCACGATCCGGTCGGCCAGGTTGAGCGTCGATCGCCGGTGGGCCACCAGGATCGTGGTCCGCCCCCGCATGACCTCCCGCATCGTGTCGTGGATCTCCTCCTCGGTGCGGACGTCGATCGACGAGGTGGCGTCGTCGAGCAGCAGCACCTGAGGGTCGGTGAGCAGGGCCCGGGCCAGGGCGATGCGCTGGCGCTGGCCGCCGGACAGGGTCAGGCCCCGCTCGCCCACGACGGTGTCGTAGCCGTGGGGCAGCGCCTCGATGAACCCGTCGGCCCGCGCCCAGGCGGCCGCCCGGCGGATGTCCGCCTCGGACGCGTCCGGCCGGCCGTAGCTCAGGTTCTCGCGGATGGTCTCGGAGAACAGGAAGCTCTCCTCGAACACCACGCCGAGGTGGCTGCGCAGGGACGACAGCCGGAGGTCCCGCACGTCCACCCCGTCGAGGGTGATGCGACCGGTCTGGGGGTCGTAGAACCGGGGCAGCAGCAGCGACACCGTCGACTTCCCCGAGCCCGAGGCGCCCACCAGCGCCACCACCTCGCCCGGCGCCACCCGCAGCGTGAACCCGTCGAGCACCGGCTCGGAGCGCAGGTAGCCGAAGCTCACGTCCTCGAACACCACCTCGCCCCGCAGGCCGTCCACGGCCCGGGCACCGGGACGCTCCACCACGTCGGGCGTGGAGTCGAGCAGCTCGAAGATGCGCTCGGCGGCGGCCCGGGCGGTCGAGGCCATGACCATCATCCCCGCCACCTGGCGGACCGGGGCCACGAGCTGGAGCAGGTAGGTCTGGAAGGCCAGCAGCGTGCCGAGCGTGATCCGGCCGTTCATGGCGAGCCAGCCGCCGAAGGCGAGGATGGCCACCTGGGCCAGGGCCGGCACCGTCTGCATGATCGCCTGGCGGCGGGCCGAGATGCGGGCGTTGCGCATGCGGGCACCGAACAGCCGCACCGCCGAGCGGGACAGCTTGTCCAGCTCGCGGCGCTCCTGCCCGAAGCCCTTGACCACCCGCACGCCGCTGGTGGCCTCCTCGACCACCGTGGCCAGCTCGGCCGCTCGCTGCTGGGCGTCCCACGACGACGGGTACACGACCTTGCGCAGCCGCAGCGCCATGACCAGCAGCGTCGGCACGGTGACCAGCGCCACCGCCGTCAGCGGCGGCGACAGCCGGATCATGAACGCCAGCGACAGGAAGAACAGCACGACGTTGCCGCTCATGAACGGCAGGAAGCCGAGC
Organism: Acidimicrobiales bacterium; assembly: GCA_035707385.1. Lineage (GTDB taxonomy): Bacteria > Actinomycetota > Acidimicrobiia > Acidimicrobiales > VFJN01 > ZC4RG19. The sequence continues at coordinate 2,445 of DASSUD010000399.1, forward strand.
AGCATCTGCACGACCCGCACGTCGCTGTTGGCCCGCGACACCAGCTGGCCGGACTGCAGCTCGTCGTGGCGGGCGAAGTCCAGCCGGTGCAGGTGGTCGTAGATGTCGTTGCGCATGTCGTACTCGACGTCGATGCCGAGCCGGCCGGCGCCGAAGCGCCGGGCGAACGACAGGCCGAAGCGCACCAGCCCCAGCGCCAGCATGGTCAGCAGCAGGGGCGCCAGGTCGCGGGCCGCCTGCCCGTTGGCGTCGGGGACGATGGCGTCGTCGACGATCGCCCGGGTCAGCAGGGGCAGCACCGCCGTGATGCCCATGCCGACCAGTGCGGCCCCGAACACCAGCACCACGTCGCGCACGTGGCGCCGCAGGTACGGCCACATCCTCCGCAGCCATCCGCCCCCCGGCGGAGCCTCCGGCACCACCTGGTTCACGAGGAGATCTGGCTCACGAGGTCGGGGACGACCTTGCCCAGCTCGGCGGGATCCCAGCGGGCGCCGCGGTCGACCCCGGGGCCCCGGCGCCACCCCTCGGCCACCGCGATGCGGCCGCCGCCCACCAGGAACACCTGCCCGGTGATCCCGGCCGACTCGGGCGACGCCAGCCACGTGACCAGCGGGGCGATGTTGTCGGCGGCCCGGGGGTCCCACTCGCCCTCGGCCGGCTCGGGGCGCTGCTGCATCCCTCCCAGGTTCTCGGTCATGCGGGTGCGGGCGCCGGGGGCGATGGCGTTGACCGTCACCCCGTGCCGGCCCAGCTCCTTGGCGGCGATGATCGACATGCTGGCGATGCCGGACTTGGCGGCCCCGTAGTTGGTCTGCCCGGGGTTGGCGAACAGGCCCGAGGTCGAGGACGTGTTGACGATCCGGGCGTCGTTGGCCTCGCCCGCCTTGGCGCGGTCGCGCCAGTGCTGCGCCGCCCACCGCATGGGGGCGAACGTGCCCTTGAGGTGCACGCGGATCACCGCGTCCCACTCGGCCTCGCTCATGTTGAACAGCATCCGGTCACGCAGGATGCCCGCGTTGTTGACCAAAACGTCGAGCCGGCCGAAAACCTCGACGGCCTGGGACACCAGCCGCCGGGCGCCCTCGAAGTCGGCCACGTCGTCGGTGTTGGCCACGGCCACCCCGCCGGCCGCCTCGATCTCGTCCACCACCGCCTGGGCCGGGCCGGTGTCGGCGCCCTCGCCGCCCACCGACGCGCCCAGGTCGTTGACCACCACGTGCGCCCCCTGGCGGGCGAGCTCGAGGGCGTGGCCCCGGCCGATGCCCCGGCCCGCCCCGGTCACGATGGCCACCCGCCCCTCGCAGATCCCTGTCATGTCGCATCCCCTCGTTCGGCGGCGGCCGCGGCGGCCGCCCGGTACTGGTCGCGCAGGCGGCGCTTGTAGAGCTTGCCCGCGTCGGTGCGGGGCAGGCTGTCCACGAAGTCGACGCGCCGCGGGCACTTGTAGTGGGCCAGGTGGTCCCGGCAGTGGGCGATCAGCTCGGCGGCCAGCGCCTCGGACGGCTCGACGCCGGCCCGCACCTGCACCACGGCCAGGACCGTCTCGCCCCACTCGTCGTCCGGCACGCCGATGACCGCCACGTCGGCCACCGCCGGGTGGGGCCACAGCGCCTCCTCCACCTCGGCGGGATAGATGTTCACGCCCCCGGAGATGACGAGGTTGGCGCTGCGGTCGGTGAGGAACAGGTAGCCGTCCTCGTCCAGGTAGCCCACGTCCCCCATGGTGAAGTAGTCGCCCCGGTAGCTGCCGGCCGTCTTGTCCGGGTCCTTGAAGTAGTCGAACCGGCCCCGGTCCGGGGCCTTGAGGTAGATGATCCCGACCTCGCCGGCCGGCAGGTCCTCGCCGTCGCCGCCGAGGATGCGGACGTGGTCGTCCGTGTAGGGGCGGCCCACCGTGCCCGGCTTGGTCAGCCACTCCTCGCTGGTCACGAAGGTGCCGGCCCCCTCGGTGGCGGCGTAGTACTCGACGAGCACCGGGCCGAACCACTCGATCATCGCCCGCTTGATGGCCACCGGGCAGGGGGCGGCGCCGTGCATCACGACCCTCAGGGACGACACGTCGGCCGCCGCCCGCTCCTCGTCCGGCAGAGCCAGCAGCCGGTGGAACATGGTCGGGACCATGTGGGTGTGGGTGATGCCCAGCGCGGCGATCAGGCGCAGGGTCGCCGACGGCGACCAGCCGTCCATGAGCACCACGCCCACGCCCGACAGCAGGGGTGTGGCCAGCGAGAACGACAGCGGCGCGCTGTGGTACAGCGGCCCGGTGCACAGGTGCAGCGACCCACCGGGGACGTAGCCGAGGGACGGCATGGTCCGGCGGCTGATCACCTGGTTGTCGGTCCGGTGCACCCCCTTGGGGCGGCCGGTGGTGCCGGACGTGTACATCATCGCCCGGCCCAGCACCGGGTCCGGGATGTCGGCGGGGTCCTCGGCGGCCAGCGCGTCGTCGAAGGGCGCGAACCCGTCGACCTCGCCGCCCACGGCCAGGCGCAGCGTGGCCGCCGGCGCGCCGCCGGCCGCCTCGGCCGCCACCTCGCCGAAGCGGGCGTCGGCCACGAAGGCCTTGGCCTCGCAGTCGTCGACGATGTAGGCGGCCTCCTCGGCGGTGAGGTGCCAGTTCACGGGTGTGAACCGCAGGCCGGCCCGGAGTGCGGCCGCGTAGGTGACGACGTACTCGGCCCGGTTGGACACCATGGCGGCCACACCGTCGCCCGGCCCCAGGCCGTGGGACCGCAGCACCCGGGCCAGGCGGTTGGCGTCGGCGTTCAGCTCGGCGAAGGTGCGGTCGCCGCCGGGGCCGCCGGTGGTGACGACGGCGGGCTGGTCCGGCTGGCGCGCCGCCCAGTGGGCGATCGACATGCCCGCGCGCAGCGCGTCACGCCGGGCGTCCCGCTCGGGGTCGACGGCGGTCGCGGCGGGTTCACTCATCGGTCGGCTTCGTTGTGGCCCGGCTCCTTGGGCAGGCCGAGCACCCGCTCGCCCACGATGTTGCGCTGGACCTGGGCGGTGCCGCCCCAGATGGTCCCCGAGCGGCTGCCGAGGAACTCGGCCTGCCAGCGGTCCAGCGGGTAGCCGTCGCCGTCGGGGCGGATCATCGAGTGGGCGCCCCGCAGGTTCATGGCCCACTCGCCGATGTCGCGGGCGTACTCGGACCAGAACATCTTGTTGACCGAGGCACCGGGGCCCGGCTCCCTGCGGGCGACCACCTCGGACAGCGTGCGCAGGCCGGCGTAGCGCATGATCTCGGTCTTGGTGTAGGCCTTGGCCAGCTCCTGGCGGACGACGGGGTCGTCGCTGCGGCCCAGCTCGCGGGCCTCGTCCACGAGCCGCCAGAACTGGCGCTGGTAGCGGACGTGCTGGGTGGTGGCGTTGCCGCCCCGCTCGTTGCCGAGCGTGGTCATGGTGACCCGCCAGCCGTTGTTGAGGCCGCCGATGACGTTGAACAGCGGCGCCCGGGCATCGGTCAGGAAGGTCTCGGTGAAGCCGGCGTTGCCGGTCAGCTGGCGCAGCGGCCGCAGCTCGATGCCGTTGGGCTCGCCGTCCGCCCGCTTCATGGGGACCAGCACGTAGGAGATGCCCTGGTGCTTGGGCGCCTCGGGATCGGTCCGGCACAGGCAGAACATCATGTTCGCCATCTGGGCCCCGGAGGTCCACACCTTCTGGCCGGTGATGACGACCTCGTCGCCGTCGACGATGCCCCGGGTCTTCAGGCCGGCCAGGTCGGAGCCGGCGTCGGGCTCGGAGAAGCCCTGGCAGTAGCGGTCCTTGCCGCTGATGATGCGCGGCAGGAACTTCGCCTTCTGCTCGTCGGAGCCGTGGACGATGATCGACGGCCCCACCAGCCACTCGCCCATGCCCCGGGTCACGCGGGGCACCCCCGCGCGGGCGAACTCCTCGTTCATGACCGCGACCTCGAGGCCGGTCAGGCCTCGCCCGCCGTACTCCTCGGGCCAGCTGACGCACATGTAGCCCGCCTCGTGCAGCCTGTCGGTCCAGCTGCGCAGGCGGGCGAACGCCCCGGGGCCGCCGACGGCCGCCGCCGCGGCCCCCCGCTCGCCCGCGTCGGGGTCGAGGTCCTCGGGCCGGTTGGCCTCGAGCCACTGGCGCAGCTCGTCGCGGAACCTCTCGGCCCGGGGACCGAGGTCGATCTCCATCGGCATCCGTCACTCCCCCTCGTCGTGATGGTCTGGCCCTGGCTCTACGTCGGTGCCCGGCGGCCGGCCGAGGCCGGCGACGATGCGGTCGACCAGGGCCTCCCACGCGTCCGGGGCGGGCCCGTCCATGCCCGACGCCCGGTGCAGCAACATGCCCAGGTAGAGCGTCCGGTAGAGGAACAGCACCGCCTCGGGGTCGACGCCGTCGATCTCACCCTCGGCCTCGGCCGCGGCGATCAGCGGCTCGACGCCGGCCCGCCAGTTGTCGTAGGCGTCGGCCAGCGCGGCGGCCACCTCGGGCTCGCGGCGGGCGGTGACGTACGCCTCGAGCCGCAGCGCCTCGAAGTCGTAGAGCGGGCGGTCGGAC
>DASSUD010000400.1:0-13761 GCA_035707385.1 Acidimicrobiales bacterium
TCGGCTCGGCCACCACCACGACGGCCGGCAACCGCTCCGACGTGGTGGTCACCGAGACGACCGCGGCCGGCTCCGGCGCACCCACCGGCGCCGACCCGGCCTCGCTGCCGGCGGTGACGATCCCCGACGAGTCGGTCCCGCCCACCACCATCCCGGGCTCCGAGCCCGGCTCGGTCCCGGGGGCGGGCGGCGACCTTCCCCTGTTCGGCCACGTGGTGGTGGACCTGCCACCGGGCGGCTACCTCGACTTCCCCGTGCACCTGCGGGCCGACCAGCACCTCCAGCTGCTGTCCCTGGCCGACGACGGCGTCGGCACCCACATCGAGGTGTTCGCCCCCGACGGCAGCAGCGAGGGGTCGTGGCAGGGCGGCGAGCCCGGCGTGATCAACGGGCTGGAGTGGCACGACGACGACGAGCTCCCGGCCACCGGGACCTACGTGATCCGGGTGGTGCACGTCGGCGGCAACGACAAGCCCTTCGCCCTGGGGTTCTACGGCGACGCCTGACACCACAATTCGTGGACACGGCCGGGTGCCGGCGGGTACCAACTCCGGTGTGCTCGGGCTTCCCATCGACGTGCGCGCCTGCCTGCTCGACCTGGACGGTGTCCTGACCCGCACCGCGACGGTCCACGCCGCGGCGTGGAAGGAGATGTTCGACGGGTTCCTGGCGACGCTCTCGCCGCCCGAGCCGCCGTTCACGCCCGGGGACTACGACCGCTACGTCGACGGCCGTCCCCGCCTCGACGGCACGCGGGCGTTCCTCGCCTCCCGGGGGATCGCCCTCCCCGAGGGCACGGAGGACGACCCGGCCGGGGCGACCACCGTGCACGGCCTCAGCACCCGCAAGAACGATCTGGTCCTGGCGAGGATCGAGGCCGGCGGGGTGGAGGTCTACGAGGGGACGGTCCGCTACGTCCGCGCCGCGCGGGCGGCCGGCCTGGCCACCGCGCTGGTGTCGTCGAGCGCCAACGCCGTGCCGGTGCTGGAGGGCGCCGGCCTCCTCGAGCTGTTCGACACCGTGGTCGACGGCCGCGACGTGGTCGAGCGGGGGCTGGAGGGCAAGCCCGCGCCCGACACGTTCCTCTTCGCCTGCGAGCGGCTGGGTGTGGGGCCCGCCGGGGCGGCGGTGTTCGAGGACGCCCTGGCCGGAGTGGAGGCGGGCCGGGCCGGCGGGTTCGGCCTCGTGGTGGGGGTGGACAGGGTCGGCCAGGCCGAGGAGCTGCGGCGCCTTGGGGCCGACGTCGTGGTCCGGGACCTGAGCGAGCTGCTCGACGACGAGGGCGAGGGCGGAAGGGAGGTGTCGTGACCGACGAGCAGGTGTTCGCCGTCGATCCGTGGAGCGTGACCGAGCACTCGCTGCACCTCGACGCGCTCGGGCGCACCGAGTCGGTCTTCGCTCTGTCCAACGGGCACATCGGGCTGCGGGGCAACCTCGACGAGGGCGACCCGCACGGCCTGCCCGGCACGTACCTCAACTCGGTCTACGCCCTGCGCCCCCTGACCTACGTCGAGCCGGGCTACGGCTACCCCGAGTCGGGCCAGACCATCATCAACGTCACGAACGGCAAGCTGCTCCGGCTGCTGGTCGACGACGAGCCGTTCGACGTCCGCTACGGCACGCTCGCCACCCACCGCCGCACGCTCGACCTGCGGGCCGGCACCCTGGAGCGGGACGTCGAGTGGCACTCTCCGGCGGGCGACGGCGTCCACATCACGTCGACCCGCCTGGTGTCGCTCACCCAGCGGGCCGTGGCCGCCATCTGCTACGAGGTGACGCCCCTGGACGACTCGCTGCGGGTCGTCGTCCAGTCCGAGCTGGTGGCCAACGAGCAGCTGCCCAACCTGGGCCGGGACCCCCGCACCACCGCCGTCCTGGAGCACCCGCTCGAAGCCGAGGCCCACACGGCCGACGGCACCGAGGCGGTCATGGTCCACCGCACCCGCGAGAGCGGGCTGCGGGTGGCGGCCGGGATGCGCCACCAGGTGGACGGCCCGCCCAACACCGACCTCGACCTGTGGGGCTCGGCCGACGTCTGCCGGCTGACCATCGCCACCCGCCTGGGGGCGGGGGAGACGCTGCGCATCGTCAAGTTCCTGGCCTACGGCTGGTCGAGCCAGCGGACCCGCCCCGCCCTGCAGGACCAGGTGGTGGCGGCCCTGGCCGCGGCCCGGCTGACCGGCTGGGACGGCCTGATGGCCGAGCAGCGCTGCTACCTCGACGAGTTCTGGGAGCACGGCGACGTCGAGCTGGAGGGCGACGCCGAGGTCCAGCAGGCCGTGCGGGTGGCGATGTTCCACATCCTCCAGGCCGGGGCCCGGGCCGAGCAGCGGCCCATCCCCAGCAAGGGATTGACCGGCCCCGGCTACGACGGGCACACCTTCTGGGACACCGAGACGTACGTCCTGCCGGTACTGACCTACACCAAGCCGGAGGCGGCCCGTGACGCGCTGACCTGGCGCCAGCTGACCCTGGGCACCGCCAGGGACCGGGCCCGCGAGCTCAACCTGGACGGCGCGGCCTTCCCGTGGCGCACCATCCGGGGCCGTGAGTCGTCGGGCTACTGGCCGGCCAGCACGTCCGCCTTCCACATCAACGCCGACATCGCCGACGCCATCGTCCGCTACCTGGACGCCACCGGCGACACCGAGTTCGAGCGGGAGGTGGCCATGGACCTCATGGTGGCCACCGCCCGGCTGTGGCGCAGCCTGGGCCACCACGACAGCGACGGCCACTTCCGCATCGACGGGGTGACCGGGCCCGACGAGTACAGCGCCATCGCCGACAACAACGTCTACACGAACCTGATGGCCGAGCAGAACCTGCGGGAGGCGGCGGCCATGGCCGCCCGCCACCCCGACCGGGCCGAGGAGCTGGGGGTCACCACCGAGGAGATGGCGTCGTGGCGCGACGCAGCCGAGTCGATCGTCGTGCCCTACGACGACAAGCTCGGCGTGCACCCCCAGAGCGAGGGCTTCACCAGCCACGCGGTGTGGGACTTCGCGGGCACGCCCGCCGACCGGTACCCGCTGCTGCTCCACTACCCGTACTTCGACCTGTACCGCAGGCAGGTGGTGAAGCAGGCCGACCTGGTGCTGGCGCTGCACCGGCGGGGCGAGGAGTTCAGCTTCGAGGAGAAGGACCGGGACTTCCGCTACTACGAGGCGCTCACCGTGCGGGACTCCTCGCTGTCGGCCTGCACGCAGGCGGTGGTGGCGTCGGAGCTCGGCTACCTGGAGCTGGCGCACGACTACCTGGCCGAGGCCGCCCTGATGGACCTGGAGGACCGGGCCCGCAACACCCGGGACGGCCTGCACATGGCGTCGCTGGCGGGGGCGTGGACCGCGCTGGTGGAAGGGCTGGGCGGCATGCGGGCCGAGCGCGGGAAGCTGAAGTTCGCGCCCCGGCTGCCCGCCGGCATCAGCCGGCTCACGTTCCGGGTGTTCTACCGGGGCTCCAGCCTGGTGGTGCGCACCGACGGCCGGACGGCGACCTACCGGGTGCGGGCGGGTGAGGCGCTGGAGATCTCCCACCACGGCGAGCGCATCGAGGTGGGGCAGGAGCCGGTCGAGCGGCCCATCGAGCCCCTGCCGTCCCGACCCCGGCCCCACCAGCCGGCGGGCCGGGCGCCGGAGCGGCGCGGCCAGGCGTGACCCGGCCGCGCCGACCGGTCACCGTCAGGTGATGTCGAGCATGCGCTGGAGCGCCACCCGGGCGTCCGCCGCGGTGGCGTCGTCGACCGTGATCCGGTTGACGACCCGCCCGGCGACCAGCTCGTCGAGCACCCAGGCCAGGTGGGGCTCGTCGATGCGGTTCATGGTCGAGCACGGGCAGATCAGCGGGTCGAGCGACACCACGGTCTTGTCGGGGTGCTCCTGGGCCAGCCGGTTGACCAGGTGGACCTCGGTGCCGACGGCGACCACCGACCCGGCCGGGGCCTCGGCCAGTGCCCGGATGATGTAGTCGGTCGAGCCGACCTGGTCGGCCACCGCCACGGTCTCGTGCGGCACCTCGGGGTGGACGACCACGATGCCGTCGGGGTGCTCGGCCCGGAAGGCCGCCACCTGCTCGGGCCGGAACCGCTGGTGGATGGAGCAGTGGCCCCGCCACAGCAGGAACGTGGCCGCCTTGAGCTCGGGCTCGGTCAGCCCGCCCAGGTCGCGCCGGGGGTCCCACACCGCCATGTCGGCGAGCCCGTAGCCCATGGCCACGCCGGTGTTGCGCCCGAGGTGCTGGTCGGGGAAGAACAGCACCTGGTCACCGACGCCGCCGCCGGCGCCGGGCCCCCCGCCCAGCGCCCAGTCGAGCACCGCCCGGGCGTTGGTGGAGGTGCACACGGCCCCGCCGTGGCGGCCGACGAACGCCTTCAGCGCCGCCGAGCTGTTCATGTAGGTGATGGGCACGACGCGCTCGATGTCGACCACGCCGGTCAGCGCCTCCCACGCCTCCTCCACCTCGTCGATGTCGGCCATGTCGGCCATCGAGCAGCCGGCGTTGAGGTCGGGGAGGATGACCGCCTGGTGGTCGGCGGTGAGGATGTCGGCCGACTCGGCCATGAAGTGCACCCCGCAGAACACGATGTAGTCCGCCTCGGGGCGCTGCTGGGCCAGCACGGACAGCCGGTACGAGTCGCCGCGGGCGTCTGCCCAGCGGATGATCTCGTCGCGCTGGTAGTGGTGCCCGAGGATGAACAGGCGCTCGCCGAGGGTGGCCTTGGCCGCCGCGATGCGGCCGGCCAGGTCGTCCGGGGACGACGCCGTGTACCGCTCCGTGAGCGGGGTTTGGAGCCGAAGCATGTGGTGGAACCTCCGTCGGGTGGTTCCGGTTGGCGGACGGTGGGGACAGCCCGGTCGCCTCTCCCACGGGGATGTCGTCCCCGGAACCGATATGTAGCCGGAATGCCGGGCCGGCTTGGGGGGCAGTGTACGCAGTAAGGGCGTCAGACAGGCACCCAGAACGGGGGACAGGCGGCAGTTCGGCGATCGTTCGTGTCGTTTTCCGACACGAACGAACGCCAGTCGCGACGCTCTAGCGTTCAGGACGTGGTCCAACGCCCGCCCGCCGGCACCATCCCCGAGGCTCCGGGGTCCTACCAGTTCAAGGATGCCGAGGGCCGTGTCATCTACGTGGGCAAGGCGCGCTCGCTGCGCCAGCGGCTGAGCAACTACTTCCAGGACCCCCGGCACCTGCCGCCCCGCACGGCCCAGATGGTGGCCAACGCCGAGACCGTCGAGTGGATCCAGGTCCGCAACGAGGTCGAGGCGCTGATGCTCGAGTTCAGCCTCATCAAGCAGCACCGGCCCCGGTTCAACATCCGGCTGCGGGACGACAAGAGCTACCCGTTCCTGGCCGTGACCGTGGCCGACGAGTGGCCCCGGCCCACCGTGATGCGGGGCCGCAAGCGCAAGGGCGTCCGCTACTTCGGGCCCTACGCCCACGCCTACGCCATCCGCGAGACCCTGGACCTGCTGCTGCGCACGTTCCCGCTGCGGACCTGCAGCGACAACAAGTTCGGGCGACACCACAAGCTGGGCAAGCCGTGCCTGCTGTTCCACATCGAGAAGTGCTCGGGACCGTGCGTGGGCGAGGTCGACCACGAGACCTACGACGGCCTGGTGCAGGAGCTGCTCGACTTCCTCGACGGCGACACCGACACGATCGTCCGCCGGCTGGAGTCCCGCATGCGGGAGGCGGCCGACAACCTGGAGTACGAGCGAGCCGCCCGGGTCCGGGACCGTCTGACCAGCGTGCGCAAGGCCATCGAGCGCCAGCAGATGGTGGCCGAGCGCAACGAGGACCTCGACGTCATCGGGCTGGCCGAGGACGACCTGGAGGCCGCGGTCCAGGTGTTCTTCGTGCGCCGGGGCCGGGTGGTGGGGCGCAAGGGGTTCGTGGTCGACAAGGTCGAGGACGTGAGCCCCGGCGAGCTCGTGGGCGACATCCTGGAGGGGATCTACGACGACCCGCCGCTCGGGGTGCCCCGCACGGTGCTGGTGCCCACCGACCCCGACGACCCGGACCTGTACGCCGACTGGCTGAGCCTCCTGCGGGGCTCCCGGGTGGCCGTGCGGGTCCCCCGCCGGGGCGCCAAGCGCGAGCTGCAGGCCACCGTCACCCGCAACGCCGGCGAGGAGTTCACCCGCCACCGCCTGCGCCGGGCCAGCGACCACAACGCCCGGGCCAAGGCGCTCAACGAGCTGCAGGACGCCCTCGGGCTGCCCGAGGCCCCGCTGCGCATCGAGTGCTACGACATGAGCCACATCCAGGGCACCGACTACGTCGGATCGATGGTGGTGATGGAGGACGGCCTGCCCAAGAAGTCCGACTACCGCCGGTTCAAGGTGCGCTCGGTCCCGGGCAACGACGACTTCGCCGCCATGGAGGAGGTCCTGACCCGGCGCCTGACCGCTTTCGTCCAGGAGCGCAGCCTGCCGGTGGCGGAGCGCAGCGGGAAGTTCTCGTACCCGCCCCAGCTGCTGCTGGTGGACGGGGGCAAGGGCCAGCTCAACGTGGCCGTCCGGGTGCTGGAGGACCTGGGCCTCGACGAGGAGATCCCGGTGGCGTCGCTGGCCAAGCGGTTCGAGGAGGTGTACGTCCCCGGCCTGGCCGACCCGGTGCGGGTGCGCCGCGGGTCCGAGGGCCTGTACCTGCTGCAGCGCATCCGGGACGAGGCCCACCGCTTCGCCATCACCTACCACCGCCAGCTGCGGGGCAAGCGCATGACGGCGTCCGTCCTCGACGGGATCAAGGGCCTGGGGCCGACCCGCCGCAAGCGCCTCACCCGCGAGCTCGGGGGCGTGACCGCGGTCAAGGCGGCGTCGCTCGACGACCTGCGGGCCCTCACCTGGCTGCCCGACGACGTGGCCCGGGCCGTGTACGACACGATCCACAGCCCCGCGAGAGCACGCCGGTGAGCGAGCCTCGGCGAGCGGGCGGGGGGCACGGTTCCGAACCGGGGGAACCGGGGCTTGACCTGGCCGGCGTGTGGGAGCGCCACGCGGGCTGGTGGCAGGCCGAGTTCACCCGGGGCGCGGACGTCGAGTACGAGGAGCAGATCCTGCCCCTGGCCCTGCGCCACCTGGCGGGCGCGGCCCGGGTCCTCGACCTCGGCTGCGGCGAGGGCCAGATCGCCCGGCTGATGGCGGTCGAGGGTGCCCGGCGGGTGGTGGGGGTGGACGCGTCCGCCGCCCAGATCGCCGAGGCCGGCAGGCGCGGCGGTGGGCCGGCCTACGCCCGGGCCGACGCGGTGCGGCTCCCGCTGGCGGGCGGCTCGTTCGACGCGGTGGTGACCTGCCTGGTGCTGGAGCACGTGGCCGATCTCGACGGCGCCCTCGACGAGGTGGCCCGGGTCCTGCGGCGGGGTGGCCGGTTCGTGATGTTCGTGAACCACCCGCTGTTCCAGACCCCCGGAAGCGGCTGGATCGACGACCGGATCCTGGACCCGCCCGAGCAGTACTGGCGGGTCGGGCCCTACCTGCCGGAGTCGGTGTCGGTCGAGGAGGTCGACGCCGGGGTGCAGCTGCCCTTCTTCCACCGCCCGCTCAACCGGTACGTCAACGCCCTCGCCGACCGGGGCCTGTTCCTCGACCGCATGGTCGAGCCGCCGCCCCCGCCGGGCTTCCTGGCCCGTGCCACGGCCTACGGGAACGCCGCCACGATCCCGCGGCTCCTGCTCCTGAGGGCCGAGCGGCGCTGACCCTTATCATCGCGGCCAGATGGAGCAGTTCGTCGTGATCACGGGCCTGTCCGGGGCCGGCCGCAGCCTGGCGGCCGACGACCTCGAGGACCTCGGCTGGTTCGTCATCGACAACCTCCCGCCCGAGCTGGTGCCCAAGGTGGTCGAGCTGGCCCAGACCCCGGGCTCGCAGGTCCACCGGGTGGCGCTGGTGGTGGGCACGGGGCACTACCAGGACGAGATCCTGCCCACGCTCACCTGGTTGCGCTCGACCGGCGCCCAGGTGCGGGTGCTGTTCCTCGACGCCTCCACCGACAGCCTGGTGCGCCGCTACGAGTCGACCCGGCGCCGGCACCCGCTGTCGGGGGGCGGGGGCCAGGAGCTGCTGGGGGCCGCCATCGAACGGGAGCGGGCGCTGCTCGAGCCGGTGAAGGACGCGTCGGACGTCGTCATCGACACCACCACCCTCAACGTGCACGAGCTGCGGCGGCGCATCCGGCACCTGTTCGACGGCGACCAGTCGGCGTCCACGATGCAGACGACGCTGGTGTCGTTCGGCTACAAGAGCGGCCTGCCCCTCGACGCCGACCTCGTGTTCGACTGCCGGTTCCTGCCCAACCCGTTCTGGGTGGACGAGCTGCGCCCGCTGACCGGTCTGGACGAGCCGGTGCGCGACTACGTGCTGTCCCAGCCGGCCGCCGGCCCGTTCCTCGACCACGTGGAGGGCCTGCTGGCCCAGCTCCTGCCGGCCTACGTGGCCGAGGGCAAGGCCTACCTGACCATCGCACTCGGCTGCACCGGCGGTCGCCATCGCTCGGTGGCCATCGCCGAGGAGCTGGCCACCCGGCTGCGGCGCCACGCCCAGCGCGTGGGGGTGGTCCACCGGGACGTCGAGAAGTGAGGCCGGCGGCCGGAGGGCCGCGGGTCGTCGCCCTCGGGGGCGGCCACGGCCTGGCGGCCACGATCCGGGCGGTGCGGCGCTACGCCTCGTGCACCACCGCGGTGGTGGCAACTGCCGACGACGGCGGCTCCACCGGGCGCCTGCGGGGCGCGTTGGACGTACCCGCGCCCGGGGACCTGCGCCGCTGCATCGAGGCCATGGCCGGCGACCGGGGCGGGGCGCTGGCCGCCGCCCTCGACTACAGGTTCGGGGGCACCGACGTCGAGGGCCACGCGCTCGGCAACCTGCTGCTGGTGGGTCTGTCGCAGGCGACCGGCGACTTCGTGGGGGCGGTCGACGAGCTGTGCCGGCTGGTCGGGCTGGACCCGGCGTCGGGATGGGTGGTGCCGGCCACCACCGCCCCGGTGACGCTGCGGGCCGAGACCGCGGCCGGGAGGTGTGTGATCGGCCAGGTGGCCATCGCCCACTCGGTGGGGATCGAGCGCCTGGTGGTGGAGCCGGCGGGGGTCCCGGCCCCCGACCGGGCGCTGGACGCACTGGCGGCCGCCGACCAGGTCGTGCTCGGGCCCGGATCGCTGTACACCTCGGTGCTGGCCGCCGCGGCGGTCGACGACGTGCGGGAGGCGCTGTGCCGCGCCCCCGGTCGCCGGGTGTACGTGTGCAACGTGCGGGCCGAGGCGGGCGAGACCCGGGGCTACGACGTCGCCGCCCACGTCGAGGCCCTGCGCCGCCACGGCATCGAGCCCGACGTGGTGCTGGCCCAGCGGGGCGCGCTGCCCCCCGGCGCGGTGGATCTCGAGGTGGTGGAGGCCGACGTGGCCCGGCCCCACGGGCTGGCCCACGACCCTTCCCGGCTGGCCGCCGCGCTGAGCGCACTGGTCCGTTGACCGGGCGCGCACATAAGGTCGCGGGCGACGCAACCGGGTCACGACGACCAGAGAGAGGCACCTGATGACCATCCGCGTGGGGATCAACGGCTTCGGCCGGATCGGCCGCAACCTCTTCCGGGCCGCCAAGCAGGCCGGAGCGGACATCGACTTCGTCGCCGTCAACGACCTGGGGTCCGTCGAGACGATGGCGCACCTGCTCAAGTACGACTCGGTGCTCGGCCGCCTCGACTACGACATCGAGGCCACCGCCGACGGCATCAAGGTGGAGGGCGACACCCTCCAGGTGCTGGCCGTGCGCGACCCCAAGGAGCTGCCCTGGGGCGACCTCGGGGTCGACGTGGTGGTCGAGTCGACCGGCCTGTTCACCAGCCGCGACAAGGCCGCCGCCCACCTGGACGCCGGCGCCCCGTACGTGATCGTGTCCGCCCCGTCGGCCGGCGCCGACGCCACCTTCGTCGTCGGCGTCAACGACGGCACGTTCGACCCCGAAGCCCACAAGGTCGTGTCCAACGCCTCCTGCACGACCAACTGCTTCGTGCCCATGGTCAAGGTGCTCGACGACGCCTTCGGGGTGGAGAAGGGCCTCATGACCACCATCCACGCCTACACCGGCGACCAGATGCTGGTGGACGGGCTGCACAAGGACCTGCGCCGGGCCCGGGCCGCCGCCATCAACATGGTGCCGTCCTCCACCGGGGCGGCGCGGGCCACCGGGATGGTGCTGGAGACCATGCAGGGCCGCCTGGACGGCCAGTCGATCCGGGTGCCCGTGCCCGACGGCTCGCTGACCGACTTCACCGGGTCCCTGGCCCGCGAGGTCACCACCGAGGAGGTCAACGAGGCGTTCAAGGCCGCCGCCGCCGAGGGCCCGCTGGCCGCCGTGCTCGACTACTCCGAGGCCCCGCTGGTGTCGTCCGACATCGTGGGCTCGCCGGCCTCCTGCACGTTCGACTCCAAGCTGACCCAGTCGATCGGCAACATGGTCAAGGTGTTCGGCTGGTACGACAACGAGTGGGGCTACTCCTGTCGCCTCGTCGACATGGTCGAGCTGGTCGGTGCCGCCAACCAGCGGTAGCGGCACGTGAGCCGCGTCCCCACCCTGGAGGACCTGCCGCCGCTCGACGGGAGGCGGGTCCTGCTGCGCGCCGACTTCAACGTCCCCCTGCGCGACGGCCGGATCACCGACGACCTGCGCATCCGGGCCGCGCTGCCCACGATCGAGTGGCTGCGCGCCCAGGGTGCCCACGTGGTGGCGTGCACCCACCTCGGGCGGCCCAAGGGCACACCCGACCCCAGGTACTCGGTGGCCCCCGTGCGGGCCCGGCTGGCCGAGCTGGCCCCCGGCGTCGATCTGGCGGAGAACCTCCGCTACGACCCGGGCGAGGAGGCCAACGAACCGGCCTTCGTGGCCCGGCTGATCGAGGGGTTCGACGCCTACGTCAACGACGCCTTCGGCGCCTCGCACCGGGCCCACGCCTCGATCGTCGGCCCCCCGCAGTTCCTGCCCTCGGCCGCGGGCCGGCTGCTGGCCCGGGAGGTCGAGGTGCTGGGCGGGCTCCGGTCGCACCCGACGCGGCCGTTCGTGGCCATCCTCGGCGGCTCCAAGGTCAGCGACAAGCTGAAGGTCATCGAGGCGCTGCTGGCGGTGGCCGACTCGCTGCTCGTCGGGGGCGGGATGTGCTTCACGTTCCTGGCCGCCCGCGGCGCGGGCGTCGGCGACAGCCTGTTCGAGGACGACATGGTGGACACCTGCCGGGCGCTGCTCGACGAGCACGGCGACCGGCTGGTGCTGCCGTCGGACATCACCGCCCTCGGCCCCGGCGGCGAGCTGACGAACCCGGCGGCGGGCGGCGACGTCCGCCAGGTCGGCACCTCGGTCCCGGCCGGGTGGACGGGCGTCGACGTCGGCCCGGGGACGGCCGCCGACTTCGGCGACCGCATCGCCGAGGCCCGCACGGTGTTCTGGAACGGCCCCATGGGCGTGTTCGAGGACCCCCGCTTCGAGGCCGGGACCCGGGCCGTGGCCCGGGCCGTGGCCGACACGTCCGGGTTCACGGTGGTGGGCGGGGGTGACAGCGCGGCGGCGCTGGCCCAGTTCGGGCTGGACGGCGAGGTGGACCACGTCTCGACCGGCGGGGGCGCCTCCCTGGAGCTGCTCGAGCAGGGCGACCTGCCGGGCCTGGCCGCCCTGCGGGGCGAGTGGAAGGCGTGACGATGGCCGGGCCGGCCCGCAAGCCGCTCATCAGTGGCAACTGGAAGATGAACCTCAACCACTTCGAGGCGACCGCGCTCGTCCAGAAGCTGGTCTACGTCCTCGCGCCCGAGGACTTCGCGGTGGTCGACGTGTCGATCCACCCGCCGTTCACCGACATCCGCACGGTCCAGACGTACTTCCTGGCCGAGAAGGACCCGCCCCCCGTCGCCATCGGTGCCCAGAACTGCCACTGGGAGTCCGAGGGGGCCTACACCGGCGAGGTGTCGCCGGCGATGCTGGCCAAGCTGGACGTGGCCTACGTGATCGCCGGGCACTCCGAGCGCCGCCAGCTGTTCGGCGAGACCGACGAGACGGTGAACCTCAAGGTGCGGGCCATCCTGGCCGCGGGCATGACGCCCATCCTGTGCGTGGGGGAGACCCTCGACGAGCGCGAGGCGGGCACCACCGAGGCCAAGGTGACCGGGCAGGTGGAGACCGGGCTGGCCGGCCTGTCGCCCGAGCAGGTGGGTGGGCTGGTCATCGCCTACGAGCCGATCTGGGCCATCGGCACAGGCCGGACGGCCACACCCGAGGACGCCCAGGTCGTGTGCGCCACCGTGCGGTCCACGGTGGCGTCGGTGGTGGGGGCGGGGCCGGCCGACGCGGTGCGCATCCAGTACGGCGGCTCGGTCAAGCCCGAGAACGCGGCCGACCTCATGGCGTGCCCCGACGTCGACGGGGCGCTGGTGGGCGGGGCCAGCCTCGACCCCGACTCGTTCGCGGGCATCGTCCGCTACCGCGACCGCTCCTGAGCGCGCGCCGGGGCGGGGAACGGTCGATTCTGCGCGCCCGTTGTGTGACCGCCGCCACATCGTGCTATCACGGGGGGTCAGGGTGGGCGGCCGTGTGAGCGCAGCACCGGCGGGCCTACAGGTTGTGTGACGATGTGGCGACAAGCTGATGTAAATGCCCAGACAACAGGCGCCTGGGACGACGCAGCCGCCACCGAATCAGCGTCGAGCCGGACGTTCCTGCTAAGTTCGCCCCGTTCACCGGTGGTCCGTTGCGAGCTACCGGGTGCGAACACCGCAGGGAGGGTCGCCGTACGACAGCCGTGGCTCGCTCCCCGGACGTGTCCCGATCCCTCGGGCCACGCCCGGGCCGCTCGTCGCCCGCCGGTGCCCCGCGGTCATCCTGACCATCACTAGGAGGTCCTAGTAGTGAGACGACAGCGCAGGAGCTTCACGTTCCTTGCTCTCATCCTGGGGCTCTCTCTCGTGGCCGCCGCCTGCGGCGGTGACGACGACGACGAGAGCTCCGACGCCGGCGAGACCGCCGAGCAGCCCGAAGGTCCCGAGGGTGGCACCCTCATCGACCTCCAGAACTTCGCCCAGGGGGAGCCCGACCACATCGACCCGGCCCTGGCCGGCGTCCTGCAGGGCGCCCAGGTCGGGGCCCTGCTGTACGACGGTCTGACCGAGTTCGACTTCAGCGGCGAGGGCGACCCCGAGCTCAAGGGCCAGGTCGCCGAGTCGTGGGAGAGCGAGGACGGCCAGACCTGGGTGTTCACGCTCAAGGAGGACCAGGTGTTCTCCGACGGCAGCCCGGTGCTGCCCAGCTCGTTCAAGAAGGCGTGGGACCGCGCCGCCTCCGACGACCTCGCCTCCGAGATCAGCTACCACCTGGCGCCCATCGCCGGCGCCACCGAGGTCACCGAGGGCACCGCGGACGAGATCACCGGTCTCACCGCCGACGACGAGGCCAACACCCTCACCGTCGAGCTGACCGACCCGTTCTGGGACTTCCCCGCAGTGGTGAGCCACCCGGTGTTCTCGCCGATGCCCGAGGCCGTCTTCGAGCTGGACGACTCCACCCAGTGGGAACAGGACATCATGATCGGCAACGGCCCGTTCATGCAGGAGGAGCCCTGGGAGCACGAGGTCACGATCAACCTGGTGCGCAACGACGAGTGGAACGGCGGCATCTACGAGGACGGCACGCTGGCCAAGCTCGACGGCGTCGAGTTCCGCATCTCCGCCGACCTCGACTCCGCCTACGCCGACTTCGAGGCCGGCAACGGTGACACCGGGTACATCCCCGC
>DASSUD010000401.1:0-23105 GCA_035707385.1 Acidimicrobiales bacterium
CAGCACCACGCAGCGGACCCGCTCGTCGCGCCCGCAGGCGTCGAGGGCGTCGACCAGGCCGGCGACCATGGTGTCGTCGAGGGCGTTGCGCCGGGCGGGGCGGTCGAGGTGGAGGCGCAGGACCGCGCCGTCGAGGGTGACGGCCACCCCGTCCACCGAGCGGTAGCCGGCGCCGGCAGCGTCGGGCGGCGTCACCGGTCGGCCCAGGCCGTGCCGTCGGCGAAGCCGGTGGCCACGGCGTCGAGGGCGGCCGTCAGGTCGGCGGCGCCGCCGGGCGGGTCGGGGAGGCGCACCGGGCCGTGCTCCCGGCTCGGCAGCAGGACGGTGGCGTGCCCGGGCGTGGTCAGCTCGCCCCGCTGGTTCTCGGCCACGAGGTCGAGGTCGACCGCGGGGCGGTCGCCGCCGGCCAGGTAGCGGCGGGTGACGGTGCCCCGCAGCCACTGGGTGTCCCCGACGTAGTTGAAGCGGCGGAACTCGCAGTCCAGGCGCCACAGCCAGGCGTCGTCACCCATCCAGTCGGTGCACAGGTGGACGAGCCAGGTCTCCCGCATGCGGCCGTAGTCGAACGTGGCGGGGTTGCCGGAGCGGCGGGCGAACTCGGGGTCCCAGTGGACGCGCTGCATCACGTCGGGGACGTTCTGGGGGTCGCGGTGGAAGAAGCGGGGGATGCGCCGGCGGTTGGCCGCTCCCAGCCGGAGGGCGGCGACCCCGTACAGGCCCATCCCCATCCCGACGTGCCAGCAGATCATGTCGGTGACGGTCAGGGGGCCCTTCACCATGGGCCCGACCGTGTCGCCGACGGCGACGTCCTCCCACCAGCGGGGGTCCGCGCCCCGCGGGCGCTCGGTGGCGTACTGCGCCTCGATCTCGGCGATCTGCTCGTCGGTGTACGGCGCCAGCTCGACCTCGTCGTACTTGCGGGCCTGGCGGGCCCTGTCCCGCTCGGTGCGGATCATGAGCCGGTACTGGGCCGACAGCAGGGGGCCGCCCGCCTGGCGGAACACCTGGCCGGTCCACTCGTGGACCGCCCGCCCGGCGAACTCGCTCGGCTTGTCCAGCACACCGACGAGGGCGTTGCGCCGGGTGACCCGGGCGCCCGGGAGCAGCGGTGCCCACCACTCGCGGGCGCTGGCGCCGTAGAAGGCGTGGACGCCCCGCAGCGGGTCGCCCTTCATCAGCTCGCGGGCCTCGGGGGCCACCGCCGTCACCTCGTCCTCGCCCACGAGCGTGTCGCCGCCGACCAGCGGGGGCGGGGCGATCGGGCCCTGCCAGCGGGTCGTCGCGCCGTAGCCGGGGTCGCACCACAGCGGGTTGTCGTCCCCGTAGGCCTCGGCGACGTGACGGAAGACATCGGCCGTCAGCTCGCGGTGGTGGGGTGGCTGCGGGTGCGGCTCGGCCACCCCGATGCGGGCCCGCAGCCGGGCGACGGCCTCGTCGGTGATCCGGCCCGGCCCGGCCTCCGTCGTCGCCATGGCTAGCGGTGCCGCCCCACGGCGAACGCGCCCACGACGATCTCGTGGAGGTCCCCGATGTCCATGCCCCCGCCGGGGACCGCGTCGTCGGATCCGGTGGCCGGGTCGAGCAGCTGGAACGTCGCCACGATGCCGCTCAGCATGCGGGCCAGCACGTAGGGGTCGCCGTGGCGCAGCTCCCCGGACTCCTGGCCGCGGGCGAACACCCGGGCCTGCAGCTCCATGGCCCGCTCGAAGTTGGCCCTGAACCCGTCGTACACGGGCATCGGCGGCAGCGACGAGGACGGCGCCGACCGCAGGTACATGCGGGCGAAGTGGCGGTGGTCGCGGAAGAAGCCCACCTCGAGGTCGACGAGGCTGCGCAGCTGGTCGAGCGGCGGGTCGTCGCTGCCCACCACCGCCTCCATGGCCGGCAGGAGCTGGGCGCCGCGGCGAAGGAACACCTGGAGGAACAGCTCGTCCTTGCTGGGGAAGAACGAGTACACCGACCCCACCGAGAACTCGGCCAGGTCGGCCACCTCCTTGAGGGTGGTGTCGTGGAAGCCCTTGGCCCCGAACACCTCCTCCGCCGCGTCCAGCAACTGGTTGCGGTTCAGCTCGGCGTGCTGCTGGCGGCGGAGCTCGCGGCGGCTGAGGCCGGCGGTCATCCGGCGGATGGTAGCGGCCTTCGTTCAAATGAAGCTATGTTCCGAGAAATGAACGCCGAACCGCGACCGCCGTCCGGCGACTGGCTCGGCACCCCGCACCTCCGCTTCGAGCGGCGAGGCGCGCTGGCCACCGTGACCGTCGACCGGCCCGAGGCCCGCAACGCCATGACCCCGGCGATGTACTTCGGCGTCCGCTACGCCGTCGACCTCGTCAACCGGGACCCCGACCTGGGCGGGCTGCTGCTCACCGGGACGGGCGACGTGTTCATCCCCGGCGGCGACCTGGGCGGTGACGACCGCGACGGCTGGGGCGACCCGCTCCCGCTGCTCGGCATGGACGTCACGCCGTTCGAGGCGATCCGCGCCTCCCGCAAGCCCGTGGTGTGCGCCGTCAACGGCCTGTGCCAGGGCGGCGGCCTCGTGATGGCCATGCTGGCCGACGTGGCCGTGGCCAGCGACCGGGCCACCTTCCGGGCGCCCGAGCTGTTCCGGGGCATCGCGGACACCAACTACGCCCAGCTCCTCCCCCGCCAGATCGGGCCGGCACGCGCCCGGGACATGCTCCTGACCGGCCGCACCGTGACGGCCGGCGAGGCGGAGGCCTGGGGGCTGGTGGCCCGCGTCGTCGCCCACGACGACCTGCCGGCCGAGGCGAGCGACGCACTGGCCTGGTGCTGCCGTGCCGCGCCGGACGCCCGCCTGGCGGTCACCCGGGTCATCGACGACTACTACGGTCGCTACGACCGCATGAGCATGGACGCCAGCCTGGCCGGCCCCGAGCCGGTCGAGGGCTTCCGGGCCTTCAAGGAGCGCCGCTCGCCCGACTGGGTCCCCGAGCCCCTGCGCCTGCCGGGCCGGCTGTAGCCGGGTCCGCCAGGACGGCGGCGACGGCCATGTCGAGCAGGTTGGCGCGCCACCGCTCGAACGGCACGACCGGGCGGGCGGCACCGGAGCCCGCGTCCTCCAGGCGGGCCCGATCGGCGCACAGGTGGTTGCACGCCGACGTCACGGCCAGCAGCCGCTCGACCGCCAGCTCCGGCGGCAGGAAGGCCACGAGGTGCCCGTAGAGCCGCGTCGCCACCTGGCGGACGACCGGCGGGACGTGGCTCGACATCTGCTCCACGGCCACGTCCGGCCGGCCGGCCTGCTCGGCCGCCACCCTGACCCAGGCCCGCTCGGACGGCCCCCGCCGCAGGTAGTCGGCCTGGGCGGCGACCAGCACCTCGACCAGCCCGGCGGGATCGTCCTCCCGGCCGTCGGCCACCAGCACGGCGTGGATCTCCTCCTGGCGCTCCGCTACCCGCGGCAGGTGGCGCTCCGCCAGCGCCAGGAGGAGGCCGTCGCGCCCGGCGAAGTGGAACTGGAGCGCCGAGCTGTTGCGCTGGCCGGCGGCGATGCGGATCTCCCGCATCGACACGCCGGCCACGCCGCGCTCGCTCCACAGCCGCTCGGCCGTGTCGAGGATGCGCTCCCGGGTGCGCCGGCCGCGGGCCGTCTCCCGGGTCACGGGTTCAGGCAGACGCTGTCCCGGGTCCCCAGGTCCCCGATGTCGATCCGGTCGTAGCTGCCGTCCGGGCAGGTGATCTTCCGGTTGAGCTCGGTGAACATCCCGTCCGGCGACTCGTACCCCGGCACGTTCCAGACGTGGACCATGTAGCCCGTGTTGTCGATCCAGCTGCCACCCACGTCGGTGCACATCTGCTCGGTGACGCCCTCCAGGTCGGCGCCGAAGGGTGTGTCGATGGCGCCGCCCGGTCCGATCACGACGCACACCGACTCGTGGAAGTGCCAGTGGTCGTTGGGCCCGGCGAACCCGGCCGGCTCGCCCTGGGTGCCGTAGGCCGTGTACATGAACCCGGCGAGCGGGGCGTCGGGACCGAGCCCGTCGAACACGAGCAGGGGCGACGACAGGTCCTCGGGGTCCATGTCGCCGTCGGGGTTCAGGCCGAAGCCGGGCCCCCGGTAGTGCGTGCCGAGGCCGGGCGAGAACGGCCCCGCCCGCCGCCAGCCCGCGGCCTCGGCGTGGGCGATCGTGGGGAACTGCTCGACCAGGGCGGCGGTGGCGGCCAGCTGGCCGGCCAGCGTGACCCGCTCCTCGTCCGACAGCGGCGCGTCCTGGCCGCGCTCGTGCTGGTGACCGTTGGACAGGGCGGCGAACCCGGCGTCGTCGGCCTGCCCCGCGGGCCCCGCGGCGCCGTCGTGGCCGTGGGGCGCCGCCGCGGCCATGTCGCCGTGGGCGTGCTCGCCGTGGCTGGCGGACGCGTGGTCGCGGGCCGACGGCGACGCCACCGCCGCAGTGGCGACGACCACCGCGGCCAGGCCGGCCAACGCCGCTCCGCCACCCCGCAGCAGGCGCGCCGGGGCGCCCAGCAGCAGCATCCCGGCCAGCAGGACGGCACCGACCTCCAGCGCGGCGCACGCGCCGTCCACGAACGACAAGGTGGCCGCGTGGCCGGGGTGGGCGCCGACCGGCAGCCCGGCGGTCCGGCTCACCACCCACGCCACGAGCAGCACCGCGTTCACGGCGACCACGGCACCGAGGACCCACCGGCGGGGCCGGACCAGCACCGCCGCGGCCAGCAGGACCTGCAGCCAGGCGGCGACGACGAACCCGGCGCCCTCGACCGCGGACTCGGCGAGGTGCGGCGGCGCCATGGTGGCGTGGATGAGCCCGGCCCCCAGCAGCAGGGCCGCGAGGACGAGCGGCGCGCCGGCGGCGGGTCGCACCGCCGGCTCGGCGGGCGGCGCGGCGACGTCAACGGCCGGCGGTGGCGCCGGCGGGTCGAGTAGGTCGGTCATGTCTTCCCCCCTGGAAGCCGGGCCCGCACCCCGCCCAGCCGCACAGTGCGGGACGGCCGCGCCAGTGTCAAGACATGTGTATTAGTCCGTGGCCAGCGCCAGGGTGCCGTGGTCCCGGACGGCCGCGCAGGAGCGGGCGGCCATGGCCGTGAACATGTCGTCGCCCCGGGCGGTGCGCCGGCTGAAGGCGGCGCCCGTCACCGCGATGAGCGGGCCCTGGATCAGGGCGAAGCGGTAGTCGTCCCAGCAGTCGTCGAGGCCGTAGCCCGCCACCCCGTGGCCGACCAGGGCCCCGTGGTAGGCGGCGACGAGGTCCTTCTCGTGGGCCCGCCGGTCGCCCACCGCCAGGCAGGTCCCCAGGAGGAAGGCCACGTCGCGGGCCGGCAGGCCCAGGCCCACGGTCTGCCAGTCGACCGCGGCCACGCCGGAGCCCGCGGGTGGGAACAGCAGGTTGTCGAGGCGGTAGTCGCCGTGGACGGGTGCGAAGCGCTCGGGCCGGGCCAGCGTCCAGGCGGCGACGACGGCCGGGACCGCCCGCAGCACCTCCACGTCCTCCGCGGCCAGCCGGTCGCCGTACCGGTCGCAGAACGTGTCGGTGGCGGGGCCCAGGATGTCGGCCAGCAGCGCCGCGCTGGCAGGGTCGACGGGGGTGAGGCACGCGAGGTCGGCCAGCGTGGGGTCGCACCAGCGGGGCCCGTGGAGGCCGGCCAGGTTCACCAGCGCATCCCTGGCCTGGCCCGGGCTGCAGCCGGCGACCTGGTCGCCCTGCCGGGCCGGCGCCAGGTCGTCCAGGAGGAGGGTGAAGCCCGCCCCGTCGTCGGTGGTGGCGTGGTACCAGCAGGCCGGCGCCCGCACGGCCACGGTCGGCGCCAGCTCCGCGTAGAACGCCACCTCGTTCCGGTAGGCCCCGGCGGCGAGCAGCCCGAGGTCGGCGTCGGCGGGCGGCACCTTGGCCACCAGCGAGGCCGGGAGCCGGTCGTCGCCGGGCGCCGCCTCGGCCTCGACGTGGAGCCGGTAGCAGGCCGCCATCTGGCCGGTGCCCACCGGCTCGTGGCGGGCAGCCGTGACGGTGACGCGGTGCCCGCCCGAGCGGAGGGCGGCGGTGAGCCAGGCCGGGGTGAGGTCCGCCGGGTCCCGGACGGTCGCCGGGACCGGCGGCGGGCCGGTCACCCGGCGCGCCCCGGGTTGGCGGCCGCGCCCGCGCCGCGGTCGGGCCGCGCGGCCCGGTAGGCCGCCACCACGGGTGCCAGCTCCGCCGGGGTCGCCCCGTGGAGGATGACCGCGTCGGCCCCGGCCTCGTACTGGTCGAGGATCCGGGACGCGCACCGCTCGGGGCTGCCGGTGGCCGACGCGCCGAGCCACTCGCGGGGCAGGATCTCGTCGAGGGCCCGCAGCTCGTCCACCGTGGCGGTGGCATCGAGCGCCCCCCGGGCCCCGGTCATGACGTCGGCCTGGCGGATGCGGGCCAGCTCGCCGGGGTTCCAGCCGTTGACGCGCACGAGGAGGTCGCCGTAGCCCTGCAGGTAGGTGGCCAGCCGGCCGGCGAGCTTGCGCAGTCGCAGCTCCTCGTCGATGTGGTCGCCGACCGTGGCCAGCACCGACCACACCCGCACCGCGGCCGGGTCCCGCCCCGCCTTCTCGGCGCCGCGCCGCACGGCGGCGACGCTGCGGGCCAGGGCCTCGTCGGTGAAGAACGTGTGCAGGACAACGCCGTCGACAAGGCCCCCGGCGAACTCCAGCGTGCGCTCGCCCAGCGCCACCAGCATGACCGGTATGTCCTCGGCGAAGGTCGGGTCCTGCTGCAGGAACGCGAAGCGCCCGGCCGGGCCGTCGTGGCCCATCACCGCCTCGCCGGCCCACAGCCGCCGCAGGATCCCGACCACGTCCTCGATCTGCGCCATCGTGACCCGGGGCAGCCCCATGACGTCGAACAGGGGGTCGAAGCCCCGGCCGAGCCCCAGGGCGAACCGGCCGCCGGTCAGCCGGTGCATGGTGGTGGCGAACGTGGCCGTGACGAGCGGGTGGCGGGTGTTGTGGTTGGTGGCACCCGTGGCCACGCCGATCGTGTCGCTCACCGCGCCGGCCGCGCCCGACAGCACGGCGGCGTCCTTGGTGTTGAACCGCTCCGACAGGAACACGGCCCCGAGGCCCAGCCGCTCGGCCTCCGTCACCTCGCCCACCAGGTCGCGCGGGGTCCCCGAGTGCCCGGCCAGCCCGTAGAAGCCGATCTCGTTCAGTTGCGGTTGCGGGTCGGGGCTCACAGCGACTCCAGGGGTAGGCGGTCGGACGCATCCGGCTGGCGGCCGAGGCGCAGCGGCGCCAGGGGCGCGTCGGTCAGGAGGGTCCGTTGCCAGGTGGCTCCCAGCGACAGCAGCGTGGCACGCCAGCCGGCCAGCGGCCCCTCCCCCGCGGACGCCGCCAGCCAGGCCCGCTCGGCCCGGCCCCAGGCGGCCCAGTCCGGCAGGGCCCACAGCAGGATCGCCTCCGTGTCGGCCCCCATGGCCACGCGGAAGGCGCCGACGCACTCGGCCCCCACCGCGGCCCAGGCGGCGACGCCCTCGGCCCGCACCGCCGCCAGCAGCCGGGGCGACGTCCCCGGCGGGACGGTGACGACCTCGTGGGCGTAGGGCTCGCCCCGCACCCCGTCGGCCACCAGGGCGTCGATCGGCCGGGTCCACGGTTCGGGCACGACGATGCGGTCGAGGCCGCCGCGGCGCAGGCCCGCGGCCACCGCCCACCACTCGGCCAGCGACGGGTCCTGGGCACCGGGGCCGACGACCTCGTGGGCGAAGTTGGCCACCAGGCCGTCCCAACCGTCGAGCTCCCACATGTTGACGACCTCGGGCCACCGGCCCGTGGAGCCGACCGTGGCCCACACGCCGAAGCACTGCTGGTTGCGCTCGGCGCGGGCCACCGGCACCCAGTTGGCGGTCATGTGGTGCATGTAGCGGGCGCGGTTGTGGCCGACGATGTCGATCAGCTCGTGGATGTAGACCTTGTCGTTGGGCACGGCGGCGTCAGGACGCGGCGTTGGACGGCCATTCGGGGCGGTGGTACCCGTCGAAGCGCAGCTCGCCCCCCCGCAGCTCGCGGATGGTGAGGAAGTCGCCCTTGTAGCCCTTGCGGTCATGGGGCCCGAACTGGATGTAGGTGCCGGGGCCGCCGTTGGTGGCGGGCATCCAGCGGATCCGTTCCATGCCCTCCTTCACGTGCCGGGGCGTGGGGATGGCGGCGTTGCCGATGCCGTGGATGGCGACCCGGGCAGTGTCGTAGGCCAGCGCCACCACCACGTTGCGGGTCGTCCGCCCGAACCGCTTGGCGAACCGGGCCGTCATGGCCTCGTAGTTGGGGTTGGCGCCGTCCTCGCCCAGCTGGTCGACGCCGTGCCAGCCCTCCAGGCCCTCGGCCCACCGGTTGGAGTTGGAATAGAACATGAAGGCGGTCCCCATCACCCGGGGCGGGTCCCAGTCGAGGGCGGACAGCGCCTCGGCGAAGTGGAACGTGGCGTAGCCGTAGCCCCCGTAGTACAGGCCCTCGACCCCGAGGTCCCGCATCATGGCCAGGTCGTCGCGCAGTCCCCTGGGGTTGGGCTCGAGCCTGACCTCCCGCACGACGGTGAGACCCAGCTGCCCGGCCGTGTCCCGGAAGTAGTCGGCGTAGTCGCGCCCGGACGAGCCCTGCTCCCAGAACGAGCCGACCCGGGTTAATCCGCGGGCCGCCAGCCACTGGGCGCACATGACGCCCTCGGTCGGGATGTCGCCGTTGGCCACCGTGAAGCAGTACTCGGAGGCGAAGCGATGGGCGCCGGTCCAGCCGATGCAGGCGACGCCCAGCTCGTTGGCGGTGTCCTGGAGGACCAGCGAGTTGTCCGAGATCATCGGGCCGAGCACGACGACGCAGCCCTGCTCGACGAGCCAGCGGTAGCCGTCGATCACCTTGCGGTAGTTCTCCCGCGGCAGCCCGCGGGCGTCGGCCACGACGAGCTGGATCGGACCCCGCGAGTACACGCCCTCGTTGAGCGCGTCCTCGAGGGCCAGCATCGTGGGATCGATCCAGTCGGCGAGCAACTGGTTGAGGTCCATGTCGATGAGGATCCCGATCCTGACCGGCTCGAACGGGTCGCCCTGGGTCTGGACCCCGCCGGTCGGCGGGTAGACGGTGATGCCCTGCACCGCCCGGTCGGACGCCGACCCGCCGCCCTGGTACCAGGCCGACCCCTCGCCGCCCCGGCCGGTGAGCCACGCCTCCGTGCCGTGGGTGACCGACGAGACCGCCCGGTCCGGCCGGGCGATGCCGGGGTCCACGGGTGCCGGGAACATCCGCTCGGCGTAGACCGGCTCGTCAGCCATCTCTCGTCCCCCTCCGAACGCTGTGTCTGATCGGCTGAACTATAGTTCACGATTGCGGACCGCAGTTCGGTCCGGGTGGAGGGGGTAGCCATGCAGGCAGACGACATGATCCTCGTCAGCGTCGACGACCACCTGGTGGAGCCGCCCGGCCTGTTCGACGCGCACATCCCCGAGCGCTGGCGGGACCGGGCGCCCCACGTCGTGCGCGAGCCCGACGGCTCGGAGGTGTGGGAGTTCGAGGGGGCCAGGATCCCCAACATCGGGCTCAACGCCGTGGCCGGCCGGCCCAAGGAGGAGTACGGCATCGAGCCGACGGCCTACGACGAGATGCGCCCGGGCTGCTACGACGTCGGCGAGCGCATCAAGGACATGAACGCCGGCGGCGTCCTCGGCTCCATGTGCTTCCCCTCGTTCCCCGGCTTCAGCGGCCGGCTGTTCGCCGTGTGCGACGACAAGGACCTGGCGCTGGCGGTGCTGCGGGCCTACAACGACTGGCACGTGGACGAGTGGTGCGGCTCGTACCCCGGGCGGTTCATCCCGATGGGCCTGCCCGTGCTGTGGGATCCCGACCTGGCCGGCGAGGAGGTCCGCCGGCTGGCGGCCAAGGGCGTCCGCTCGGTCACCTTCACCGAGAACCCGGCCACCCTCGGCTACCCCAGCTTCCACAGCGACCACTGGGACCCGCTGTGGCGGGCATGCTGCGACGAGGGGGTCGTGCTGTCCATCCACCTGGGGTCGTCGGGCCGGCTGGCGGTGACCGCGCCGGACGCCCCCGTCGACGTGATGATCACCCTGCAGCCGATGAACATCTGCCAGGCCGCGGCCGACCTGCTGTGGTCGCGGGTGATCAAGCAGTTCCCGGACATCCGCATCGCGCTGTCCGAGGGCGGGACCGGCTGGATCCCCTACTTCCTCGACCGGCTGGACCGCACGTATGAGATGCACCACCGCTGGACCGGCCAGGACTTCGGCGACCGCACGCCGAGCGAGGTGTTCCGCCAGCACTTCCTGACCTGCTTCATCGCCGACCCGGTCGGCATCCGCCTGCGGGACCTGATCGGGCTCGACAACATCGCCTGGGAGTGCGACTACCCGCACTCCGACTCGTCCTGGCCCGACGCGCCCGAGGAGCTGGCGGCCGTGGCCGCCGATGTCCCCGACGCCGAGCTGGCCAGGATCACGCACGAGAACGCCATGCGCTGGTACCACTTCGACCCCTTCGCCCACCGGGCCGAGGCCGATTCCACGGTCGCCGCCCTGCGGGCCGAGGCCGGCGACCACGACGTCGCCGTCCGGCCCTACGACACCGGCCGCATCCAGCGCACCGGCACGGGCATCGAGATCGGCAAGCTGGCGGCCAAGGCGACCGCATAGCGATTTGGCGGCGCATACGTCGCATATGCGACGTGACCGCCGCCAAATGAGTTGTCACCGTACGGTGACGTGTGGCCATTGCCACCGAACGGTTACAGGGTAGGATGGTCACCGTTCGGTGACAGCCAGCGCAGGACGACGTTCGCCATGAGGATCCACACCGCCCATGACCTGGCCGCGCTTGCTCGCGGTCGCCGCCTGGACCGGGGTTGGAGCCAGGCCGAAGCGGCGCGCCGCGCCGCCGTGTCCCGCAAGTGGGTGTCCGACTTCGAGAACGGCAAGGCCACGGTCGACCTCGCTGCGGTCTTGCGGCTGCTCGACGCGTTGGACCTCGGCCTGCGCTCGGACGACCCGGCCGGGGACGCCCGGGGAGACGACCTCGACCTGGACGCCTTCCTCGAGGACTACCTGGGGCGATGAACGACCGCCTCGTCGTGCTCATCGGTGACCATGTGGCGGGTGAGCTGCGGCGCGACCGGCGCAACCAGCTCGAGTTCGCCTACGACGAGGACTACAGGTCCCGACGCGACCCCACGCCGTTGTCGCTGTCGATGCCCGTACAGGTCCAGCGACACGCCGACGACTCGGTAACGCCGTGGCTCTGGGGCCTTCTCCCGGACAACGACCGGGTCCTGCGGCGGTGGGCCGAACGGTTCCAGGTGTCCGCGGGATCGCCGTTCGGCCTGCTCGCCAGCCCGGTCGGGCTCGATTGTGCCGGAGCGGTGCGCTTCGTCCGCGAGTCCGGCCTGGCCGAGGCCGCCCAGCGGGACGGTGCGATCAGATGGCTGACTGACGCCCAGGTCGCCGAGCGGCTGCGGGAGCTACAGCGTGACACCTCTGCCTGGCTCGGGGCCGACTTCACCGGTCGCTTCAGCCTGGCCGGCGCCCAGGCGAAGACGGCGCTGGTGTACCAGGACGGCCGGTGGGGCCTACCGGAGGGCGCGGAAGCCACCAGTCACATCCTCAAGCCCGCCATCACGGGCTTCGACGACCACGACCTGAACGAGCACCTGTGCCTGCGAGCCGCTTCCCTGCTCGGCCTGCCCGTCGTCCGGACCGAGCTCGTCAGGGTCGCGGGCCAGAGCGCGGTCGCGATCCAGCGCTACGACCGCGCCCGGCGACCGGGCCGGACCCGCGTCCGGGTCCACCAGGAGGACGTGTGCCAGGCGCTCGGCCTGCACCCGTCGATGAAGTACCAGGCCGAGGGCGGCCCGGGGCCGGCGGACGTGGCCGCCCTGCTCCGGCGGGTCATGCCCGCCGGCGCCGCGAGCGATGCCGTGTGGCGGTTCGCCGACGCACTGCTCTGGAACTGGGTCATCGCAGGCACCGACGCCCACGCGAAGAACTACTCGTTGCTCCTGCAGGGCGGCCAGGTCCGCCTCGCTCCCCTCTACGACATCGCCTCGGCCTTGCCGTACGCCCATGAGCGCGACCTGAAGATGGCCATGAAGCTCGGCGGTGACTACCGCCTGCACGTGCAACGGGCCGGCACCTGGACCACCCTGGCGAGCGACCTCGGCGTCGAGGCGGACCGGCTCTGCGACCGTGCCACCCGCCTGGCGGCCGGGGCCCCGGGCGCGTTCGCCAAGGCCGCCGACGAGGTCGCCGACCTCGGCAGCGACCTCCCGCCCCGCCTGGTCGGCGCCGTGGCCGGGCGTGCCGAGCGCTGCGCCCGGACGATCGACTGACTGCCGATTTGGCGGCGCATACGTCGCATATGCGACGTGACCGCCGCCAAATCGCTATGGGTGGTCAGCGCCGTTCGTACTCCACCCCCGCCGCCTCCGCGTCCCAGGCCCGGCCCGGGCCCTCGGCGCGGAGCTCGCGCTTGAGGACCCGGCCGACCGGGCTGCGGGGCAGGGACTCACGGAACTCGACGTAGCGGGGCAGGGCGAAGTACGGGAGCCGGTCGACGCACCAGCGGAACAGCTCCTCCTCGGTCAGCACGGCGCCCTCGGCGAGGGTGGCCGTGACCTTGAGGTCGTCCTCCGTCAGGTCGCTCGGCACCGCGTGGACCGCCACGTCGGCCAGCGACCCGTGGGACATGAGGATGCGCTCGACCTCGAAGCTGGAGATGTTCTCGCCCCGCCGCCGCAGGTAGTCGGCCTTGCGGTCGACGAAGAACAGGAAGCCGTCCTCGTCGACGTGGCCGATGTCGCCCGTGTGGTACCACCAGTTGCGGCTGGACTCGACGGTGGCCTCCGGCCGCCCCCAGTAGCCCTCGAACATCACGTGGGGGCGCTTGGGCCGGACCACGATCTCGCCGTCCACGCCCGGGCCGACCTCGGCGTCGTCGTCGTCGAAGATCCGCACGTCGAAGAACTCGACGTTGACCACGCCGGCGGCGTTGGGCTTGTTGCGCACGCCGGGCGGCTGCCACGACACGAGGCTGGCCTCCGTGACCCCGTAGGCCCCGCTGAACGTCTCGACGCCGAAGCGGGCCCGCAACACGCCGTCCACCTCGACCGGCAGGGGCGCCGCCCCGATGAGCCGCAGGGACGTGTTGGCCTCGGGCGCGCCCGAGCGGGGCATCTCCGGCCGGTCGACGTCGTGGGCCAGCAGGTAGGCCATGGTCCCCAGCGTGGAGGTGACGGTGGCGCCGGTGCGGTTCATCTCCGGCCAGAAGTTCGACACCGAGAAGCGGCGGTAGATGGCGGCCCGGCCCCCGTACACCAGCGGCCCCAGCACGGCGGTCACGATGGCGTTGAAGTGGAACAGGGGCAGCGGGGTCCACACGACGTCGTCGGCGGTCCGCTCCCAGCAGATGCCGATCTGGCGGGCCAGGGCCTCGTGGTAGTTGTGGCTCAGCATGCAGCCCTTGGAGGGGCCGGTGGTGCCGCCGGTGTAGACGAAGGTGGCGAGGTCGCCGGGCCGGACGGCAGCGGGTGGCGCCGGGTCGGCGGCCAGCAGGTCGTCCCAGGCGTGGAGGGTGGCCCCGGGGCCGGGTGGCGGCCCGCCCGCCGTCCCGACCACCGCCACGTGGGCGAGGTCCGGGAGCCCGGGCGCCACCTCGGCGGCCCGGTCCGCCAGGTCGGCCGCCACGACGAGGACCCGGGAGCCCGAGTCGGCCAACTGGTGGCGCAGGTACTCGCCCTTGTAGGCGGTGTTGACCGGGACCGCCACAGCCCCGGCGTGGACGATGCCCCACCAGGCCAGGGCGGCCTCGATCGAGTTCTCCAGCAGGGTGGCCACCCGGTCGCCCGGCCGGACGCCGAGGCGGGCGAGCGACGCCGCCAGCCGGGCCGCGGTGCCCGCCACCGCCGCGGCCGACACCTTGGTCCCGCAGACGTCGAGGTACTCGGCGTCGGGGTCGGCGGCCAGCCGCCGGTCGAGGAGGTCGAGAACGGTCGAGTCCGCCCGCCCGGTCCACACGTGCGACGCCATCGGGCCGCCACGATAGTGAATCCCGCGTACGGCGTGGTGAACTGCGGTTCAGATAGGCTCGCCGCCATGATCCCCAAGATCATCAGCGTGGACGACCACGTGGTCGAGCCGGCGCACGTGTGGGAGCGCTGGCTGCCGGCCCGGTTCCGGGAACGGGGGCCGCGGATCGAGCGCCGGGGCGTGGCCGGGATGCGCCACGTGGGCGGCGGCCACTACGAGCAGGCCTTCGACGACGACGCCCCCGAGAAGGCCGACTGCTGGGTGTTCGGGGACCTGGTGTACGTCCACAAGCGGCACGTGGCCGCCGTGGGCTACCCCCGCGACGAGATGACCATGACGCCCATGACCTACGAGGAGATGCGGCCCGGCTGCTACGAGCCCCGGGCCCGCGTCGCCGACATGGAGCTCAACCACGTGGACGCCTCGCTGTGCTTCCCCACCTTCCCCCGCTTCTGCGGCCAGACCTTCACCGAGGCCACCACCGACCGGGACCTGGGGCTGGCGTGCGTGCGGGCCTACAACGACTGGATGGTCGAGGAGTGGTGCGGCGACTCGGCCGGCCGGCTCATCCCGCTGGTCATCGTCCCCCTGTGGGACGCCGAGCGGGCGGCTGCGGAGGTGCGCCGCAACGCGGACCGGGGCGTGCACGCCGTGTGCTTCTCCGAGATCCCGCCGCACCTCGGGCTGCCGTCGATCCACTCGGGCGCGTGGGACCCGTTCCTGGCCGCCTGCGCCGAGACCGGCACCACCGTCAACATGCACATCGGGTCGTCGTCGCGGATGCCGGCCACCTCCCCCGACGCCCCCACGGGCGTGGCCGCCACCCTGTCGTTCAACAACGCCATGGCCTCGATGTCGGACTGGCTGTTCTCCGGCAAGCTCGTCCAGTTCCCCGACCTGGTCCTGGCCTACAGCGAGGGCCAGATCGGCTGGATCCCCTACATCCTGGAGCGGGCCGACACCGTCTGGGAGGAGCACCGGGCCTGGGCCCACACCAAGGACCTGGTCCCCGAGCCGCCCTCCACCTACTACTACCGCCAGATCTACGGCTGCTTCTTCCGCGACCGCCACGGCATCGACTCCATCGACGCCGTGGGGCCCGACAACGTCACGTTCGAGACCGACTACCCCCACACCGACTCCACCTGGCCCGACACGCTGGCGGTGGCCGAGGAGCTGATGGCCGGCGTCCCCCAGGACGTGGTGGACAAGGTCATGCGCACCAACGCCGCCCGCATGCTCCACCTCGACCTCGACGCGGTCGGGCGGTGACCGACCTGCGGTGCGCGGCGGTGGCCCGCGCGGAGGGGCTCCAGGCCGTCGGGACCGCGGGCGACCAGCGCGGCTTCCTGCTGGTGGACCGGCCGCTGCCGTGGCCGGCCGACATCGGCGAGATCGCCGAGCTGGCCCCCGTGCACGGGGCCGCCGGTGCCGCCGGCGTCCGCGTCCAGGCCGTCGTGCCGCCGGGCGGCGCCACGGACCGGCGGGTGGTGCTGTACGACCGCCCGGCCGGCGAGGGCTTCGGGGGCTACCGGCGCACGTCCCGGGCCGCCCCGCCCGGCGGTGAGGTCGATGCCGCCCTGGCCCTGCTGGCCGGGGACCGGGGCGACACCCCGGGCGGCGATGGCGCGGCGGGCGACATCCTCGTGTGCGCGCACGGCCGCCGCGACCCGTGCTGCGGGCGGGACGGGACCTTGCTGGCCATGGAGCTGCTCGCCGACCCGGCCGTGCGGGACGCCGGCTACGCCGTGGGCCGGACCAGCCACACCGGCGGACACCGGTTCGCGCCCACCGCCGTCGTCCTCCCCCAGGGCACCATGTGGGCCCACCTCGACCGCCCCGTCATGGCCCGCATCCTGCACCGGGAGGGCCCCGTGGCCGACGTCCTGGCGCACTACCGGGGCTCCACCGCCATCGGCGGCCCGGGTCTCCAGGCCCTGGAGCGGCAGGCGTTCGCCGAGATCGGCTGGGACTGGCTCGGCTGGCGCCGGGCCGGCCACCGGGTGGCGGACGGCGTGGTGGCGCTGCGGGCCGAGTCGCCGGACGGCCGCCACGCGGCCTGGGAGGCGGTGGTGGACAGCCGTCCCCGCCCGATCCCGGACTGCGGCAAGCCGCTGGAGCAGGCCCGCAAGGCGCAGGCCGAGCCGGTGCTGGTGGCCTGGCGGCGCACGGCCTGAGCCCTTGACCCGGCGACAGCCCGTGGTCGTATTATCGGAGCACTTTCAGAAATTCACTCGGGGGGTTCAGGGGTGTCGAACTATCTGGTCGTGTCCGCCGACGGCCACGCCGGCCCGCCCCCCGACGTGTACCGCCAGTACCTGGACCCCGGGTTCCGCGAGGCGTTCGACACCCACCAGGCCGAGCTCGAGGCGGGGCGCATGGTCAACACCGCCTTCGTCGAGGAGTGGGACGAGGAGACCGGCGACCACGAGATGCGGGCCGGCTACGACCCGTCCGTGCGGGACGCCGTCCTCGACCACGAGGGGGTGGCGGCCGAGGTGCTGTTCCCCGACGCCGACGTGCTGGGCACCGGGCGGCTGGCCAGCTCGCCGTTCGGCTCGGGCCTGGGATCGGGCGCCGGCGCCGACCCCGCCGCGGTCAAGGCCGGGGCCCGGGCCCACAACCGGTGGCTGGCCGACTTCTGCGCCACCAACCCCCACCGGCGCATCGGCGTGGCCGTGGTGCCGGTCACGGCCGGCGTCGACGACGCCGTGGCGGAGGTCCACGCTGCGGCCGGGCGCGGGCTGCGGGGCGTCATGATCCCCACCCGCTGGTTCGACGCGCCGGCCTACATCGACCCCTGCTACGACCCTGTGTGGGCGGCGTGCGCCGAGGCCGGCATGGTGCTGCACACCCACTCGGGCGCCGGCCCGGCCGACTACCCGCTCGGGCCCGGGTTCGTGTCGATCTACGCGGCCGAGGCGTGGTGGTGGGCGGCCCGTCCGTTCTGGGTGCTCGTGCTGTCCGGCGTGTTCGAGCGCCACCCCGACCTCCGCTACTCGATCGCCGAGAACGGGGCCTGGTGGGTGCCCGACATCGTGACCCGGATGGACGAGAAGTGGGAGGGCGCCCACAACACCCGCA
Source organism: Acidimicrobiales bacterium (assembly GCA_035707385.1). Classification (GTDB taxonomy): domain Bacteria; phylum Actinomycetota; class Acidimicrobiia; order Acidimicrobiales; family VFJN01; genus ZC4RG19. Next base: position 17,110 of record DASSUD010000401.1, read on the forward strand.
AGTTCGGCGACGCCTTCCGGCTCGACCTCAGCATGCCCCCCAGCGCCTACGTCGACCGGAACTGCTTCTTCGCCGCCTCGACGCCCGGCGCCGACGAGATCGTGCGTCGGCACGCCATCGGGGTGGGCAACCTGCTGTGGGGCAACGACCTGCCCCACCCCGAGGGCACCTACCCCCACACCCGCTCCTGGATCGCCGAGCGGTTCCGGGACGTCCCCCCCGACGAGACGGAGAGGATCCTTGGCACCAATGCCGCCGCCCTCTACCGTGTCGACGCCGGCGCGCTCGGGGACCTCGTCGACCGCATCGGCCCCGCCCCGTCCGAGGTGCACGGCTGACATGGACGACCTGCGGGGGAAGGTCGCCGCCGTCACCGGCGGTGCCGGCGGGATCGGGCGGGCGCTCGCCGAGCGGTTCGCGGCCGAGGGCATGCGGCTGGTGCTGGCCGACGTCGAGCGGGCCGCGCTCGACCGGGCGGTCGCCGACCTGGCGGGCACGGGCGCCGAGGTGATCGGCGTGCCCACCGACGTGACCTCTGCCGCCTCGGTGGAGGCGCTCGCCGAGGCCGCCTACGCGGCCTACGGGGCGGTCCACGTGGTGTGCAACAACGCCGGCGTGGGGCCGCCCGGCGGCCTCGTGTGGGAGTCGACCCCCAACGACTGGGCCTGGACGTTCGGGGTCAACGTGTTCGGCGTGGCCCACGGCATCCTGGCCTTCGTGCCCCGCATGCTGGCGAGCGGCGAGGAGGGGGTCGTGGTCAACACCTCGTCGCCGGACGGGCCCATCGCACCGCTGCCCCAGGCCGCCGTCTACGCGTCCACGAAGTGCGCGGTCACCTGCCTGACCGAGTGCCTGGCCGCCCAGCTCGCCGCCGAGTCCACCAAGGTGCGGGCGGCCGTGTTCTACCCGTCGGGTCGCGGCCTGCTCGACACCGGCCTGTGGACCGCGGACCGCAACCGCCCGGCGGAGCTGGCCCGGGAACGGCCCCGGTCGACACCGGCCCTGACCGTGGCCGACCTGCGGGCCCGGGGCGTGCCGACCCAGCCCCTCGACGAGCTGGCCGACCTGGTGGTCGAGGGGCTGCGGGACGGCCGCTTCGTCATGGTCCTCGACCCCGATCGCCACGCAGGCACCCTGCGGGCGCGGGCCGAGCGCTTCGCCGCCGGAGACAACCCCACCGAGACGCACGAGCTGGCGCCGTGACCGCGGCGCCGTCGTACGACCCCTACGACCCCGTCATCGACCTCGATCCGCATCCGACCTGGCGGCGGCTGCGGGACGAGGCGCCGCTGTACCACAACGAGCGCCTGGGCTTCTACGCGCTCAGCCGCTACGACGACGTGCTGGCCGGCCTGACCGACTGGGCCACCTACTCGTCGGGGCGGGGCACCGTGCTGGAACTGATCGACCCGCTGGCCCCCGACCGGGACGGCGACCCCGAGGGCCAGCCGATGATCTTCACCGACCCGCCGTACCACGACACCCTGCGGGGACTGGTGAGCCGCAGCTTCACCCCCCGCCGCATCGGCGACCTGGAGGACCGCGTCCGCCGGCTGTGCCGCGCCCGCCTCGATGAGGTGGCCGGGACCGGCGGGTTCGACTACCTGGGCGACTTCGCCGGGATCATCCCCGCCATGGTCATCGGCGAGCTGCTCGGGATCCCCGCCGAGGACCAGCAGGACCTGGGGCACTGGACCGACCAGTTCATGCACTACGACCCGGAGCTCGACCCGCCCGGCGAGGTCCGGGGCGTGCGCCAGCTCGGGCCCGTCCGGGTCCAGGGGATGAAGAAGCTGATCGGGTACCTGGAGGCCACCATCGACGCCCGCACCCGCCGGCCCGCCGGGGACATGATCTCGTCGCTGCTGGCCGCGGAGGTGCCACTGCCCGGCGGGGGCCGGCGGCGGCTGTCCCGCCCCGAGGTGTCGTCGTTCGTGCTGCTGCTGTTCGCGGCGGGGGCCGAGACGACGGCCCGGCTGCTCGGGTGGACGCCGATCCTGCTGGCCCGCCACCCGGACCAGCGCCGCCGGCTGGTGGAGGACCGCACGTTGCTGGCCGGCGCGGTCGAGGAGCTGCTGCGCTACGAGTCGCCGTCGCCGATCCAGGCCCGCTGGGTCACCCGCGACGTCGAGCTGCACGGCGAGATCGTCCCGCGGGGCTCGAAGATGGCGCTGCTCAACGCGGCCGCCAACCGGGACGGGCGCCACTACCCCGACCCCGACCGCTTCGACATGACGCGCTCGGCCGACCGCAACCTGGCCTTCGGCTACGGCGCCCACTTCTGCCTGGGGGCGGCGCTGGCCCGCCTGGAGGGGCGGGTCGTGCTGGACGAGACGCTCGACCGCCTGCCGACCTGGGAGGTCGACGAGAGCGCCGTCGAGTTCGTGCGGACCACGACCGTGCGGGGCCCCGCCAAGGTCCCGGTCACCGGCTGAGGAGCCCGCCCGATGACCGCCTCGCTCGGCCAGTACTGCATCAACGTCGCCGACCTCGACGCCTCCGTCGGCTTCTACACCGCGCTCGGGCTCGACTGCACGAGCCGCACCGAGATCCCCGAGGCGTTCGAGGCCATCGTCGCCAACCCGGCCGGGGGCTCGAGGCTGCAGCTCGCCCGGCACAAGGACCACGACGGCCCGCTCGACCTCGGGACCGCCTTCTGGAAGCTGTACGTCAACACCCACGACGTGGCCGCCACCTTCGACGCGGCCCAGGCTGCGGGGGCGGGTGCGGTGTCGGCCCCCGAGCGGCTCGACCGGTGGCCGGTCACCGTGGCCTTCGTGCGGGACCTCGACGGCTACCTGGTCGAGCTGGTGGAGCGCCACCCGTGGCCGGACGGTGTGCCGGGCGGCGCCTGGCTCGGCCAGTACTGCCTCAACGTGACCGACATCGAGGCCACGATCGGCTTCTACGAGCTGCTGGGGCTCACCTGCACCAGCCGCACGGACATCGCCGAGGCGCAGGAGGCCATCGTCGAGAACCCGGCGGCGGGCGGCAAGCTGCAACTCGCCCGGCAGCGCCACCCGGCCGGACCGCTGCGCATGGGCTCGATGTGGAAGCTGTACGTGGACACCGACGACTGCGCCGGCCTCCACCAGCGGGCCGTCGACGCCGGCCATCGCTCGCTGATGGCGCCGGTGCGCCTGGACCGCTGGCCCGTCACCATCGCCTTCGTGGCCGATCCCGACGGCTACCAGGTCGAGCTCGTCCAGCGCCACGCCGACCCGTGAGACCGCCCGACCACCGATGGAGGAACCTGTGATCCGCTTCAGCGTGCTGTACCCCGCCACCGACGGGGCCACGTTCGACCACGACTACTACCGGGACAACCACGTCCCCCTGGCCTGCCGCACCTGGGGTATCGAAGATGCCGAGATCGACCGGGGCGTGAACGGCCCCTACGTCGCTGCGGTCCACTTCCGGTTCGAGTCCACGGAGGCCCTGAACCAGGCCCTGGGCGCCGCGGGGACCCTGGCCGTCATCGAGGACGTGAAGAACTACACGACGATCACGCCGGTCCAGCAGATCAGCGAGGTGGTCACGGGCTGACCAGCGCGAACCGCTGGAAGAAGCGCCAGGCCTCGGCGCTGGCGTCGATGTCGGTGGTGGTCGGGCCCACAACGCTCTCGATCGACCGGCTGAACTCGCTGGAGGGCCAGCTGTGGCCCCCGCCCTCGACGATGAGGAACTCCACCGGCGCGTCCTCGGGGCAGTCGAAGGTCCGCCGGATCACCTCGTCGCTCACCCGCTCGTCGGTGGCCGACGAGACCTCGCAGCCGTCGAGCTCCGCCCACCGGCGCACGGTGTCCGGGTAGCCCGCGCCGTCGAGGTCGGGCGGGGCGGTCGTGGTGGGGGCGGCCTCGGCTCCGCCGAGCGCGGCGCCGAGCACGCCGGTCCCGATGCCGCCGTTGAACAGCAGGATGGGGTCGGCCGTGCCGTGGACGGTGAGGACCGGCACCGGCCGGGCCGGCTCGCACGGCTCCGGCAGGGCGAGCCCGGCGATGGGCGCCACGGCCGCCACCCGGTCCGCCATGGTGCAGGCCACGGTGGAGGCCATCATCGCCCCGTACGACAGGCCGGTGGCGTAGACCCGGGAGGTGTCGACGCACCGCTCGGACTCCACCCGGTCGAGGAGCGCCCCGACGTAGGCCAGGTCGGCGTTGGCCGCGGGATCGGTCCCCACGTCCCAGAGGACCGGGTTGCCGGTCCCGTGCGGGAACACGGTCACGAAGCCCTCCTCCACCCCCAGCGGCCCGAGCTGGGTCATCCCGGCGTGGACGTCGGCGCCCTCCGCCAGGCCGTGGAAGTCGAGCACCAGGGGCAGCGGCGCGTCCCCCTCGCCCGTGGCCGGCGCCGACAGCAGGTACCGGCGGGCGACGCCCCGGATGTCGAGGGACGCCTCGACCAGGTCGGCCCGGGGCTGGGCCCCGGCCCCGTCGCAGCCTGCCGACGGCACCGCCGCCGGCGGCCCGGCCTCCGGCGGCGCGGCGCCCTCGTCCCTACCGCCGTCACCGCGGTCACCGCCGTCGCCCGCGCACGCGGCCACCAGCGCCAGCGCGACCGCGGCCGCGGCCGCACACCTCGATCGGCCCATGGTTCCCCCCGTTTCCGAACCCATATAGAGAATAGGCCGGATCGGGGGCGCGGACCTCAGCCGCCGACGCCGGAGCGTGCGGCCTCGACGACGTTGCGCCGCGCGTCCTCGGCGTCGATGTACCCGGCGTCGACGCTGTCCCCGCCGGCCCGGCGCACCCGGGCGACGTAGTCCCCGTGGGTCGGGTAGAGCTGGGCGAGGGTGGCGTCGTCCAGCGGTTCGTGGCTCCCGAACAGCCGGCAGAAGCCGGGCCCGCTGTTGTCCCCGGTGTCGACGGCCGTCGGCACCTCGACCTGCGAGAGCCGGATGCCGCCGAGCGCGATGCCGAGCTCGTCCCGCGCCTTGGTGCCGTCGGCGTTGAAGGCCAGCGGCTCGGCGGTCGGGGGTGGCGTGCCCCGCTCGACCCAGCGCACCAGGTGGTCGTAGGCCGCCCCCAGGACCTGGTGCAGCGGCACCCGGCTGAACGGCGGCCGGTCGCAGGTCACCGTGCCCGCACCGCCGAGGTCGCGCTCGGCCAGCGGCCGCCGGTAGACCTGGCCGGCCCAGCCCGAGTGGGCGGTGCCCGCCACCTCCCAGCGCCGGAACAGGTCGGTGTCCGCGGGCCGGTTCGGCGTGCGCACGTCGGTCTCGGACAGGATCTGGAACACGGGCTCCGCGCCCACCCGGGTCGGTGCCGAGCCGACCACGAAGGCGTAGCCGTCGAACACCGGCTCGATCCGGGGCAGGACCGAGTTGTAGTAGACGGTCATGCGCCCTGCCGACTGGGAGGCGCCGACGGCCAGCAGGATGTCGGCCCGCAGGCCGCCCAGGGGGTCGACGCCCTGGGGCGCTCGCAACGCCCGGGCCGCCTGGCTGAAGATGTCGTACGACATCTCGTCGGCCACGAACCGGCGGCCGCCGGTGACGTCCAGTGTCCCGTAGCGGCGGGGCTCCAGGCGGCGCGCTGGTCGACGCCGACGCGCTGGGCCGACACGCCTACCCAGGCGTAGCCGTCGTCGATGATCTGGTCGGGGTGCCACAGGGCATCGAGGTCGTAGCCGGCGGTGACGTTCTGCCACTCGACCAGCACCGTGCCGTTGAAGTGGCGATCGCGCGCCGGGCGGCGGACCACGATGCGGGTCTCGTAGGGGACGTCTTCGGCGAGCAGGTCGCCGTTGACGGCATGGGCGTCGGCCGCGCCCGAGAGGCGGAACTCCTCCTCGACGTAGCCCCGGTGGGCCAGGTCCACCCAGGTCGAGAAGAACGGGTAGGTGTCCTCGATGGCAGGTGCCAGGCGGTCGCCGGGGACGGTGCCCGGCAGCGGCCCCTCCACGACCGGGTCGGGCACCGGTTGCGGCGCCTGGGCGACGGCCGGCGCGGCGGGCAGGAGCCCGGCGGCGAGGGCGGCGGCCAGGGTCGAGGCGAC
>DASSUD010000402.1:0-2967 GCA_035707385.1 Acidimicrobiales bacterium
ATCGGGCGGGCCAACAAGGGCTCGCTCGTCGACAAGCGGGCCGACGAGCTGATGGCCGACGTGCTCGTGGCGCTCATGGACCAGGTGCCCTCGATCGACCGGGCCGACGTCCAGGACATCATCTGCGGCAACGTGGCCCAGACCGCCGAGACCGGTTTCAACATCGGCCGCACCGCCGGCATCCTGGCCGGGTTCCCGCTGTCGGTCCCCGCCCACACCGTGCAACGGTTCTGCGCCTCGTCGCTCCAGGCGATCACGGCCGCCGCCAACGCGGTCAAGGTGGGCGAGGGCGACATGTACATCGCCTGCGGCGTCGAGAAGTCGTCCCGGCCGCCGGCCCCCGAGGAGCAGGGCGGGGGCGGCGGTGGCGGCGGGCGTCGCCGCGGGGGCATCGGCCCCGGCGGCCTCAACCCCAAGCTGCTGAGGCGGGACAGCGGGTTCCCGTTCGTCTACATCCCCATGGGCATGACGGCCGAGAACGTGGCCGAGCGGTTCGGCGTGAAGCGGGAGGACATGGACGCCTTCGCCAAGCTGTCCCAGGACCGGGCGGTGGCGGCCCAGGCCGGCGGCGTGTTCGACGCCGAGATCAGCCCGATCACCAAGGACGACGGCACGGTGGTCGCCACCGACGACGGCCCCCGCCCCGGCACGACCGTCGAGCGGCTGGCCGAGCTGCCCACCCCGTTCAAGGAGGGCGGCTCGGTCACCGCCGGCAACAGCTGCCCCCTCAACGACGGGGCCGCGGCCGTGCTCATCACCAGCCGCCGGCGCGCCGACGAGCTGGGCCTCACCCCGCTGGCCCGCATCGTGGCCACGGCCTACTCGGGCAACGACCCCGAGATCATGGGCGTGGCGCCCATCGACGCCATCCGCAAGGTGCTGAAGAACACGGGCATGTCGATCGAGGACATCGACGTCGTCGAGCTCAACGAGGCGTTCGCCGCCCAGGTGCTGCCGGTGTGCGACAACACCGGCATCGACATCGAGCGCCAGCTCAACCCGCACGGCGGCGCCATCGCCCTCGGGCACCCGTTCGGCATGACCGGCGCCCGCATCATGACGACGCTCGTCAACGGCCTGCGCACCACGGACGGGCACTGGGGCATCGAGACCATGTGCGCGGCCGGCGGCATGGCCATGGCGACCGTCGTCGAGCGGCTCGCCTAGTGCCGTCGCTCTTCGACGGCGACGACGCCGGCGCCCGGGTCGAGGCGCTGTTCGACCTCGATCCCGTCGAGCCCGACACCTACCGGTCGGTCCCCCGGCGGCCGGCCGGGACGGGGCCGCCGGGGTGGGCGGCGATGGGACCGCCGCGCCTGTTCGGCGGTCAGGTGGCCAGCCAGGCCCTGTGCGCGGCGGCCCGCACGGTCCGCTCCGACCACGCGGTCAACTCGCTGCACGCCTACTTCCTGCGGCCCGGCCGCTACGACCTCCCCGTCGACTACGCCGTCGACCGCATCCGGGACGGCCGGTCGTTCACGACCCGGCGGGTGGTGGCGGTCCAGGACGGCGGCGCCATCCTCAACCTCGACGCCTCGTTCCACCGGGACGAGCCCGGCGAGGAGGCCCAACCGCCCTCGCCGGTGCCGGGCGCGGGCGCCCCCGAGGAGGGCGACGACCCGGAGGAGCCGCCCTGGGCCCGGGGCCGGCCGATCGACATGCGCATGGCCCGTGGCGCCCCGCCGGGCGTGCGCCGGGTGTGGGTGCGGGTCCCCGCCAAGCTGCCCGACGACCCGGTGCTGCACGCGGCGATGATCACGTTCCTGTCGGACATGGGGCCGGTGGGCGTGGTGTCGGGCTCGCTGACGCTGCCCCGGCAGTCCCGCATGATGGCCAGCCTCGACCACTGCGTGTGGTTCCACCACCCGGCCCGGGCCGACGAGTGGCTGCTCTACGAGCTGGAGGCGGTGGCGGGCGCGCATGCCCGCGGCGTGGCCCGGGGCTCGCTGTGGACCCTCGACGGCCGGCTGGTCGTGAGCCTCGTCCAGGAGGTTCTCGCACGACCCCGGCGGTCCTGACGCTGTAGCGTGGCCGCGGTGTCGGACGCCCGGAGCTTGACGCGCCACGGGCAGGACCGGAAGGCGGAGCTGCTCCATCATGCCGAGGTCCTGTTCGCGCAACGCGGCTACGAGGACACCCGCATGGTCGACATCGCCGAGGCCGCGGGCGTGGCCAAGGGCCTCGTGTACTGGTACTTCGACAACAAGGAGACCCTGTTCCGCGAGATCGTGGCCGACATGGGCCGGCGGCTGCGCCGCGCCCAGGCCCGGGCGGTCGACGGCATCGACGACCCGCTGGAGCGGCTGTACGTCGGCACCGCCGAGTCGGTGCGGTTCATCGGCGAGAACCACCGGCTCTACGGCATCATCTCGACTCAGCTGCGGGGCGACCGCCGCCTGCGGGAGACGCGCTCGCAGTCGCTGCGGGTGCTCAACGTCGACGCCGCCGGCCTGCTGGCCGAGGGCCAGCAGGCGGGGCAGGTGCGCACCGACGAGGAAGCGGCCGTCATGGCCCACGTCAACGCCGGCGTCGTCTACTACTACGTGCTGCTGTACGCGGACGGGGTGACCGGGGACGGCCAGCGCCGGGTGACGATCGAGGACGCAGCCCACGGCGCCGCCCGCTACGTGGTGCGGGCCGTGGGGGCGGACACCCGGGCGATCGACACGGTGCTCGCCCGCCACCGCCAGGCCGCCCGCAACTGACCGACGACCTCAGGCGTTGAGGATCAGCTCCAGCCGGTTCCAGGACGAGCCGCCGGCCGGCGGAGGCGACCTCGAACCGCCCGTCCAGCACCAGCGGCCAGGCGGCGCCACCTGGCACGTGCGCTACGTTCGGCGCGGTGGTGAACAAACCCATCGCCTCCGGCGTCGGTGGGGGCGTGAGGGCAGAGTTCACCAGCTTCTACGAACGGGAGGCGCCTCGCCTGGTGCGGAGCCTGACGCTCGTCACGGGCGAGTCGGCGCT
>DASSUD010000403.1:0-17413 GCA_035707385.1 Acidimicrobiales bacterium
GCCACCACCTCCGCCTCGGCCTCGGCCAGCGCCCGCTCGGCCTCCTCGAGCTCGGCCTGCTGGGTGGCGACGTTGTCCTCGAGGACGACGAGGGCGGCCTGCAGCTCGGCGTCCTGGGCCACGAGCGTGTCGACCTCGAGGGCGACCTCGCCCCGCTGGGCGCGGACCTCCCCGAGCTGGCGCTCGGTGTCGATGGGGTTGCCGGGGGTCTGGGCGTCCGACGTCCCCGGCGCCAGCAGCGCGGCGGAGACGCCGAGCGCCACCACCACTCTCATGGGCCTGCGCAGGCGACGGCGGGTCGGTGCCAAAGGTCCTCTCCAGGGGTCGTATGTGCCGGCCGCACCCGAACGCGGCCAAAGTGCCCGGAAAGGTAACGAATCGACTGCACCCTGTCATCAGGGCGCCACGGTTTTCCGGCGTCGCGCCTGGTGGGGCGGGGTGCCGGTCAGTTGCCGTCCACCGACCAGTGCCAGGCCTCGCCCGGCAGGTTGTACAGGCCGTAGTTGGACGCGTTGGCCTTGAGCCACCGGTAGGCGCCGCTGGTGGAGCCGATCGTGCGGCCCCCGGCGGTGAAGTCGATGGCGAGGCCCTGCTCGTGCATCGACGTGCCCGGCTTGGCGGTCGGCGGGCTGCAGGACGACGCCGGCATCTGGTAGATGGCGTAGCTGGATGTGCCGCAGTTGGACTTCCGCACGGCGATCTGGTCGGCCGGGTCGCGGTACCCGTAGCCGCACAGCGCGAAGCCGGCGTCGGCCGCGTCGCCCAGCAGGCGCTCGACCTGTCCGGAGATGGCCCCGGCCACCTCGACGGTGCCGCCGTCGGGGCAGGCCACGGCGACGACGCCGCCGGCCACGGGCTTGATGCCGGTGATGTACCGGTTGGCGTCGGCCTGCTCGGCCAGGGCGGCGGCCGCGACCCGTGCCCGCTCGGCCAGGATCTCCTCGTCGAGGGAGTTGAGGGCCTCGGCCACCTCGGCCTCGCGTGCCCGGATCTGCTCGGCCAGTGCGGGGTCGACGTTCTCGAGCGTGTCGGCCTCGGCCAGGCGATGGTCGAGCCGGCGCTGGACCTCGACGGCGAAGGCGGCCTGCTGCCCGGTGGCCGCCTCGACGTCCGCGTACGCGGCCTCCGCCTCGGTCTTCGCGGCCTCCGCGGCCTCCGCCGCCTGCTCCTTCGTCGCCTTCTCGATCTCGAGCTGCTCCATGGCCGACTCGTACTCGTCGAGCAGCTCGGCGTCGTGGTCGGCCTGGAGGTTCAGGATCGACTGCTTGATCGTGGCGTCCTCGAGCGAGGCGGCGGTGAGGGCGTCGAGGGCCGTGTCGGTCGGCGGGTTGATGAACACGTCGATGACGACGGCGTCGGCCTGGAGGATGATCTCGTTCAGCCGGTTCTGCGTGTCGGCCACGGCGGCTTCGGCCGCGGCCAGCTCGCTCTGGGCGCTGCTGTAGGCCCACTCTGCTGCCGTGAGCAGCTCCTTCTGGGCCTGGACGTTGTCGGCCAGGTCGCCGATGGTGGTGGTGATCACCCCGCCCTCGGCCCGCAGCACGTCGAAGTCCACCGCCACCATCGACTGCCGGTCACGGACCTGGTCGGTCTCGGCCGCCGGCTCCTCCTGGGCGCCGGACGGGCCGGTCGTGACGACGGCGGTGCCCACGAGGGCGGCGAGCATGGAGGCGACGGCGAGCGTGCGATGGCGAGCGATCGGCAATGCGTTCCCCAGGCGATGTGGCCGCAGGCTCCCCAGTTGCGCCCGCGACCGCGTAGTGCGGTGGACGAAATGTAACGGTTCGCGCGACGTCTGTCATACGCGGGTGAGGAGAAAAGTAGAGCCCGGGCACGGCCCGCGCGCGGACCACCTCAGCAGGCGGCGATCGGCGACGGGTCCCCCGGCTGCTCCGGCAGGCTCGTGCCCTCACGGAACGCGTCGATCGCCGGCGGGCCGGCGGCCGGGTCCACGTCGAGGCGGTTGGCGTCCTCCGGGGAGGGCACGACGGGAAGCAGCATCTCGGTGACGGCCGCGGGGTCGAGGGCCAGCACGTACCGGGCGAGGTCCACCAACTCGTCGGTCCCGAGGCTGTCGTCCAGGGTCAGGTGCTCGGCGGCCCAGCCGGCGAGGCGGTCGGCCGAGATGGGGTCGACCCGCCCGGACAGGTCGGCCAGGGCGGCGACCAGCACGGCCCGCTGCAACGAGGTGCGGGCGAGGTCGGCCATCGGGTCCTCCACCCACCGGCCGGCGGCGTCGAGCACCTCCGTGTGGCGCGACCGCACGAGCGCCAGCGCCTGCTCGCCGCCGAGGGTCACGCACCCGGGCTCGTCGATGTACAGGCCGGTGAGCCGGTCGCGCACGGGGGCGTCGACCCGCACCCGCACCCCTCCGGCGCGCTCGACCAGGGCCTGGAAGCCGGCGAAGTCCACTTCGACGACGTGGTCGACCGGCACGCCGAGCTGGGACTCGACGGCCGACACCTGGCGGTCGACGGGCAGCTGGTTGATCCGGACCCTGGTGCCGCTGGCCGCCTCGCGCACGAGGAGGTCCCGCGGCACCGACAGCACCGACGCCGTGCCGGCCGCCGGATCGAGCCGGGCCAGCAGCAGCGTGTCCGACCGGCCGCCCTCGCCGCCGGGCTCGGTGCCGCCGTCGACGCCCCGCACCAGGAACGTCACCGGCTCGCCGTCGGCCACGGGGCCGGTGGACGCCACGTCGACCCGGTCGATGTGCCCGGCCCGCCAGGCCGCCCGCCCGTAGAGCCCGCCCGCCCCGGCCACCAGGGCGGCGGCGGCCACGCCCATACCGCCGGCCAGCTGGCGCCGCCGGCGGCGGTGGGCGCGCCGGACCACGGCGTGGCGGGCCCCGGCGCCGAAGGCCGGCGGGCGGGGGTCATCGAGATGCTCGAACACCGGTCGTCTCCTCGTCGTGGGGCGCCTGCTCGGCGGCGCGCCGCAGGGCCGCCAGGCCCCGGTGGGTGTGCTGCTTCACCGCCCCGACCGAGCAGCCCAGGTGGGCGGCCACGTCGGCCTCGGGCAGGTCCGCCAGGTAGCGCAGCGCCACCGCCTCCCGCTGGCGGCGGGGCAGGGACCGCAGCACCCGCACGACCTCGAGGCGGTCGAGCGGGTCGGCGGGCCGCTGGTGCCGGCGGGGCGGCTCGTGGCCGGGGGCCCGCAGCTCGACCCGCCGGTGGCGGCGCCAGCGGCCGATGGCCAGGTTGGTCGTCACCCGGGCCACCCACGCCTCGTCGTAGCCGGCGACCCTGCGCCAGCGCAGGTAGGCGCGGGCCAGCGCCTCCTGCGCCAGGTCCTCGGACTCGGCCCGGTCGCCCGTGAGCCGGAAGGCCACCCTGTAGGCGAGCGAGGCGAGGTCGGCGAAGCGCTCCTCGAAGCTCGGCGGCTGCCTGGTCGTCGATCGCATGCGCCCCCTTCAACGCGGCAGGACGCGCTCAGGTTGACAGGGCGTAGACGTTGAGCTCGTTGCCCTCGGGATCGGCCAGCCGGGCCAGGCGGTAGCCGTCGTCCTCGTCGTCCGCGACCTCCAGGATCCGCACGCCCAGCTCGGCCAGCTCGGCCAGCGCGGCGTCGAAGTCGTCGACGGCGACGTTGGGCACGCAGCGGTTGCGGGTCCCCGGGGGTCGGGCGTCGTCGCCCACCAGGTGGAGGGTCGGGCCGCCGCCGGGCAGGGCGAGGACCGCGAAGCGGTGGTGGGGCTCCACGTGGACGGCCTCGAAGCCCAGGCGCTCCTGGTACCACGGCAGCAGGGACTCCCAGTCCCGCACGTACACCGCCACCATGTCGATCCGCCGGAGCATGGGTCCCCCTCCCGGGTGAGCGTAGACCCGAGCCGACCCCGACCTGGCGTCAGTTGCCGGTCGTGCTCCAGTGCCAGGGCTCGGCGGGCAGGTTGAAGAACCCGTAGCCGGCGGCGTTGGCCGACAGCCAGCGGAAGCAGGCGCTGGTCCGGCTGATGGTGCCACCACCGCAGGTGATGTCGACGGCCAGGCCCTGCTCGTGCATGGAGGTGCCCGGCGGCGCCGTCGGGGGCGAGCACGCCGACGACGGGGCCTCGTAGATGGCGTAGTAGGAGGTGCCGCAGTTGGCCCGGCGCACGGCGATCTGCTCGGCGGGGTCGCGGTATCCGCCGCCGCACATCTCCAGGCCGTCGGCCGAGGCGGCGTCGAGCATGGACTGCAGCTCGCCGGCGATCGACGCCGCCACCGTGATCGAGCCACCGCCCGGGCACGACGCGGCGCCGAGCCCCCCGGAGGCGCCGGTCGGGGTCCGGCGTCCGGGGCTGGTGCCGCCGGCGGGCCGGCGGGCGGCGTCGGCGGCGGCCTGGGCGGCGGCCGCCTCCATGGCCTGGCGCAGGGCCTCGGCCGCCTCCCGGGCCTGGCGGGCGGCGACCACCTCGTCGAGCTTGGCCGTGATCTCCGCCTCCCGCTGGCGGACCGCCTCCGCGGCCGCGGGGTCGAGGGCGTCGAGCGCGGAGGCCTCGGCCAGGCCCCGCGCCACCCGGTCCTGCACCGCCAGCACGAACGACGTGGCGCCGGACTGGGCGGCGGTCACGTCGGCCAGCGCGGCGGCCGCCTCGTCCTCGGTGGCCTGGGCGGCGTCGACGGCGTCCTGCTCCGCGGCCCGCCGGGTGGCGAGCTCGTCCTGGGCCTGCTCCAGCTGGGTGAGCAGGTCGGCGTCCGCGTCGGTCCACTCGTCGAGCAGGACCTGCTTGACGGTGGCGTCGGCGGGTGTCTCGGCGGTCAGCGCGTCGAGGGGGCCGAGGCTGGGCGCGTCGACGAAGGCCTCCACCACGACCGCATCGCTCTGGTCGGTGAGCTCAGCGATGCGGGTCTCGGTGGCTTCGACGGCGGCGTGGGCGGCGTCCACCACGCCCTGTGCCGCCAGCCGGGCCGCCTGCGCCGCGCCGGCGGCTGCCACCTCGTCGCGCACCTTGGTCTCGAGCCCGTCCAGGGTGGCCACCACGTCGGTCTCGCCGCTGGCGCGGAGCAGGTCGTCGCCGGGGACCGATCCGGCGAGCGGGCCGATGTCGTCACGCTCGGTGGGTGGCAGGGGCTGGCTCGGCCGGGCCCCGGCGCGGGCCGGCGCCAGGGCAGGGGCCGCCACGACCAGCGCGGCGGCGAGGAGGTGAAGTGCTCGTGATCGGCGTCGGCTCGACGTCACGCGGATCCCCAGACCTGGTGGATACGACGGTTCGACACGAGACTGTAATGAAACCGCACGAGCGGCGACACATCGCGGATCCCCCGCCGGCCTGCGGCTGCCAGACTGCCGGCATGGCAGAGGTGCGCACCGACATCGCCGACGGCGTCGCCGTCCTGACCCTGGACGCCCCCGATCGGCGCAACGCCCTCACGCTCGGCATGACCGGGGAGATCGTGGCCGCCCTCGACGCCGCCGAGGCCGACCCCACGGTCGGCGCCCTCGTCGTCACCGGTGCCGGGTCCGCCTTCTGCGCCGGCGCCGACCTGTCCCACCTCGGTGGCAGCCAGCGCGAGGGCCTGCGGGCGATCTACGAGGGCTTCCTGCGCATCGGGCGGTCACCGCTGCCCAGCATCGCCGCGGTCAACGGGCCCGCGGTCGGTGCGGGCATGAACCTGGCGCTGGTGTGCGACGTGGTGGTGGCCGGTGCCTCGGCCCGCTTCGACACCCGGTTCCTGCAGCTGGGCCTGCATCCCGGGGGCGGGCACACGTGGATGCTCCAGCGCCGGGTCGGCCCCCAGGCCGCTGCGGCCATGGTGCTGTTCGGCCGCGTGCTCGACGGCGCCGCCGCCGAGGCGTCCGGCCTGGCGTGGGCGTGCGTCCCGGACAGCGACCTGCTGGCCACCGCCCGCGAGATGGCCGCGGTGGCGGGCGCCGCCCCGCGGGACCTGGTCGAGCGGGTGAAGGCGACCATGGCCGACGTCCGCTCCATCGCCGATCACGACGCCGCGGTCGACCGGGAGCTGGAGCCCCAGGTGTGGTCCATCAACCAGCCCGCGTTCCAGGAGCGCCTGGCCGCCCTCCAGGCCCGGATCAGCGCCCGGGGCTGACCCCGGCCGCCGGGCCCCTCAGCCTGCCGGCTCGACGGGCGCCGCGAAGGTCAGGGTGCCCCGGATCTGCTCCGTGAGCTGGTCGAGGGTGGCGGCGTCGTCGGCCGCCACCGTGACCTCCCACAGGATGTCGCCCGGGCCGGCCACCAGGACCGAGCGGGCCTCGGCCGTGCGGGTGTCCGACCCGGAGGCCGGGCCCAGCGTGAACGGGACCGTCGCCATCGGCCACGACGCGTCCTCGACCAGCGACACCCGGGTGGGGTCGGTGCCGTTGTTGGCCGCGGTCAGCTCGGCGGCGTACTTCAGCGTCTCGTCGTCCGTCACGCCCGTGCCCGGCGTGGCCCGCACCATGACGTCGCTGATGCCACCCGCCGCGTCCTGCCCGGCCGCGTACACGAGCCCGCCCTGGGCGGCGGCCGCGTGGGCCAGGTCGGTGAAGCCCGGCACCGCCGGCGAGGCCCCGGCCAGCGTGGCCAGGCCCTCCGGCGACAGCAGAGTCGCCTCCCACCCGGGCGGGACGGCGAGGCCGATGCCGATGTCGGGCGCCGGGATCGGCAGCCAGCCCTCCGGGGCGGCCACCTCGATCCCGCCGGTGTTCATCGTCGTCGTCGTGGCGCCGCCGCCCGACTCCTCGGTGCCGGCGTCGTCGTCGTCACCCGAGCACGCCCCCGGCGCGCCCCCCAGCACCACGGCGACGAGTGCCGCGGCCACGTACCGGCGTCCGTTCATGTCAGCCACTCCCGGGTCAGCTCGTCCCGCCGGTCGTGCCACTCCTCGACGGTCAGGGCGTAGCGGATGTGGTCCTCCCACACGCCGTTGATCTCGAGGTAGCGCTGCGCGATCCCCTCGTCGCGCAGCTTCAGCTTCTCGACGACCCGGCGGCTGCGATTGTTGCGCGGGATGATCGAGATCTGGATCCGGTGCAGGTGGACCTGCTCGAAGGCGAACCGCGCCGTCAGCACGACCGCCTCCGGCATGTAGCCGTGACCCGCCTGGGCCTGGTCGATCCAGTAGCCCACGTACGCCGACTGGAACGGGCCCCGCTGCACCGACGACAGGTTGATCTCGCCGCAGAACCGCTCCGCCCGGCGGGAGCCCGGGACCTCGGGCACGAAGATGCCGAACCCGAACCCCGTCCCGAGCTGGCGCTCCCGCTCGCGGGCGCTGCACCGCATGGCGAACGCCTCGCCCGACTCGACCACGTCGGGGAGGTTGGGGTTGCGGGCCGGCTCCCACGGGGTGAGCCAGTCGTCGTTGCGCCGCCTGACGTCCTGCCAGGCCCCGAAATCGGTGGCCACGAGGGTCCGGAGGGTTATCCGCCGGCCGGTGAGCACGGTCATCGGGCGCCGATCACCTCCGCCAGCGCCGCCAGCAGCAGCGTCACGTTGCGCGGCCGGGCCGTGTGGCCCATGCAGCCGATCCGCCACACCCGCCCGGCGAACTCGCCGAGCCCGCCGCCGATCTCGATGCCGTACCGGTCGAGCAGGGTGGCCCGCACCTTGGCGTCGTCGACCCCTTCGGGGACCCACACGGTGGTCAGCTCGGGCAGGCGGTGGCCCTCGGCCGCGAACAGCTCGCAACCCAGGGCCGCCAGGCCGTCGTGCAGCAGCCGGCCGCACTCGGCGTGGCGGGCCAGGGCGGCCCCGATCCCCTCGTCGAGGACGGCGCCCAGCCCGGCGTGCAGCGACTGGATCATCGACACCGGCGCGGTGTGGTGGTACGTGCGGGCGCCGGTGGCCGGGCCGGTGTAGCGGCCGATCATGCGCAGGTCGAGGTACCACGACGGGCTGCGCTCGACCAGCCGGGCGCGCGCCCGCTCGTTCAGCGTCAGCGGGGCCAGGCCGGGCGGGACGCCGAGGCACTTCTGCGTACCGGCGTAGGCGACGTCCACGTCCCAGCCGTCGACCGCCACCTCGATGCCGCCCAGGCTGGTGACGCAGTCGACCACCAGCAGGGCGTCGCCCTTGCCCTCCCCCAGCGGGGCGATGTCGGACCGCACCCCGGTCGACGTCTCGGCATGGACCACGGCGACGACGGCCGGGGCCGGGTGGGCGGCCAGCAGCCGCTCGGGATCGACCGGCTGCCCCCACGGGAACTCGACGGCGACCACCTCGGCCCCGCAGCGCGCGGCGACGTCGCACATGCGGGCGCCGAACACGCCGTTCACACCGACGACCACGGGGTCGCCGGGCGACACCAGGTTGACGAACGCCGCCTCCATGCCGGCCGAACCCGTCCCGGAGACCGGCAGCGTCATCGGGTTGCCGGTGCCGAACACCGCCCGCAGCCGGTCGCAGGTCTCGTCGAGCACGGCGACGAACTCGGGGTCGAGGTGCCCGAGCATGGGGCGGGCCAGGGCGGCGACCGCCTCGGGGTAGGGGTTGGAGGGCCCCGGCCCCATGAGGACCCGATCGGTCAGCGGCATGCGACTACTGACGGTAGGTCATGACAGGAGGCTCAGCGCCAACCCGTCGAGGATGTCCGCCTCGGACACGATCATCTCGTCGAACCCGAGCCGCCGGAACAGCGCCACGAGCACGCAGCAGCCCCCCACGATGACGTCGGCGCGGGCCTCCTCCAGGCCCGGGTTGTGGATGCGGTCGGCCCGCGACTCGGTGGCCAGGGTGCGGAACACGTCCTCGGCCGCGTCCCGGGTCAGCCGGAAGTGGTGGATGGCGTCGCGGTCGTAGGTCGCCAGCCCGATCTCCACCGCGGCCACCGTCGTGATCGTGCCGGCCAGGCCGACCAGCGTGCGGGCCGCGGCCACCGCCGGCACCTCCCGCACCACGTCCTCGAGGTGGGTGTCGGTGAAGCTGATGCAGGCGGTCAGCTCTTCCGGCTGCGGTGGGTCGTGCTCGAGGAACTTCTCGGTGAGCCGTACGCAGCCGACGTCGATGGAGATGACGCCCTCCACCTCGTCGGTGCCGACGATGAACTCGGTGGACCCCCCGCCGATGTCGACGATGAGGAAGGGCCCGAGGGCGTGGTCGAGGTCGCCGGTGGCGCCGAGGAAGGACATGCGCCCCTCCTCCTCGCCGCTGAGGAGTTCGGGACGCACGCCGACCGTGTCCTCCACCGCGGTGAAGAACTCGTCGCGGTTGGCGGCGTCGCGGGACGCCGAGGTGGCGGCGACCCGCAGCTTGTCGACCCCGTGGCGGTCGAGGATCTCCCGGTAGCCCCGCAGGCAGGCCAGCGTGCGGTCCACCGCCTCGTCGACCAGCCGGCCGGACGCGCCCACGCCCTGACCCAGCCGGGTGATGGTGTTGCGGCGGTCGACGATGTCGAGCTTGCCGTTGGCCGCCGGCCGCGCCACCAGGGCGCGGGTCGAGTTGGTGCCGATGTCGATCGACGCGACGGTCGTCATCCCCCGGAACCTAGTGCCGTGGGGCCATCGATCCTCTGGTGGATCCAGCGGCCCACGGGGTCGTCACCCCCGGCGAGGAACCAGGCGTAGTGGGCGTGGAGGCACTTGACCCCCACCCGGGTGCCGGCCACGCCCCCGGTGGGGCGCGGCCCGGCATGCCCGGGGGGCAGGGCGGCGTCCCGCTCGGCGGCGTAGGCGGCATGCGCGGCGGCCAGGGCGGCGGGGTCGACCTCGGCCTCGGCGGCGTCGACCCCACCGGCGCTCTCCAGCCGGGACACCCGGGTCCGCTCGGGCTCGCCGACCAGCCACCAGCGGGTGGGCATCGGGGTGCCGTCGTCCAGCAGCGGGGCGTTGCGGATCACCAGCGGGGACCCGTCGGCGTGGCGGACCACGACCTCGTAGGCGCCCTGGGGCGGGCGGCCGAGCAACCGCGCCACTTCGGCCCGGTCGGCGCCGGTCAGGCCGGGGCCGTCGTCCACGTCACGCGGTGCACCCGCCAGGGCTCGGACAGGCCCTTGAGGTCGAGCTCTCGACCGTCCTCGAAGCGGAGGTCGCCGCCCGCCTGGGTCAGGTCGCGGGTGAGCCCGGACACCAGGATCTCGCCGGGGCCGGCGTGGTCGGCGATGCGCACCGCGATCACCACGTTCTGGCCGAACACGTCGCCGTCGACGTCGACGATCTCGCCGGTGTGCAGCCCGATGCGGAGGTCGACGGCCTGGTCCGGGCGTTCGGCCCGCTGCGCCGCCAGCAGCCGCTGGAGGTCGACCGCGGCCAGGATGGCGCTGCGGGCGCTGGAGAACACCAGCAGGAAGCCGTCGCCCTGCGACTTGACCTCGGTGCCCCCGTGCCGGGCCACCGTGTCGCGGACCAGTGCGGTGTGGGCGGCGAGCACCTCCATCCAGGGGCGATCGCCCATCTCCTCGGCGCGGCGTGTCGAGCCCACGATGTCGGTCACCATCATCGTGAGCGTGCCGCGGGGGCCGGCGGGTGCACTGGCCGGCGGGGCCTCGGCGCCCCGGCTGCCGTTGTCGCGGCCGCGATCGCGGCCGCGGCCTCCGTCGTGCGAGGGCCGGCGGCGTCTGGCCATCTCGTGGGGGAGCCGGGGTGGCAGGACCCAGTCCGGCACCGGGGGTACGGGCAGGGCCGGCGGGGTCGGGAACCAGTGGTCCCTGGCGTTGAAGATGGAGACCTCGGCGCTGTCGTCCCTGTCGTCGTCCCCCCCGTGGAGGCCGCTGTGGCCGCGCCGCGACCGGCGCCGGCCGTTGCGGGCGGCGACCCCGCCCCACAGGCCCCGGGCGTGCACCCGGATGAGCGGCGCCCCCGGCAGGGGAGCGACCGCCCGGGTGCGGTCGTCGCTGCCGCCCATGAGCACCATGCCGTCCAGCTCGACCGGGACGCCGTCGGGCACCACCACGTCGACGCTGCCCATGACGGCCCAGGCGTAGACGTCGATCACCGGCGTCTCGATGACCGCGCTGCGGAGGTCGACCTTGACCGCGCCCCAGAAAGCGAAGGCGGTGATCTCGGCGGGCGCCCGCCAGCGGCCCCGGGTGTTGCTGCCGCTCATGACGGCGATCAGGCGCTTGCGAGCCGGGCGGGCGCGGGCCGGGCCGGCGGCGCGGGCCGGGCTCGGCGCCGCCACGGGCGGCGGGGCGTCGACCGGTGCCAGGCCGGGCGCCGGGGCCACGCCGGGCGGCAGGCCGTCGAGCACCTCGTCGAGGTCGGCCCGGGTCTTGGCCGCGAACACGTCGCCCGCCAGGTCGGAGAACTCGTCGAGCGTGAGCCGCCCGGCGCCGGTATGGGCGCGCAGCAGGTCGATGACGTGCTGGCGCTCGGCGTCGCCGATCCGCTCGTCCCCCCGGTCGGTCATGCATGACAGTCTCGCGCTCCGGGTAGGGCCACGGGGACGGGCCGGGGGCGTGGGGGAGAGACATGGGTCACTCGGCTCGCCAGCCTACCGACCAGTCGGTAGGCTGGGATGATGGACGCCGCCGCCCTCCTGTCCGACCTCGAGCCCGTGGCCGGTCGCCTGCTCGACCGCCACCTCGCCCAGGCGAAGGAGTGGTTCCCGCACCAGCTCGTGCCCTACGGCCGGGGTGAGGACTTCGCGGGCGACTACGAGTGGTCCCCCGCCGACACCGCCCTGCCGGCCGAGGTCCGGTCCAGCCTGTTCGTGAACCTGCTGACCGAGGACAACCTGCCGTACTACTTCCGCACGATCGAGTCGATGTTCGGCCGCGACTCGGCCTGGGGCGAGTGGAGCCGCCGCTGGACCGCAGAGGAGGGCCGCCACTCCATCGTCATCCGCGACTACCTCACCGTCACCCGGGCGATCGACCCGGTGGCGCTGGAGCGGGCCCGCATGGCCCAGGTCAGCTGCGGTCAGGTGCCCGAGCCCGAGACTCCCCACGAGGGCCTCGTCTACGTGGCCCTGCAGGAGCTGGCCACCCGCATCGCCCACCACAACACGGGCAAGCTGGTCGACGACCCGGCCGGCTACGAGATCATGAAGCGGGTGGCGTCGGACGAGAACCGCCACCACCTCTTCTACCGGGACCTGGCGGCCGCCGCCATCGAGGTCGACCCGTCCGGCATGGTCGTCGCCATCGAGCAGCAGGTGCGCGAGTTCGAGATGCCCGGCACCGGCATCATCGACTTCGAGACCCACGCCCGCTCGATCGCCCGGGCCGGCATCTACGACTTCGAGATCCACCACTCCCAGATCCTGGTGCCGGTGGTGCTGCGCCACTGGGGGATCGAGGCCCTCACCGGGCTCAGCGACGAGGCCGACCGCGCGCGGGACGCCCTGGTCACCCGCATCGAGCGCATCGGCCGGGCCGGGCGCCGCCAGGCTCGGCGGCGCCTCGAGCAGGACGACCGAGTCCCCGAGCCCGTCTAGTCGGCCGGCGCCGTCGTGGTGGTGGGGGCCGGGAACTCCTCGGCGGGGGCCGGGAACACCCCGTAGGACTCCTCGCCCGGCATGACCAGACCCAGCTCCCGGCGGGCGATCTCCTCGACCGCCTCCTCGTCGCGCAGCTCGTCGGCCCGTTCGGCCAGGCGCTCGTTCTCCCGGCTGAGGACGTCGATCTGCTGGCGCGCCCTGTCGGTGGCCGCCCGCTGGTTGAGGTAGGTGCGCACCGGGAACAGCGCGTAGATCAGCAGCAGCGCCAGGGTCACCGAGCCCACGCGGGTGCCGACGCGGCGCAGGCGCGCCATGCGCCGGTCGCGGGCCTCCTGGTCGGCCGGCAGCAGGCGATCGAGGTTGAGCGCGGCCACCGCCCGGGTGACCCGCTGCCGGCGGGGCTCGCCCGGCCGGGCCGGGGAGGGCCGGCGGGCGCCCCGGCCGGACACGGGGGCACGGCCCGCGCCCACCGGGCGCAGCGTCGCGCCCGGCGCCGGGTCGCCGGCGTCGTCACGGGGACGGGGCCGGGGCGGCAGCGGGGTGACCGACGCGGTGGGGGCCTCGGCGCGGCGGCGCCGTCGCTCCTCCCGGCCGTCGGCCGCGTCGGGCCGCAGCGTGGGGGTGACCAGCACCGAGCCGGGGGCGCCGGGGATGCGCCGGGGCCGGACCCGCGGGCGAGCGGGCGCCGCCGCCGGGGGGCCCTCCGCCCCGGGGCGCTTCGCGGGACCGCCCGCCGGCCCGTCCTTCGCCACGGAGCCCGTCGCCCGAGAGCGCTTGGCCGCAGAGCCGCTCGCGGGGGCACCCGCCGCCACGCCCCTCGCCGGAGCGCGCGTGGCCGGACCGCCCGGCGGGGGGCCGGGGTCTGCGCCGGGGGTCACGATCGAGCCGTCGGGGGCGCGCACCACCACCGCGGGGGTCTCCCACGCACCGACCGACCGCTCGCCGTCCCGCCCCCGGCGATCGGTCACTGCGTTCCGCCGCCCGCTCGGGCCAGCGCCTGCCGGCCGGGAAAGGCCGCGCCCTCTCCCAGCTCGTCCTCGATGCGCAGGAGCTGGTTGTACTTCGCCACCCGGTCGCTGCGAGCCGGGGCGCCCGTCTTGATCTGGCCGCAGCCGGTCGCCACCGCCAGGTCGGCGATCGTCGTGTCCTCGGTCTCGCCCGAGCGGTGCGACATCACGCTGGTGTAGGCCGACCGGCTGGCCAGGGCGACGGCGTCGAGCGTCTCGGTGAGCGTGCCGATCTGGTTGACCTTGACCAGGATGCTGTTGGCCACCCCGGACTCGATGCCCCGGGCCAGCCGCTCGACGTTGGTGACGAACAGGTCGTCGCCCACCAGCTGGAGCCGGTCGCCGAGCTGCTTGGTCTGCTCGGCCCAGCCGTCCCAGTCCTCCTCGGCGCACCCGTCCTCGATCGACACGATCGGGTACTTCCCGCTCAGCTCGGTCAGCAGCCCCACCATGTCGGCCGGCGACAGGTCGCGGCCCTCGCCGGCCAGGTGGTAGCTGCCGTCGGCGAAGAACTCGGTGGAGGCCACGTCCAGCGCCAGCGCGATGTCGTCGCCGGGGACGAAGTCGGCCCGCTCGATCGCCTCCACCAGCAGCTGCAGCGCCTCCTCGTTGGAGCCGAGGTCGGGCGCGAAGCCGCCCTCGTCGCCGATGGCCGTGGACAGCCCCCGCTCGTGCAGCACGGCCTTCAGCACGTGGTAGGTCTCGGCGCCCCACCGCAGCGCCTCCCGGAACCCGGCCGCGCCGACCGGCATGATCATGAACTCCTGGAAGTCCACGTTGTTGTCGGCGTGGGCGCCGCCGTTGAGCACGTTGAGCATGGGGACCGGCAGGAGGTGGGCATTGGTCCCGCCCACGTAGCGGTACAGCGGCAGGCCGACGTCCTCGGCCGCCGCCCGCGCCACCGCCAGCGACACGCCGAGGATGGCGTTGGCGCCCAGCCGGGCCTTGTTGTCGGTGCCGTCGAGGTCGATCATCTGCCGGTCGATCTCGCGCTGGTCGGTGGCGTCCCAGCCCACCAGCGCAGCGCGGATCTCGCCGTTCACGTTCTCGACGGCGTTCGCCACGCCCTTGCCGCCGAAGCGGGCGCTGCCGTCACGGAGCTCCACCGCCTCGAACTGCCCGGTCGACGCACCCGAGGGCACGATGGCGCGCCCCTCGGCGCCCGAGGCGAGGAAGACCTCGACCTCGACCGTCGGGTTGCCGCGGGAATCGAGGACCTCGCGGCCGGCGATGTGTTCGATGCTCGACATCGTGGGTGTTGCTCCTGTTGCGAGTGTGGTTCACGTTACTGGCAGATCGGGCGCTCACGGGGTTCATCCGTCCTTTTCGTGAGCGCGGAAGCGGTCGCGGACATGCTCGGCGCCCAGCCTCAGCTCCGTCTCGGCGTCCTCGCCGGACCGGGCCGCGGCGTCCACCATCTCCAGCAACCGGCGGGCCGTGGCGCTCAGCCCGCTGTCGCCGGCCAGCAGGTCGCGCCAGTCCACGCCCTGCGACTCGGCCTTGCGCTGGACCTTCTGGGCGTAGAGGAGCGCGGGCAGCGCCTCGGGGATGCCGTCCATCACCGACGCCCGTCCCTTCTCCGCCTTCTTGTGCTGCTCCCAGCGGGCCGCCACCTCCTCGGCGCTGCCGGCGGTGGCGTCCCCGAACACGTGGGGGTGGCGGCCGACCAGCTTGGTGCTGACCTCGCGGGCGACGTCGGCCAGCGTGAACCAGCCTTCCTCGGTGGCCAGCCGGGCGTGCAGCACGACCTGGAACAGCAGGTCGCCCAGCTCCTCCTCCAGGGCGTCGAACCCCTCACCGCCCTCGACGTCGAGGTGGTCGAGCGCCTCCAGCACCTCGTACGCCTCCTCCAGCAGGTGGCGCCGCAGGCTGTGGTGGGTCTGGGCCCGGTCCCAGGGGCACTCGGCCCGCAGCCGCCGGACCACCTCCGCGAAGGCCGCCATCTCCCCCGCCAACGGCGCCGCCAGCCGGGGCAGGTACACGGAGGTGAGGTGGTCGGGCTCCACCGCCCGGTCGAGCTCGTGCCACGGGACCTCGACGACCGCCTCCCCGGGGAGGCCGAGGCGCTGGAGCACGACCACCGTGGGCTCGGCGGCGGCGCCGGCCCCGGCACCATCTCCCCGGTCCACCACGTCTCCGACTGCCAGCTTGATCTCCGACAGCACGTCCCGGCCGTCGCACTGGCCCACCAGCAGCGGGCCCCGCTCCCCCGCCGCCTCCACCGCGAAGCGGTGGCCGTCCACCAGCCGCACGCCCCGCTCCACGGGGTCGACGCCGAGGCGCACCCAGGCCAGGTCCACGAACGACAGCCCGGGCACCAGCTCGACCGCCACCCTGCCGTCGGCCAGCAGCCGCTCGACGGTGTGCTCGGCCACCACCGGCGACCCCGGGACGGCGTAGAGGACCTCACCGTGGCCGGCGGCCGCGGTCACCAGGTCCTCGACGATCCCGCCGTAGACGTCCTCGATCCGGCCCGCCGCCTCGTAGCGGTGGTCGAAGCTCGTCGCCTCGCCCACCACCGTGGCCGCCGGGTGGCGGGTCGTCCGCAGGAAGCGGTGCGGCACCCGGCCCACCGCCGCGGTGACCGCCGCCGTGACCAGCTCCGGCCCGGCGGGGCCCAGCCCGCACACGACCACCGTGGGCCGGCGGGGAGCCGTGGCCGTCACTCGGGGCCGGTTCCCGCCTCGTCGTCGGCGGGCGCGCCGGCCGGGCCCGGCGGCGGATCGATGCTGAGCGTGTCCGGGTTCCAGGAACCGAAGTGCGAGCTGACGTCGATGTCGGCGGACTCGGCCGCCTCCCGCAGCTGGGCGTTGGCCTCCTGGCTGCCCAGCTCCCCCTCCAGGACGCTGAGCCTGGCCAGGCCCTCGACCAGGTCGTCGCGGTACTCGTCGGGCAGGCTGTCGGCCCCGCCGCTCAGCAGTTCGTCGAGCTGGTCGGTGACGCCGTCGCGGTCCGACTCGGTGACCTCGATGTCGTTGGCCTCCAGCACGTCGCCGGCGAGCATGTAGCCCAGCCGCTGGGCGAGGATCGAGGCCACGAAGTCCTGCGGGTAGCTGCTGCGCAGCGTGCCCAGCAGCTCGCTGACCTCCACGCCCTCGCCGAATCTGGCCGACCGGAACTCCTCGTTGGTGGTTATGAACTCGAGCTCGTCGTAGATCTCGGTGCGGGACACCGACTCGTCGCCGACGCGCAGGGCGGCCGACTGCTCGGTGCAGGCGCCGGCGACCAGCACGGCGGCCGCCGCGGCGACGAGGACGGGGACGAGGCGACGGTGCGGCACGGCGTCAGATCGTAGGTGCCGCCGGCCCGCCGGACCTACATCCGGCCCGCCCGGCGCTGGGGACCCACATCTCAGGCGGCCTCCTTGGCCGGGAACAGCGACGCGAGCACGTCGACCAGCTCGGTGGCCACCCCCCGACCGCCCTTTACCGGGATGACGAGCTGGCCCATGTCGGCCTTGTACAGGCCCTTGGGCACCAGGCGCTTGAGCCGGATCTCCTCGGACACCTTGAGCTTCACCGGGCTCATGCGGGCGGTCCACACGGCGGCCCCGATGCCGGTCACCTTGACCACGTTGAGCTCCCGGAGGTCGAGCCGGGCCGCCTCGGCCCGCAGTCGGGCCACGTCGAGGAGGGCGGCGGCCGCGTCCGGGACCGGGCCGTAGCGGTCCTCCCACTCGGCCCGGATGTCGTGGACCTCGGCCTCGGTGGTGACCGCGGCCAGGCGCCGGTAGGCCTCCAACCGCAGCTCCTCCTTGGCCACGTAGTCCTTCGGCAGGTTGGCGTCGAGGGGCAGGTCCAGCTTGATCTCGGCCGGCTCGCGGACCTCCTCGCCCTTCAACTCGGCCACCACCTCGCTCACCATCTGGCAGTAGAGGTCGTAGCCCACCGCGGCCACGTGGCCCGACTGCCCGGTGCCGAGCAGGTTGCCGGCACCCCGGATCTCGAGGTCCCGCATGGCGATCTTGAATCCCGACCCCAGCTCGGTGGCCTCGCCGATGGTCTTGAGCCGCTCGTAGGCCTCCTCGGTGAGGGCCCGATCGCGGGGGTGGAACAGGTAGGCGTAGGCCCGCTGGCCCGAGCGGCCCACCCGGCCCCGGATCTGGTGGAGC
>DASSUD010000404.1:0-2333 GCA_035707385.1 Acidimicrobiales bacterium
CCGGCGACCGCCGGGCCATGGTCGAGCGCCACCAGCGCCGGGTGACCCCCGGGCTGCGGGGGGCGGCGCTGCGCCGCCGGGTGCGTGCGGTGTACCGATCGTACGGGCGCTACTACGGTGAGTCGTTCAGGCTTCCCTCCGTCGACCCGATCGAGCTGGACGATCGCTTCACCTACGAGGGGTTCGACCACATCGAGCGGGCCCGCAAGGCGGGGTTCGGGCCGATGCTGTGCCTGCCGCACCTGGGCAGCTGGGAATGGACCGCCTTCTGGCTGACCCGGGTGCGCGGCATCCCCCTGACCGCGGTGGTGGAGCGCATCGAGCCCCCGGCCCTGTTCGACTGGTTCGTGGGCTTCCGGGAGAGCATCGGCATGCACATCGTCCCGCTGGGCCCCCACGCCGGGCGCGAGATCGTGGCCGCGGTCCGCCGGACCGACATCATCGCCCTGCTGTGCGACCGGGACATCCCCGGCACCGGTGCGGAGGTGACGTTCTTCGGGGAGAGGACCACGCTGCCGTCCGGCCCGGCGGTGATGGCGCTGCGCACCGGGGCCCCCATACTGCCGACCGCCGTGTACGACCGCGGCCGGAGCCACCACGGCGTCGTCCTGCCGCCGGTGCCGGTCGAGCGCCGGGGCACCTTCCGCGCGGACGTGGCCCGCCTCACCCAGGCCCTGGCCGAGAACCTCGAGGAGCTGATCCGCCGCGCCCCCGACCAGTGGCACCTGCTCCAACCCAACTGGCCGAGCGACTACGCAGATACCCCCATCCGCCTCTAGTGGGGTGGCCCGTGGCCCCGGGTCACGGCCCGATCGCGGGGCGGCACGCCGGTGGGGTGGGCGGGCGCCCGGAGGGTGGGCGTGCGTTACCCTCGGCCCGTGCGCATCGGGCTGGTCTGCCCCTACAGCCTCACGGTTCCCGGCGGTGTCCAGGCCCAGGTGCTGGGGTTGGCGCGGGTGCTGCGGGTCCTCGGCTACGACGCCCGGGTCCTCGCCCCGTGCGACGGCCCGCCCCCGGACGCGGGGGTGACGCCGCTCGGCAACAGCGTGCCCACCGCCTCCAACGGCTCGTTCGCCCCGCTGGCGCCCGACCCCGCCGCCCAGCTCCGCACGATCCGGGCCCTGCGGGACGAGGCGTTCGACGTCCTCCACCTGCACGAGCCCCTCGCCCCCGGGCCCACGATGACGGCGCTGCTGTTCCGCAACGCCCCCATCGTGGGCACCTTCCACCGGGCGGGGGACAGCGCCGCCTACGCGGCCGCCAAGCCGGCGGTCCGGTGGCTGGCCCGCCGGCTCGACATCCGCTGCGCGGTGTCCAAGGACGCGCTGGCCACGGCCCGCAAGGCGGTGGGCGGCACCTACGAGCTGCTGTTCAACGGCATCGAGGTCGAGCGGTTCGCCAAGGCGGTGCCCCACCCCAGCACCGGTCCCACCATCTTCTTCGTCGGGCGCCACGAGCAGCGCAAGGGCCTGTCGGTGCTGCTCGACGCCCTGCGCTTCCTGCCCAGCGACGTCACGCTGTGGGTGGGCGGCACCGGCCCCCAGACCGAGTCGCTGCGGGCCCGCCACGGCGGCGACCCCCGCATCGAGTGGCTGGGCCGGCTCAGCGACGACGAGGTGGCGACCCGGATGCGGGGCGCCGACGTGTTCTGCGCCCCCTCGCTGCACGGCGAGTCGTTCGGGGTGGTCCTGCTGGAGGCGATGGCGGCCGGCGCGGTCGTGGTGGCCTCGGCGCTCGACGGCTACGCCAACGTGGCCTCGGACGGCGTCGACGCCCTGCTCACGCCGCCCGGCGACGCCGAGGCGCTCGGGCGCACGCTGGAACGGGCCCTCGGCGACAGCGGCGTGCGGGGCGGGCTGCTGGCCGCGGCCGAGCTGCGCGCGGCCGAGTTCTCGATGACGGGGCTGGGCGAGGCCTACGCCGACCGCTACGAGCGGCTGGCGGGCTGACCCGGCCGGCCCGGCGGCCACCCGATGCCCGGCCGGCGCCGGTGAGTCCTTAGGATGAGCCCTCGTGATCTACCTCATCGTCATCGTGGTGATCGTGGTCCTGGTGGGCATCTACGTCGTCGCCAACTACAACGGGCTGGTCTCGCTGCGCAACCGCATCGAGAACGCCTGGGCGCAGATCGACGTCCAGCTCAAGCGGCGCTACGACCTCATCCCCAACCTGGTCGAGACGGTCAAGGGCTACGCCTCCC
Source organism: Acidimicrobiales bacterium (assembly GCA_035707385.1). Lineage (GTDB taxonomy): Bacteria > Actinomycetota > Acidimicrobiia > Acidimicrobiales > VFJN01 > ZC4RG19. Next base: position 2,201 of record DASSUD010000404.1, read on the forward strand.
ACGAGCGGGAGACCCTGGACGCCGTCATCACCGCCCGCAACGCCGGCATGAACGCCCAGGGCCCGGCCGAGCAGGCCCAGGCCGAGAACATGATCAGCGGCGCCCTCAAGTCGCTGTTCGCGCTGTCGGAGGC
>DASSUD010000405.1:0-4813 GCA_035707385.1 Acidimicrobiales bacterium
CGGCGCCCGGGAGCGGTTCTCCACCTCGACGACCGCCGCCTCGCCGCCCCCCTCGGCCGAGCTGAGCCGGACGCCGAACACCCGCGCCACGGCGTCGCCCGAGGGGATGCTCATGGTCGTCTCCACCACCGGCGACGACTCCAGGAGCCGCTGGCGCACCGCCACCTCCCGGGACGGCAGGTGCCAGCGGTCGTCCGCCCCGATCCACCAGTCGAGCGACCAGCCCCCGCCCGGCGGGGTCACCAGCCCCCGGGGGTCCACCCGGGCGGTCCGGTCCGAGTCGAGGTTGCCGACGACCGTCCAGTTGCGCTGCGTCACGTTGGCCAGCAGCGGCAGCGGGCCGGGGGGCACGTACGCGGGCGAGTCCGGGTCCACCTGCCGTTCCAGCCAGTGGGGCCAGACCCATCCCGGCGAGGCCCCGATCGCCCCCCGGGTCCGCAACGCCCCCGCCAGCGCCAGGACGACCTCCGGGGCGAGCTCGCGGGGCAGGCCGGTGGCGGGCGGGTCGTCGAGGTGACCGTGGGCGGCCAGCAGGCGGGCGGCGCCGTCGGGCACGCGCAGGGCCCGCAGCGTGCGGCGCAGCAGCCACGACCGGGCGGCCATCGCTCAGGCCATGCCCCGGGTCTCGGCGCCCGCGTCGCGCCGCAGCAGCCCCCGGTAGGCGTCGGATGCCTTCCGGCCCTGGTGGATGACCTGGTAGACCTGCTGCGCGATCGGCATGTCGACGCCGAACTTCTCCGCCACCTCGACCGCCACCTTGGAGGTCTTGATGCCCTCGGCCACCATCTTCATCTCGGCCACGATCTCGTCGATGGCGCGGCCCCGGCCCAGCTGCTCGCCGACGTAGCGGTTGCGGCTCTGGCGGGAGATGCAGGTGGCGACGAGGTCGCCCATGCCGGCCAGGCCGGCGAAGGTGAGCAGCTGCCCACCCATGGCCATGCCCAGGCGGGACAGCTCGGCCAGGCCCCGGGTGATGACCGCGGCCCGGGTGTTGTCGCCGGTGCCCAGCCCGTCGGCCATGCCGGAGGCGATGGCGAACACGTTCTTCAACGCCCCCCCGATCTCGCACCCGATGACGTCGTCGTTGGTGTAGACCCGGAACAGCTCGCTGGCGAAGACCCGCTGCAGCTCGGCGGCGATGTGACCGTCGGTGAAGGCCACCACCGTGGCCGCTGCGTTGCCCGCCAGGATCTCCTGGGCCAGGTTGGGGCCGGTGAGCGCGCCCACCGGGTGGCCGGGCAGCTCCTCGTTGACGACCTGGGTCATGCGTAGGTGCGTGCCCTGCTCGAGGCCCTTGGCCAGGCTGACGACCGGGACCCAGGGCCGCACGTACCCCCGGATCTCGCTGAGCGTGGACCGCATGCCGTGGGACGGGACACCCATCACCAGCACGTCGGCGAACGTGGCCGCCTCCTCCAGCGACGACGTGGCGCCGAGCTCCTCGGGCAGCTCGAACGCCGCGAGGTACTCGGTGTTGCGGTGGACCCGGTTGATCTCGTCCGCCAGCTCCGGGCGCCGGGCCCACAGCAGGGTCGGGACGTTCCGGGAGGCGAGCGCGGCGACCGTGGTCCCCCACGACCCGGCGCCGATCACGGCGACGCGTATGGGCATGGCGCTCACCGTAATGCGCCGCCGCGTCGCCGGACCGTGGCGTCCCGGATGGGGATGTGCCGCCGCCCCGGGTACGCTCCGCGCCGGTGGCAGCGACGACGTCCGCGGCGGTGATCGTGCCGGTGAAGGCGTTCGGCGCGGCCAAGGTCCGCCTGGCCGGGACGCTCGACCCCGGCGAGCGGGCGGCACTGGCCCGGCACATGGCGGAGATCGTGCTGCTGGCGGCGGCCCCGCTGCCGGTGGTGGTGGTGTGCGACGACGACGAGGTCCGGGCCTGGGCCGAGCGGTCGGGCGCCCGGGTGGTGTGGTGCCCGGGCCGGGGCCTGAACGGGGCGGTGGCCGACGGTGTGGCGGCCCTGGCCGCCGGCGGCGTCGGGCGGGCGGTGGTGGCCCACGCCGACCTCCCGCTGGCCACTCGGCTCGACTGGGTGGCCGACTTCGACAGCGTGACGCTCGTCCCCGACCGGCGGCTCGACGGCAGCAACGTGGTGGGCGTGCCCACCGGGGCCGGGTTCGCGTTCTCCTACGGGGCCGGGTCGTTCGGCCGCCACCGGGCCGAGGCCGCCCGCCTGGGGCTGACGGTGCGCATCGTGCGCGACGCCGCCCTGGCCTGGGACGTCGACCTGCCGGCCGACCTCGCCTTCCCGGGGGCGGCCGGGGTCCTGGCCGGCGACCGGGCCCTGGACGGCCCGGCCGGGGGCCGGGCCGCGCCGGAGGCCGCCGGCCCCCGGGCCGAGCCGGTCGCCCAGCGGTCGTGCTGAGCGTGCGGGTCGACCTGCCCACACCGGCCTCGGCGCTGGCGGTGGGCGCCCACCCCGACGACGTCGAGTTCGGCTGCGGGGCCACCCTGGCGAAGTGGGCGCGGTCGGGCTGCGTGGTCCACCACCTGGTGTGCACGGACGGGTCGAAGGGGTCGTGGGACCCCGGGACGGACCTGGCCGAGCTGGTGGCGCTGCGCCAGGTCGAGCAGCGCGAGGCCGCCAAGGCCCTCGGCGCCACCGGCGAGGTGGCCTTCCTCGGGTGGCCGGACGGCGAGCTGGAGTCGGGGGTCCGCCAGCGCTGGCAGGTGGCGTACTGGATCCGCCGGCTCACGCCCGAGGTGGTGCTGGGCCACGATCCGTGGAAGCGCTACCGGCTGCACCCCGACCACCGCCACGCCGGCTTCCTCACGGTGGACGCGGTGGTGGCGGCCCGGGACCCCCACTTCTTCCCCGAGCAGGCGCTGCCCCACCACCGTCCGGCGGCGCTGCTGCTGTTCGAGGCCGACGAGCCCGACCACGTGGAGGCGGTCGACGACGGTGACGTGGACCGCAAGCTGGCGGCGCTGGAGAGCCACCGCAGCCAGCTCCGCTCCACCATGTTCGTCGAGGAGGGCTCGCCCGGCCACGCCGAGCAGCTGGCCGCGTTCCGGGCCCGTGTCCGGGACCGCCTGGGCGACCACGGCGCCCTGGCCGGCATTCCCCGGGGCGAGGCGTTCAAGGCCCTGACCGACCTCTGACGCCGCGGGTCAGTTGAGCGACGGGTGGGCGGGGAAGTGGGCCAGCATCGCGGTCTTCCCACCCTGGCGGCGCAGGACCGCCCGCCACATGGCGTCGGTGTCGGCCGCGAACACGTCCTCGGCGTCGGCGGCCACCACCAGCCACGCCCCCTCGGCCAGCTCGGCCTCCAGCTGGCCGCCGCCCCACCCGGAGTAGCCGGCGAAGAAGCGGATCTGGTCCAGGCCGGCGGCCACGTCGTCGGGCCCCCGGTGGAGGTCGACGGTGCCGACGTCGCCGAGGACCGGGGTCCAGCCCGGGACCGACCCGGCCTCCGGCCGGCGGCGGCCGAGGGCGAGCACGCCGTTCTGCTCGACCGGGCCGCCCATGTAGAGGACCGGCGGCTGGGCGGCCAGGTCGGCCCACTCGTGGAGCACCGCATCGACCTCCAGCTCGGTGGGCCGGTTGAGCACCACCCCCAGGGCCCCCTCGTCGGTGTGCTCGATCATGAGCACGACCGTGCGGTCGAAGTTGGGGTCGCCGAGCATGGGCTCCGCGATCAGCAACTTGCCCACGGTCCTGCCCGTGGCCCCGTCCGGGCGGTCAGCGTCGTGCGTCACCGCCTCCAGCATGCCGCGCGGCGCAACCCCGCGCCGCGCGCCGGCCCTGCGACACTGGTCCCATGCCCGACCCCGACGCGGCCGTGCTGGCCGACGGCAGCTACGACGCCCTGGTGGTGGACGCCGAGGACCGCGGCGACGGCACGATGGGCATCGAGCTCACCATCGTGGCCGGTGCGGCCAAGGGCGAGGTGGTGACGCTGGTGGCCCGGAACCTGGCGGGCGACCCGCTCGACCTGCTGGGTGTGCCGGCCACCATCACGGTGCGCGACGGCTCACCCGCGGTCCGCTTCGAGCCCTGAGCGCGACGCGGCGTCGAGCGCCTCCCGCAGCCGGGCCGCCACGGCCGCCGCCTCGGTGTCGTCGGCGTACTTCCCGCGGGGCCAGAAGAAGCCCCGGAGCCCGTCCTTCGGGTTGCGGGGCACCACGTGGGTGTGGAGGTGGGGCACGCTCTGGCTGATGCGGTTGTTCATGGCCACGAACGAGCCGGCGGCGCCCAGCCCCTCCTCCATGGCCCGGGCGAGGCGCTGCGCCCGGGCGAAGTAGGGGCCGATCTCCGGGCCGGGCAGGTCGGCCAGGGTCTCGTGGTGGTGCCGGGGCACCAGCAGGGTGTGACCGGGGAACAGGGGCCGGACGTCGAGGAACGCCACGGTGGCGTCGTCGTCGAGCACGACGTGCGCGGGCACGCGCCCGGCGACGATCTCGCAGAAGGTGCACGGCCGAGCGGGCATGGCCCGCCAGCGTAGGGACAGCGCGGGGACCCGGTGTGGGCCGCCGGGCGCCGGTTCGCGCCGTTCACCTGTGTGTCGGTGCTGTGAACAGTTCGACAAGAGCCGTCACGGACCGCTCCGGGGCGCGTATCGTCACGGTCCGATGCGCTGCCGCCATCCTTCGTGCTCTTCGCGGTACCAACCGCTGCCATCCGGGGGCGTGTGAGGGGTGCGGGCCGCGCATCCTCCACCGTGCCCACGGCCTGAGCCCGTCCGGCATCCGCGTCCCCGGCGCGGCCCTGCGCTTGACTGGCCACCGGTGACACACCCGTCCACGCAGCGCCCCGGCGACCGGCCGCCAGCCTGCCGCCGCGGTCCCGCTGCCCGATATCCCTGG
>DASSUD010000406.1:0-8572 GCA_035707385.1 Acidimicrobiales bacterium
GGCCAGCCAGCCGCACGACGGCACGGCGTGGCGGGTGAGGCCGGTGCCCCGGACCTTCACCCGGTGGCCGCCGGCGGCGATGGCGTCGAGCGAGCGACCCAGGTCGTCGCGGGGTCCCAGCTCGACGTAGAGACGGACCCGCCCGGGCGGCATCGGCACCCGCGTGCCGGCCGGGACCTCGACCTGGACGAGCCCGCGGGTGGCGAAGACCCGCCGCCAGCCGGAGAAGCCCTCGTAGCCGACCACGCCCACGGATGCGGGCTCGGGCACGCCCCCGGCCAGGCAGGCGTCGAGCTCCGGGAGCCGGGACGCCGGGCACAGGAACGGCCCCACCAGCCGCCCGTAGGGCCCGGCCGCGAGCGTCGCGTGGTCGCGCAGGGCCTCGGCCATGGGCCGGTTGGTGGGGGGGAACAGGGATCCATCGTCGAAAAGGCGCTCGAGAACCGCGTTGAGGGGGCTGGGCAATCCGTTGCACCTCCGAAAAGCGGAGGTTAGTGTCCGCCTACCGGTGACCGAGGGGGGTTGTGCCTCGCGTCACAGGATTGGAACAGACACTACCGAGGGGACGGCGGGCGTGACGGTCCGCCCTCGCGGCGCCCGTAGCGGCCGTGCCCCGCCCCGGTTCGGAGCCGCCGGTGGCCGAGCAGTCGAAGACCGTCGATGCTGCGTTGACGCTGCTGACGCTCCTGTCGGAACAGGAGGGCGAGCTCACGGCCGCCGCCCTGGCCCGCACTCTCGGCATGTCGCGCACGGCCGTGGCCCGCATGCTGGCGACGCTGGAGTCCCACGGCCTGGCCCGGCGCACCGAGGCCGGCTGGCGCCTGGGGCTCGGGCTCCTCGCCCTGGCCTCGGGCATCGAGCCCCAGCTCCGGGCGCTGGCCCGCACCGAGCTGGAGGCCCTGGCCGCCCGCTTCGGCGAGACGGCGGTGCTGACCGTGCGGGACGGCGACGACGCCGTGGCCGTCGACCAGGTCGTGGGCGGCGAGGGCGTCGTCCGGATCCACTACCGCACCGGCACCCGCCACCCGGTCGGCCTCGGCGCCAGCGGGCGCGCCCTGGCCTCCGGCGACGGGACCGGCGCGGTGTTCTCGACCGGCGAGCTCGAGCCCGGCGTGCGGGGCGTGGCCGCCGCCGTGGGGTCCTCCGGCGGCCCGGTGCTCGCCAGCGTGGCCCTGGTGGCCCCCGAGCACCGCTTCCCGGCCGACGACGTTGCGGCCGCCGCCGTGGAGCAGGCCGCCCGACGCATCAGCCACGCCCTCGCCCGCGAGCTGCCGGCCCGCCGGCCGGGCCCGCCCCGCCCCCCATCCCGCCCAGGAGGTCGCGATGCCCCAGTACCAACGGGTCGGTGACGTACCGCCGAAGCGCCACACCCAGTTCCGCTCCCCCGGCGGGGACCTCTACGCGGAGGAGCTGATGGGCTCCGAGGGCTTCTCGTCCTCGTCGTCGCTGCTCTACCACCGGCACCCGCCCACGGCCATCGTGGCGGCCGAGTCGGTGGACGGCGGGAACGGCGCCGCCGGTGGCGACCTGCGGCCCAACGAGCCGCTCCTCCCCCGCCACCTGCGCACCGGCGACCTCCCGGAGGGCGACGACCTGGTGAGCGGGCGGCACCTGCTGCTGGCCAACGACGACGTGCGGCTGTCGGTCGCCCGGCCGGGCGGGCCGAGCGGCCTGTACCGCAACGCCGCCGGCGACGAGATCGTGTACCTCCGCACCGGGGCGGCCCGCCTGGAGTCGTCGTTCGGCGCGCTCGACTGCACGGCCGGGGACTACGTCGTCGTGCCCACCGGCACCACCCACCGCTGGCTGCCGGTGGCCGGCGAGCCCGTCGACGCGCTCGTCATCGAGGCCCTGGGCCACGTCGCCGCGCCGGCGCGCTACCTGTCCGCCACCGGCCAGTTCCTGGAGCACAGCCCGTACTGCGAGCGCGACCTGCACGCCCCCGCCGCCCCGCTCGTGGTCGACGACCCCGGCGAGCCCGTCGAGGTGCTGGTGCGGCAGCGGTCGGGCCTGACCCGCTACCGCTACGCCCACCACCCCTTCGACGTGGTGGGCTGGGACGGCTGCCTGTATCCCCACCGGCTCTCCATCCACGACTTCGAGCCCCTCACCGGCCGGGTCCACCAGCCGCCGCCGGTGCACCAGACCTTCGCCGGGCCCCGCTTCGTGGTGTGCAGCTTCGTGCCCCGCAAGCTCGACTACCACCCCCTGGCCGTGCCGGCGCCCTACAACCACGCCAACGTCGACAGCGACGAGGTCCTCTACTACTGCGACGGCGACTTCACGAGCCGCCAGGGTTCGGGCATCGGTCCCGGGTCGATCAGCCTGCACCCCGCGGGGTTCGTGCACGGCCCCCAGCCGGGCAGCGTGGAGGCGTCGCTCGGCCAGGAGCGCACGAGCGAGCTGGCCGTCATGCTCGACACCTTCCGGCCCCTCCACCTGGCCGGGGCGGCGTGGGCCTGCGAGGACGCGTCCTACCCGTGGTCGTGGGCCCGCCAGGCGTGACTCAATCCGGCGCCCCCGCCACGACCTCCTGGAAGAGGCTGCGGTCGACCACCTCGGCGTCGGGCAGCGGCGCGTCGTAGCCGATGCCGCCCACGACCGCGAGGGCCTCCTGGATGCGGGTGGTGGTGTCGGCCCGCACCTCCCAGTCGAACAGCGGCTCGGGACCGGCGCGCACCGCCTCCTCGGATCCGCCCGTGGCGTCGGCCACCGCGGCCGCCGCCTCGTCGCCGTAGCCGTCGGCCAGCCACGTGTTGATCGACCGCATCACGGCCCGCACGTAGGCCAGGCCCACCGCCCGGTCGGCGCCCAGCAGGCGGGGCCCGAACACGGTGCCCTCGATCGCCTCGCTGGCCGGCAGCGTGGCGAGCAGCATGAACGCGTCGTCGCCCGCCACCTCGGCCGCCTCGGGCTGGGGCAGCCAGGCCATGCTCACGGCGGCGTCCCACAGGCGCTGGGCGGCCTCGGCCGAGGTCGACGGGACGATGTCCACTGCGTTGAGGGACAGCGACCCCTGGTCGAGGACGAGCCGGATCGGGTAGAGCGCCCCGCTGCCGAGGCCACCGCTGACCGCCACCGCCTGGCCCTCCACCGACTTCCAGTGGGCGGGATCGGGCAGCACCTCGACCCGGGCCCACAACCCCGCCTGGGGCACCTCGACGTCGCCCGGCGCCCGGGCCAGCGGCCCGCCCAGCACCAGGCGGGCCTGCAGGCCGTCGTGCACCGCATCGAAGAAGGGGGCGTCGACGGTGCCGACCACGGCGTCGACCTCGCCCCGGGCCATGGCCGCGTACGCCTCGGCCTGGGGCAGCTCGACGATCTCGACGGCCAGGTTCTCGGCCTCGAACTCGCCCTCGGCCTCGGCCACCAGCAGGGGGGCCGCGCCCTCGGCCGGCTCGCTCAGGGCCACCCGCACGGTGGCGGGCTGGCCCAGGGGGACCGGGTCGGGCGAGCCGGTGGCGCAGCGGGCCACCTGCCGCCCGATGTCGAGGTCGGCGGGATCGGTCACGGCCGCCCGCCCGCAGCCGTCGCCCACCTCGTCGGCGCCGGGCACGGTGGGCCCGGGCACGGGTGCCACCACCTCGGGGCTCACGTCGCCGTCGCCCTCCAGGTAGGCCAGGCCCACGGCCCCGAGCGCGACGACCAGCGCCAGGGCCCAGAGGATGTTGCGGCGGGTGGTGGTGCGCACGCTCGCCGGTCGCTCAGGCCGGTACGGTCGCCAGCGCCTCGGACACCAGGCCCTCGATGCCGGCGTCGAGCCGGTCGCGCCGCAGCAGGGCCCGGGCCACGACCACCCCACCCCGTTCCTGGAGGACCCGGGCGAAGCGGTCGAGGGCCTTGCCGGCGTGGACGGCGTAGGTCATGAAGGCCGCCACCCGCTTGCCGTCGATCACCGGCATCGAGCGGATCCGCCCGGCCCGGCCCGGCCGGTGGCCGAACAGCACGAGCCCGTCGACCCAGGTCCCGACGAAGACGACGTCGGCCTCGGCCAGGTCCTTCAACCCGATGGCGGTGATCGGGAACACGGCCACCTCGACCCCCCGCGAGGCCACTTCGTCGGCGATCAGGTTCGCCGCCCGCGCCGTGTTGCCCGTGAGGCTCTCGTAGATGACGACCGCTCGTGTCACGGCTGGTCAACCTAGTTGGTCGGGACCGGATCACGGGCAGTCCCCGCCACCGCGGCGATGGCCGGATCGGCCTCCCCTGGGGGATCCCCGGGCGGCTTGACGGCCCTGAGTACGATCGGCCGGAACGTCTCGCAACCAGTCTCCCCGGGGACGAACATGCTGTTCCCCACCGTCGCCTTCGCGGTCTTCTTCGTCGCCGCCTTCACGGTGAACTGGTTGCTGCGCCCGCACGTGCTGGTGTGGCAGGCGACGATGATCGCGCTCAGCCTCTACTTCTACGGCTGGGTCGACCTGCGGTTCGTGTACGTCCTGGTGGCTTCGGCCACCGTGAACTGGGCGCTGGCCCTGGCCGTCCGCCGGGCCATGCCCGGAGGCGAGCGCACCGTGCAGAGCCGCCGGCTGGTGCGCCTGGCGGTGGCCGCCAACCTCGTGGTGCTCGGGGTGTTCAAGTACCACGACTTCTTCGTGGCCTCCACGGCCGACGCGCTGGCCGCCGTCGGGCTCCACCCGACGCCCCCCGTGCTCGACATCCTCCTGCCCGTCGGCATCTCGTTCTTCACCTTCCACGCCATCAGCTACGTGGTGGACGTGGGCCGCGGTGACATCGAGCCCATCGGCTACGCCGACGTCCTGCTGTACATGAGCTTCTTCCCCCACCTGGTCGCCGGCCCGATCGTGCGGGTGGACGAGCTGGTGCCCCAGTTCCACGCCCGTCCGGACCCCCGGCGCATCCCGGCCACCGAGGCGCTGACGCTGATCGGCGTGGGCCTGTTCAAGAAGGTCGTGGTGTCCAGCTACCTGGCCACCCAGCTGGTGGATCCCGCCTACGGCGCCCCCGGGTCCCACAGCGGCACGGAGCTGCTGGTCGGCACGTACGCCTACGCCGTCCAGATCTACGCCGACTTCTCGGGCTACGCCGACATCGCCATCGGGTGTGCGCTGCTGCTGGGGATCCGCCTCCCCCGCAACTTCGACGCGCCCTACGCCGCGCTGTCGGTGCGCGACTTCTGGCACCGCTGGCACATGACGCTGTCGCGCTGGCTGCGCGACTACGTCTACATCCCCCTCGGCGGGAACCGGGAGGGCCGGTCCGCCACCTACCGCAACGTGATGGTGACGATGCTGCTCGGCGGGCTGTGGCACGGCGCCGACTGGAAGTTCGTCATCTGGGGCGGCCTGCACGGCGCCTACGTGGTGGGCGAGCGGGCCGTCCATGCCTGGTGGGGCGAGCGGGCCGGGGCGCCGGCCGCCGCCCGCCCGCTGGTGGCTCTGGGCCGCTGGCTGCTGACCTTCAACCTGGTGTGCCTGGCGTGGGTGTTCTTCCGGGCCGATTCCACGGCCACCGCGTTCGAGATCGTCGGCCGCATCGCCACCGCTGCCGCCGGGCCGGCCACCCTGGTCACCGGGCTCGCCCTGGTCACCATCGCCGCCGCCCTGGCGGTCCAGCTCGTGCCCCGCCGGTCCGCCGACGGGCTGAAGGCCCGCTTCACCACCCTCGACCCCGCGCTCCAGGCCGTCGTGCTCGCCGCCGCCCTCACCCTCATCGGCGTGCTCGGGCCCGACGGCGTGGCGCCCTTCATCTACTTCCAGTTCTGATGACGACACCCACCGGCACCGGTCCCCATTCCTCCCGCACTCCACCGGGGTGGCCGGGCGACGACCCCACGGTGCCCGAGGAGCTGGGGACGCTGGGCCGCCGCCGGGCCCGGCCGTCGCGGCCCGCCCCGCGGCGCCGCCGCCCGGCCGACCGCCGGCTCCGCCCCGAGGACGAGCTCGACCGGCGACCGCACCCGGACGACCTCGACCCCGGCGTCGACCCCGGCGGGGACATCGACGACCTCGACACGCGCCACCCGGCGGTGTCGCCCGCCTCGGCCGGCGAGCGGGTGCGCCGCGTCCGGGACCGCCGCCCGCGCACCCGCGCCGCGGCACCCGGCCAGGACGACCTGGTGGCCGGTACCGGGCCCGCCGGCCGGGTGCTGGTGGTAATGGTGGCCGCCCTCGTGCTGGCCGCCCTGGTCAACGCCGACGTCCTGGTGGAGCGGGCCGAGCGCAAGCCGCTCGGCCCCGAGCGCGATCGCGAGCTGGCCGTGTGGCACCCGGTCCAGGACCTCAGCCACGTGCTCCAGCTGTACCGGGTCCGGCAGGCGGCGGACTGGCTGGCCGGCAACGACGACGAGCACCGCGGCGGGTCCCCGGTCCCGGCGGCGACGCCGGAGACGGCCGCGGGCCGGGAAGCCGCTCGGTCCGGCCCCTCAGCCACCACTCCGGAGTCCCCGCCGCCCGCGCCGGCCGGCCCGCCGGAGCTGCGCATCCCGACGGCAGCCGAGCCCCTGCGCCTGTGGGTCGGGGGCGACTCGATGGCCGAGATCTTCGGGCGGTCGCTCGTGACCCAGGCCGAGGCGACCGGCGTGATCGCCCCCCGGCTGCACTACGAGGTGTCCTCGGGGCTGGTGCGGCCCGACTTCTACGACTGGCCGGGGGCGCTGGCCGACGACCTGGCGGCGGACGATCCCGAGGTCGTGGTCACGCTGTGGGGCGCCAACGACGGGCAGGGCATCGTCCTGCCCGACGGGACCGCCGTGCAGTCGGTGTCCGACCCCCGGTGGATGACCGAGTACCGCCGCCGTGTCGGCGCGGTGATGGACCAGATGCGGGCCGGCGACCGGCTGGTGGTGTGGGTGGGCCTGCCCCCCATGCGCGACGCCGACTTCGGGGGCCGCATGGCCCTGGTCAACGAGGCGGTGGCGGCGGAGGCCGCCAGCCGCCCGTGGGTCGTGTTCGTGGACACGGCGCCGCTGCTCGGCGGCGACGGCGGGGCCTTCGCCGACCTGCTGCCCGACGCCTCCGGGAACCCGACGGACATGCGCCAGAACGACGGGATCCACCTCACCCGGGCGGGGGGCGACCGGCTGGCCGCCCACGTCATGGACGTGGTCCGGGTGCACGTGGACCTGTCCGGCACACCGGCTCGGCCCGATCCCGGCTGAGCCGGCGCGGTCCGCTAGAACGGCGTGGCCCGCCCCTCCCGGAGGTTCCCATGGTCTCTGCCCTGTTCGATCCCGGCGCCTGGCAGCCCGTCGACGGCTTCGACCTGACCGACATCACCTACCACCGGGCGGTCGACGTGGGCGTGGTGCGGGTGGCGTTCGACCGGCCCGAGGTGCGCAACGCCTTCCGCCCCCACACGGTCGACGAGCTGTACCGGGTGCTGGACCACGCCCGGCAGAGCCCCGACGTCGGCTGCGTGTTGCTCACCGGCAACGGGCCCTCGCCCAAGGACGGCGGCTGGGCGTTCTGCGCCGGCGGGGACCAGCGCATCCGGGGTCGCGACGGTTACCGCTACGCCGGTGGCGACACGGCCGACTCGGTGGACCCGGCCCGCACCGGCCGCCTCCACATCCTGGAGGTGCAGCGCCTGATCCGCGTCATGCCCAAGGTCGTGATCTGCCTGGTGCCGGGGTGGGCGGCCGGCGGCGGCCACAGCCTCCACGTCGTGTGCGACCTGACCCTGGCCAGCCGGGAGCAGGCGCGGTTCCGCCAGACCGACGCAGACGTGGCCAGCTTCGACGGTGGCTTCGGGTCCGCGTACCTGGCGCGCCAGGTGGGCCAGAAGTTCGCCCGCGAGATCTTCTTCCTCGGCCACACCTACACGGCCGAGGACGCCCACCGCATGGGCATGGTCAACGCGGTCGTGCCGCACGAGGACCTGGAGCGGATCGGGCTCGACTGGGGCCGGCGGGTGGTGGGCAAGAGCCCGACCGCCCAGCGCATGCTCAAGTTCGCCTTCAACCTCGTCGACGACGGCCTCATGGGCCAGCAGGTCTTCGCCGGCGAGGCCACCCGGCTGGCGTACGGCACCGACGAGGCGGCAGAGGGGCGCGACGCCTTCCTCCAGCGCCGCGACCCCGACTGGTCGGCCTACCCCTGGCACTACTGAGCCGGTCGTCGCAGCCTCTCATTGACGCCGCAAGTACCCGCTCTAGGATCTGGGCCGTGGACCCGCTGCGCGACGACCGCCTGACGCTCGTCGGCCTGCTGTTCGAGAGCTCGACCGCCCTGCGGTCCCAGCTCGACCGCCGCCTGGACCGCGAGGTGGGGCTCCCGCTCCAGTCCTTCGAGCTGCTCCTGCGCCTGGCGCGCTCCCCGGGCCACCAGCTGCGCATGAGCGACCTGGCCGCCCAGACCAGCCTCACGCCGAGCGGGCTCACCCGGGCCGTCGACCGGCTGGAGCGGTCCGGCCTGGTCGAGCGCGCGCCGTGCCCGTCGGACCGGCGGGGCGCCTACGCGGCGCTGACCGCCGCCGGCCTCGACCGCATCCGGGCGGCGGTGGCGCCCCACCTCGGCCACGTGGAGCAGTACCTGACCAGCGCGCTCGACCTGGCGGAGCAGGGCCTGCTCGCCGACCTGCTGCGCAAGGTGCGCGACCACGTCAACCCGGC
>DASSUD010000407.1:0-2894 GCA_035707385.1 Acidimicrobiales bacterium
CAAGATGGAGGGCCGCATCCGCCAGCTCGCCTACATGCTCGAGAACGCCGAGATCGTCGAGGCCGACGGGGGCGACCAGGTGTCGCACGGCTCGGTGGTGGCCATCCGCTACGAGGGCGACGACGACGTCGAGCGCTACCTGGTCGGCTCGATCGAGGAACGCCACGACGACCTGGACGTCATCAGCCCGTCCTCGCCGCTCGGCGCCGCCCTCATCGGGTCCGCCCCCGGTGACGCCGTCACCTTCACCGCCCCCACCGGCGCCGAGCTCAAGGTCGAGGTCGTCTCGGTCGACTGAAACCGGGAGAGATCGCGCCCGGGGCTCAGGCCCGGCGGCGGATCCGGTAGTGCAGCACGAGGAACGGGAGCCCGAACAGCCAGAACGCGTGCTCGGCCCGTAGCTCGCCCGCCTCCACGAACACGTCGAGCTCCTCGGCGAAGCCGTGCACCGCCAGAGCCGTCAGGTCCCGCGTCGCCGGGTCGACGAACGTGAGGTAGTGGCCGGGATGGCCGAGCCCGCTGCGGGTGGTCAGCACCAGGCCGCCCCCGGGCCGGGACCGCGGCACCAGCGTGGCCGTGAAGCTGGCCTGCGGGAGCGGGAACCCGACGCTGACGTAGCCGCGGCCGCCGTGCCGGTAGGTGGTGTAGATGCCCACGTAGATCGGCTCGTCGTCGTCGGCGTAGGAGCGGATCCAGCCCCGCACCGCCACCGTGTCGTCGCCGTCGAGCGAGATCGTGTCGATGCGGCTGCGCACGCCCCGCAGGGCCTCCCGCTGGTTCATGGGGATGCTCGCCTGCCCGAGCGGGCGGGCCACCAGCGTGCGGTAGAGCAGGTACCCGGGACGGACCCAGCGCCGCCACGACGGGACGATGTCGAGGCTGAAGCGGGTGGTGTGCTCGTAGAACTCCCGGACCTGGGGTTCGGCGGCGGCGGGATCGAAGTCGGGCCCGGCCAGATCGTCCAGCGAGGCCACGATGCCGACGTCGGCCGCACCGGCGACGTAGGCACCGCCCAGCGTGTGGGCCAGGTCCTCGACGTAGCCCGTGCCCACGTAGCGCGAGCGGGCCTCCCGCGGCACCACGAACGGCAGGTCCTCGGCGCGGACCCGCTCGGCTAGCAGGCTCACCTGGGCGTCCCGGAACAGCAGGGCCGACGTCAGCCGGTAGGCGAGCACGGCCCCGCCGGCCACCGCCGCGGGGGGCGTACCGGGCCGGCGGGCGGCGGCGAGGCCGGCGGCCGCACCCACCAGCGGTCCCCACACCACCTTCTGAGGGCGGAGCCCCAGCGCGCCCGCCACCGCGCCGGCGGCCGTGCCCACCGCCACCGGTCCTGCGCCCGCGGCCCCGGCCGCCCACCCCAGGGGCGCAGCCAGCGCGGCGCTGACCGCGATGCGCTGCCACAGGGCCGGGATCTCGCCCGGCCGCTGGCGGGCCCGAGCCACCGCCTCGGCGGCCCCCAGCCCGGCGGCGCCTGCGGCCCCGGCGGCGGCGACCGCTCGCCCTCCCCGCCCGGCCGCGAGCGCGGCCCCGGCCGCCCCGCCGACGACGGCCGACGTGGCGACGGACGCGACCCGGTCGCGCCCGCGGGTTGTCACGGTCGCACGAGCAGGGTCACCAGCGCGAAGTGGGACGCGCTGGCGCTGACGACGAACGTGTGCCAGATCTCGTGGTAGCCGAAGGTGGCCGGGCGGGGGTCCGGCCGGCCGGAGGCCAGCACGACGGCGCCCACGGTGTACAGCAGGCCGCCCGTGGCCAGCAGCGCCAACTCCACGGCCGACAGCGACTGCGCTAGCTGGGGAGCGGCCACGATCGCCAGCCACCCCAGGATCAGGTACATGGTGAAGCCGACGGCCGGCCACCGCTCCAGCCGGAGCACGGTGATCACCACGCCGAGCGCGGCGCCCACCCACGACACCACCAGCAGGGTGATGCCCCACGACGGTCGCAGGGCCAGCAGCACCACCGGCGTGTACGACCCCGCGATCAGCACGAAGATCATGCAGTGGTCGAGGCGGCGCATGACCTTCAGCGCCCGGGCCGACCACTGCCCGCGGTGGTAGGCGGCGCTCACGCCGTAGAGGGCGGTGAGGCTGGCGGCGAAGATGGCGGCGCCCGCCCGGGCCTCCGCCCCGCGGGCCAGCGCGACGAGCGCGATGCCGGCGGGGATCGAGGCGAAGAACGCCACCTGGTGGAGCCAGCCCCGCAGGCGGGGCTTCGGCAGGTGTAGGCGTTCCACCGGCGCAAGCCTAGTGCCTGGGGGGAAATCGCAGAATGAGGACAAGACCTGACCGCAAGCCGTCGTAGCGTGCTCCCGGCCGGGGGGAACCGCCTCCCGGCGAACGCAGACGGAAGGAATGCGACCCGTGGACTGGAAGCTCGAACTGGTGGGCGTGCCCGTGACCGACGTCGACCGGGCCAAGGCGTTCTACACCGACAAGGCCGGCTTCGTGGCCGACTACGACCACCAGGTCAACGAGGACCTGCGCTTCGTGCAGTGCACGCCACCGGGGTCCGCGTGCTCGATCGCGTTCGGCACCGGCATCTCGCCGATGGAGCCCGGCACGCTGCAGGGCCTGCAGATGGTGGTGCCCGACATCGAGGCGGCCCGCAAGGAGCTGCTCGACCGGGGCGTCGACGTCGGCGACGTCGAGGACCACCCCTGGGGGCGGTTCGTCTACTTCAGCGACCCCGACGGCAACGGCTGGGCCGTCCAGGAGATCCCCGCCCGGGGCTGATCCCCCAGCGCCGCCAGCACCTCGTCGAGAGCGGCCACCGAATGGCCGCTGACGAAGGCGTCCACGTAGGGCAGGGCCGCCGCCATGCCGGCCACCAGCGGCCGGTAGCCGGCGGCCGCCTTGCGGGGGTTCACCCACACCACCCGGTGGGCCAGGCGG
>DASSUD010000408.1:0-3866 GCA_035707385.1 Acidimicrobiales bacterium
GGCGTAGGTGGGCAGGTCGGCGGCGTCGAAGTGCAGCACCACGTGCCAGCCCCGGGGGGCGACGCGGGCCACGGTCCGGTCGAACAGGTCGAGGTCCGGGGCGCCGCCGAGGTGGGCGACGAAGTTGAACCGGGTGCCCCGCACGCCAGCCTCGTGCAGGGCGTCGACCTCGGCGTCGCTGGTTCCGTCGTCGATCATCGCCACGCCCGCGTACCGGCCGCGGTGGCGGCGGAGGGCGTCGAGCAGGGCGCGGTTGTCGGTGCCGTGGCAGCTCGCCTGGACGAGGACCGCCCGCGACAGCCCCAGGCGGGCGTGGAGCCGTTCGAGGTCCTCGACCCCGGCGTCGGGCGGCGTGTAGCTGCGGCCCGGCGAGAACGGGAAGCGGTGGGCCGGCCCGAACACGTGGCAGTGGGTGTCGCACGCGCCCGGCGGCGGGGTGAGGGCCCGCGGCGGGTGGGGATCGGCGTGCGGTGGCGCGATGGTGCGCTCCATCACGGGTCCCGGGGGACCACGTCGCGCGGGAACACGGTGCCGTCCATGAGCTTGCGGGCGGTGCGGATGATGCCCGCCCGCTCCACCACCGGGGCGCCGTCCACCATCGTGAGATCGACGGCAGCCTCCAAGCTGCCGGTCGGGTGCTCGACCGTCACGACCTCGCCCCCGCCGAGGACGGCCACCTCGGCGGCCGGCCCGTCGGGCAGCAGGGCGGCCGTGGCCACGCTCACCGCGCCGAGGACGCCGATGGCGTCGTGGCACCGGTGGGGGATGAACGTGCGGGTGGTGAGCGCCCCGCCGAGGCGTGGCGGCGCCACCAGCGTGAGCTTGGGGACCGTGGTCGCCCCGACGTCGCCGAGGTTCATGAGCGGGCCGGCCGCCAGGCGCAGCCGTTCGAGGGTCTCGCGCAGCGCGGTGTCGGCCTCCAGATCGGCGCAGGCCTCGTAGCCGGTGACGCCGACGTCCGCGGCCCGCAGGACCACCACCGGCATCCCGTTGTCGATCAGCGTCACGGCCAGGTCGCACACGTCGTCGACGGCGCGGCCCGTGGGCAGCAGCGCCCCGCACGACGAGCCGGCGATGCCCGCGAAGTCGAGGCGGATGGCGGCGGCCGTGCCGGGCACGCCCGAGATGGCGGTGGCACCGTCGTAGTGGGGACTCCCGGCGCGCAGCGGCACCGTGGCGGTGGCCAGGCCGCCGGTGTTGACCATGAGGATGCGGACGACCGCTTCGTCACCGGACGGGGCGGCGACCAGGCCGCGCTCGAGCGCGAACGGCCCCACGCCCGCCAGCAGGTTCCCGCAGTTCTGCCTGTCGCTGACGGCGGCCTCGTCCACGGCCACCTGCAGGAAGTGGTAGTCGACATCGGCCGTGCCGTCGGTGCGGGGCGAGACCACGGCGACCTTGCTGGTCAGCGGGTGGGCCCCGCCCAGGCCGTCGATCTGGCGGGCATCGGGGGATCCCATGATGCGCAGCAGGAGGTCGTCGCGGGCCTCCGGGTCGGCGGGCAGGTCGTCGGCGACGAAGTAGAGGCCCTTCGACGTCCCGCCCCGCATCAGCATGCTCCGGATCCCGTCGGCCACGGTGTGGCAGTGTGCACGATGTGGACACGATTGTCGACAATCCGGACGGGTCCGGGGCCGGGCGTTGACTTTGCGCGCAATCGTGGTGACAATCGCGCCGTGCCGGAGGCCGGAGGGGCCATAGACATCGAGCGCGTCGTCGCCATCGACGTCCACACCCATGCCGAGGTGTCGGCCGTGACCGGGCGCGGCGCGCTCCCGGCCGAGCTGGAGGCGGCGGCCGGCGAGTACTTCCGCCTGCAGGGCCGCGCGCGCCCCACCCTGGCCGAGATGGCCGCCTACTACCGCGAGCGCAACATGGTCGCCGTGGTGTTCACCGTCGACGCCACCACGGCCCAGGGCGTGCCACCGGTGCCCAACGACGAGATCGCCGAGGCGGCACGGGCCCATCCGGACGTCCTCATCCCGTTCGGCAGCGTCGACCCGCACCTCGGCCGGGCCGCGGTCCGCGAGGTGCACCGCCTGGTCGACGAGCACGCGGTGCGGGGGTTCAAGTTCCACCCCAACGTCCAGGCGTTCCACCCCAACGACCGCATGGCCTACCCGGTCTACGAGGCGATCGCCGAGCACGGACGGATCGCCCTGTTCCACACGGGCCAGACCGGCATCGGTGCCGGCGCCCCGGGCGGCGGTGGCATCCGGCTCAGGTACTCGAACCCGATGGACGTCGACGACGTGGCGGCCGACTTCCCCGACCTGCCCATCGTGCTCGCCCACCCCTCGTTCCCGTGGCAGGACGAGGCGCTGGCCGTGGCCACCCACAAGCCGCGGGTGCACATCGACCTGTCGGGCTGGTCGCCCAAGTACTTCCCGCCCCAGCTCGTGCGCTACGCCAACACGCTGCTGGCCGACAAGGTGCTGTTCGGGTCCGACTACCCGATGATCACCCCCGACCGGTGGCTGGCCGACTTCGAGGCCCTCGACATCAAGCCCGAGGTGCGGCCCAAGATCCTCAAGCACAACGCCGCCCGCCTGCTCGGCCTCGTAGGGGGTTGAGGCACCGTGCGCGACCAGGGACTCGGCTCGTGGCCCGCCCGCCGCCGGCGGCTGTCGCCCGATCGCGTGGCGGTGGTGCACGGCGACACGGCCCGCACCTACGCCGAGCTCGACGACCGGCGCCGCCACCTGGCCGGTGCCCTGCGCGGCCTCGGCGTCGGGCGCGGCGACCGGGTCGCCTACCTCGGCCCCAACGACCCGGCGCTCGTCGAGACGCTGTTCGCCACCGCCGCGCTCGGCGCGGTGTTCGTGCCGCTCAACTGGCGGCTCGCCGTGCCCGAGCTCGCCTGGATCGCCGCGGACTGCGGCGCGGCGGTGCTGGTCCACGCGGCCGACATGGCCGCCACCGGGGCCGCGGTCGCCGGCGACGAGGCGACCGCGCTGCGCCACCTGGTGGCGCTCGGCCCCGACTTCGAGGCGATGGCCGGCGGGCGGCACGGCGGTGACCCGCCCGCCCTCGACGAGCCGGTCGCCCTCGACGACCCCGCGATCGTCATCTACACCTCGGGCACGACCGGGCGCCCGAAGGGCGCGACCCTCAGCCACGGCAACATCACCTGGAACTGCGTGAACGTGCTCGTCGACACCGACCTGGCGTCCGACGAGGTGGCGCTCGTGTGCGCACCGCTGTTCCACGTGGCCGCGCTGAACATGGTGGCGATGCCCCTGGTCATGAAGGGCGGCACCACGCTGCTGACGGGCCAGTTCGACCCCGCCGTCGCCCTGGAGCTCATCGAGCGCCACGGGGTCACGGTCATGTTCGGCGTGCCCGCCATGTTCAACGCCATGGCCCAGAGCCCGGCCTTCGGGACGACCGACCTGTCGAGCCTGCGCCGCCTGCTGTGCGGCGGGGCGCCGGTGCCGCGCTCGACGATCCGCACCTACCTCGACCGCGGTGTCCCGTTCCTGCAGGGCTACGGCATGACCGAGACCGCCCCCGGCGCGCTGTTCCTCGGTGCCGAGCGGGCGGCCGACAAGGCGGGCACCGCCGGCGTGCCCTCGTTCTTCACCGACGTGCGGGTGGTCCGGCCCGACGGCACCGACGCCGCACCGGGCGAGAAGGGCGAGGTGGTGGTGGCCGGGCCCAACGTGATGCTCGGCTACTGGAACCGGCCCGACGCCACCGAGGAGGTGATGGACGGCGAGTGGTTCCGCTCGGGCGACGTGGCGACGGTCGACGACGAGGGCTACGTCACGATCGTCGACCGGATGAAGGACATGATCATCTCGGGGGGCGAGAACGTCTACCCGGCCGAGGTCGAGGACGCCCTCTACAGCCATCCCGGCGTGGCC
>DASSUD010000409.1:0-5909 GCA_035707385.1 Acidimicrobiales bacterium
GGTGGTCGCACAGCCGTGAACCGGCGTTGAACCCGGCCCGGGGCTCACCGCTGCGAGGCCCCGGTGGCCGGGCTGTTCGTCACCGGCGCCGTCACGCCGCGACCGCGGTCCGCTGGGGGTGGTGGGTGCCCCGGTGGCCGCAGACGCACACCCAGCGCACGGCCATGTCGGGGCCGTGGCCGTCGATGCCGAGGATCTGGCGGTGGCCGACGAGGACCCGGCGGCCGTGGCGGGGGCAGTGGATGCTCATCATCGCTTCGTCGCCTCCTGGTGGCGCCGGCGCCGCGGGCGCCGGCGGGCGATGTCGGCGTCCCGCAGGATCTCGGCCTGCCGGATGCGGGCCAGATGGATGGTGGTGTCGAGGTGCATGGAGGCAACGTACGCCCCGACTGGACTGCTGATAAGGTCCACCTAGGGATCTGTTATGGGTACCACTTCGCCGGAGCTGTTCATCGACCTCGATCGCACGCGTCCCCGCGGTCTGCGGGCCCAGGTGGAGGACGCGCTGCGGGCGGCCATCCGCGACGGCCGCCTGGCGCCGGGGGAGCGCCTGCCCTCCAGCCGGGCGCTGGCCGCCGATCTCGGCGTCACCCGGGGGGTCGTGGTCGACGCCTACGACCAGCTCGCCGCCGAGGGCTACGTGACCACGGTCCAGGGCTCGGGGACGGTGGTCAACCAGGTCAGCGCGGCCGGGGACGGCGGCACACCCGTCCCGGCGGCTCCGCTCGTCCCCCCGGCGGTGACCCACGACTTCCGCTCCGGGCTGCCCGACCTGGGCCTGTTCCCGCGGGCGGCGTGGGCCCGGGCCACCCGGGCCGCGCTGGCGGCGATGCCGGATGCCGACCTGGGCTACCTCGAGCCGGCCGGGCTGGGCCGCCTGCGGGCGTCGGTGGCGGCCTACCTCGGCCGGGTGCGGGGCGTGGCCTGCGGGCCCGAGCAGGTCGTCGTGTGCAACGGCTTCGGCCACGGCTTCAGCCTGGTGGTGCGGGCGCTGGTCGACCGCGGCTGCCGCGACGTGGCGGTGGAGGTCCCCGGCTACGACGAGCCTCGCGCCCAGATCCGCTGGGCGGGGGCCCGCGTCCATCCGGTGGGGGTCGACGCCGAGGGCCTGCGGGTCGGCGACCTGGCCGGCCTGCCCGTCGGCGCCGTCGTGGTCACGCCCGCCCACCACTCACCGACGGGCGTGGTGCTGTCGCCGCGCCGCCGCACCCAGCTCGTCGACTGGGCCCGGGAAGGCGGCGGCTTCGTGATCGAGGACGACTACGACGCCGAGTACCGCTACGACCGGCAACCGGTCGGTGCCCTCCAGGGCGTGGTCCCCGACCGGGTCGTCTACCACGGCACCGTGTCCAAGAGCCTGGCGCCCGGGCTGCGGCTCGGGTGGGTGGTGGTGCCGCCCGACCTCCTCGACGCCGTCCTGGCCGCCCGCAGCGCCACCGACCACATGACCGCCTCGATCGTGCAGGCCACCTTCGCCGAGTTCCTGGAGAGGGGCGACCTCGACCGCCACCTGCGCCGCAGTCGCCGGGTGTACCGCCAGCGGCGCGACGCGCTGGTGGACGCCCTCGCCCAGCGGCTGCCCGGCTTCCGTGTCGGCGGGGTGTCGGCCGGGCTGAGCGCGTTCGTGACCCTCCCCGCCGGGCTCGACAGCGCCGCGGTCGTCGCCGCGGGCCGGGACGCGGGCGTCGGCGTCTACCAGCTGGGCGACAGCCTCGTCGACGCCGACCTGCGGGCGTCGTCGCTGGTCATGGGGTTCGGCACCCTGCGCCCCGCGCAGATCCAGGAGGGCGTCCGGCGGCTGGCCGCCGCCCTCGACGATCAGGGGCTCACACGGCCGTAGCGGGCCGACCGCCCGATCCGTTCCCAGCGATTTGGCGTCTCTCACGTCGCGTATGCGACGTGAGAGACGCCAAATCGTGGGGTTGTTCAGCGCTCGTCCTCGACGGGCAGCTCCAGCCGGGTGGCGTGGACCTCGACCAGCGCCACGCGGCAGTCGTCGCGCCCGGCCTTGTGCACGGCCACGCCCCAGTTCTGCGGGTTGCGGTCGTAGGCGGGGAAGCGGGACGCCGACAGGTCCAGGCGCAACCGGTGCCCGGCCGGCACGCGCCAGGACACGGGCCCGAGCTCGACGGTGGCGGGGGCGGGATCACCGGGGCTGAGGCCCCGGCGGCGGCGGGCGCCGGTGGCCAGCCGGGTCGAGCGGCCGGACGGCTCGACCATCGTCAGCGTGGCCACGAGATCGTGGGTGGCGACGTCCGCGGCCACCACGGCCGTCACGAGCGGCTGCCCGGTGACGACCGTGTCCCGGGCCAGCGGCTCGGACGTGTAGCACAGGACGTCGCGCCGGTCCTCGGTCGCCGACTCGTCGCTCAGCGGGTCGAGGGCGGCCGGCACGGGCGCCAGGGGGTCGGCGTCCAGCAGGTCGTAGGGCCCGGGGGCGGCCTCGCCCGGCACCAGCCGGCCGTCGCCGTGACGGCTGTTGGCGTTGCCGCCGCTGACGGCCGACCAGCGCCGCAGCGCCACCCCGGGCGGCGGCCAGGCCGCGGCCTCCCGCCAGCCGGCGCCCCCGGTGAAGTAGCGGACCCGGGCGGCCGGCGGCTCGCCCCGGCCCTTGAGCACCCGGTCGAGGAAGGCGAGCAGCGCCCGGTGGGCGACGCCCGGGCCCGCGTCGGGTCCCAGGTCACGGTCCCCCAGGCGGCTGCCCCAGGTCATGTGCTCCCACGGTCCGAGCACGGCCTCGGCCCCCAGCGCCGTGACCAGTTGGCAGGTGGCGGCGGCGAACTGGTCGTGCCAGCCCCCGATCACGAAGGCGGGGACCTCGACGGCCCCGAGGTCGGCCGTACGGTCCTCCCACCACGGGCCCGGATCGGGATGGTCGAGCCATTCGGCCCACCACCGGGGCGGCTCCGGCCCCAGTGCCCCCCGCAGGGGCAGGGCGTCGAAGTCGACCGGCGGCGGTGCCACGCCGGGCTCCTGGCCGGCGAGCTGCGAGGCCCACGGCGCGGCGAAGGGCAGGGCCAGGCAGCCGCCGTGGTAGGTCCAGCCCTCGTAGGGGCCGGCGGCGCACTGGAGCGGGGCCACGGCCCACAGCGCGGGCGGGCGGCGGGCCGCCGCCAGCAGCTGGGCCATGCCCTGGTAGGCGAACCCGTAGGTGGCCACCCGGCCGTCGCAGAAGTCGAGGCCCGCCGCCCAGGCGATGCTGGCCTCGCCGTCGGCGGCCTCGTCGACGAAGGGGTCGAAGCGGCCGCCCGAGTCGCCCCGGCCCCGGCTGTCCTGGCTGACCACGGCGTAGCCGGCCCGGGCCAGGTGGACCGGGTGGGGCAGCACCGGCGAGCTGGCCACCGCCCGGCCGTTGGGCAGGCGCTGCAACAGCACCGGCCACGGGCCGCCCGACGGCGGGAGCCAGGCGTCGGCCACCAGCTCCACCCCGTCGGGCATCGTCGCTACCAGTCCTCGGCGTCGCATCACCTCCCCGAGCATGGGCCGCAGGTCTAGCCGCCCGAGCCGCCATCACGAAAGGCCGTAGCCGTGCCCGACCTGACATCGACCGACGGACGGATCGGCACCGAGCGCAACCACCGGCGCGCCACGAGCGGGCGGGTAGGCCTCGTGCGGGCCCCGTCCCCGCCTGGCCGGTGGCCCTTCCCGCCGCCCCCCAGTCCCTCGTGGTCGACCTGGCTGTGCCCCCCTCGCCGGCCGTTCGCGCCGTTGCCTGCGTCCCTGCCGGTGCTGCGGGGCGCCGGGGGTCCCGGTGGTGTGGCTCGACCGGGGCACACGGCCCGACCGGGCCCACCGGCCACGACCTCGCCCGCCTACTGCTGGGGCGCCACGGTGTACAACGTGCGGCAATGCTTCGGTTCACCGCCCTGGCCGCCGACCGGGTGGCGGCGATCGGCGGGTCGGGGTGACCGTCACGGCCCGGGTGCCCACCGACACCGTGGGGGCCTTCGTCGGCCGGCCCGCGGTGCTGGCGGCCGGCGCTCCCGCGGGCCCGCTGGCGGGCCGGTCACTGGCGGTCAAGGACCTGGTGGACGTGGCCGGCACGGTGACCGGGGCGGGCAACCCGGACTTCGCCGCCGGCCGGGCACCGGCGGGACGCCACGCCCCGGTGGTCGAGCGGCTGGTGGCGGCGGGCGCCACGGTGGTCGGCAAGACGGTGACCGACGAGCTGGCCTACTCCCTGTCGGGCACGAACGTGCACCACGGCACGCCGGTCAACGTGGCCGCGCCCGGCCGGGTGCCCGGGGGCTCGTCGGCCGGCTCGGCGGCGGCCGTGGCCGCCGGGCTGGTGGACCTGGCCGTGGCCACCGACACCGGCGGGTCGATCCGGGTGCCCGCCAGCTACTGCGGCCTCGTCGGCTGGCGCCCGACCCACGGGGCGGTGCCGCTGGCCGGGGTGGTGCCGCTGGCGCCGTCCTTCGACACCGTCGGCCTGCTGGCCCGGGACCCGGCGATGCTGGCCGCCGGGGCCGCGGTCCTGCTCGACGACCCGGGCGACGGCGCCGCCGCGGCGGCGGGGCTGTGGCTCGTCGACGAGGCCCTGGCCGTGGTGGAGCCCGCGGTGGCCGCGGTCGTGGCCCGGGCGGCGGGCGAGCTGGCCCATGCCCTCGGGGTGCCCCTGCGGACCGGGCCGCTGGGCGCGGACCTGGACGCGGGGCGGGAGGCGTTCCGTGTCCTCCAGGCCCGAGAGGCGTGGGCCGCCCACGGCCACTGGATCACGGCGACCCGCCCCGCGCTGGGGCCGGGCGTCGGTGCCCGCTTCGCGGCGGCGTCCGAGGTCACCGACGCCCAGATCGCGGCCGCGGCCCCCGTGGCCGCCGTGCTCCGGGACGCGGTGCGCGCCGCCACGGCGGACGGGACCGCGCTGGTGCTGCCGTCCGCCGCCGGGCCGGCGCCCCCGCCGGGTCTCGACCACGAAGCGCACACGGCGCTGCGCCTCGCCATCCTGCGGCTCACCTCGCCGGCCGGCCTGGCCGGAGCACCGGCGGTGTCGCTGCCCCTCGCCGCCGTCGACGGGCTGCCGGTAGGCGTGGGCCTGGTCGGCCACCCGGGCGCGGACCGGGCCCTGCTGCGGGCGGCGGCCGCCTCGTGACCCACCCCCCGAGCTCCTCGACGCGGCCGCCGCCCCCGGCTTCCGCATCCCGGCCGGCGACACGGTGAAGCCGGCCGTCGTCCGGGCGCCCGGGCCCGGGACGGACCGCGGCCCGAGCCGCCGTCAGGGCTGGTCGCGCAGGTGGACGGCGGACTCCTCCGCCGCCTTGGGCACGCGGTCGTCGACCGTGTCGCGGGTGGTCTCGTCGCCCGTGAACTCGTCGTCGGGGGCGAGCGGACCGCGCTCGCGGTCCTCCTCGACGGCGTCGCCCACCAGTTCGGGCTCGTCGTCGACGGCGCCCACGTCTGCGTCGCCCACCAGCTCGACCGAGTCGTCGGGGCGCGGCGGCGGCTGCTCCCACACCTCGGGCTCGGTGCGCCGGTCGCGCTCGTAGAAGGACTCGCCGCCGAGCTGCTCGACCCCGGTGACGCCGCGGTCGGTTGCCCCGAGCGGCCGGTCCGGCGGGTACTCGATCCCCTCGACGGCCTCGTCCAGCTCTTCGCCGGGCTGGTCCGGATCTGTGTCGCTCACGGCCCCTGTCTACCCGCGCCGTGGTCGCGGGATCCGGGTCTGGCGTGCCGGACCCCGCGACCGGACACGGTCAGGCCGGTGCCAGGTAGAGGATCGAGATCCCCATGGCGTCGTCGACCGGGGCGTCGAGGGTGTAGTGGGCCTCGAGGCGTATCCGGTTGCCGGTCCTGATGGTGTCGATCGGCGCGCCGCGGTTGCCCATGCAGATCGACATCGACGAGATGTGGGGCTCGCCGTGGTGGCCGATGTACGCCGGGCTCTCGCCGTACCCCGCCCGCGAGTCGCA
>DASSUD010000410.1:0-7095 GCA_035707385.1 Acidimicrobiales bacterium
CGAGCCGTACCAGGCCGGCGACCAGGTCGGCCTGACCGGCATCGAGGCCCGCTACGAGACCCAGCTGGCCGGGACGCCCTCCGGGGACATCATGACGGTGGCGGCCGGCGACCAGGTCGAGGTCATCGACCGCATCGAGGGACGGGCCCCCCAACCGGTGCGCACCACGCTCGACCAGGCCGCCCAGGCTGCGGTCGAGGTGGCGCTGGGCACCACCACCACCCCGACGGCGGTGGTGGTGGTGGACGCGGCCGGCAACGTCAGGGCCGTGGCCTCCCGACCGCTCGGCGAGTTCAACCGGGCCTTCGGGGGCGCCTACGCGCCGGGGTCGACGTTCAAGGTGGTGACGACCGCCGCCCTGCTGGGGCGGGGCGTCACGCCCGACACGACGGTCGAGTGCCAGCAGACCACCAACGCCGGGGGCCGGCTGTTCCGGAACTTCGAGAGCTCGTCGCTCGGGCCGGTGCCCTTCGGCGTGGCCTTCGCCCAGTCCTGCAACACGGCCTTCATCTCGACCTCGGCCGACGTGCCCGACACCGACCTGGTGGCAGCGGCCGAGAGCTTCGGCTTCAACGCCGACTACAGCGTGGGGCTGTCGACCGAGGGCGGCAGCTTCCCGGTGCCGGCCAGCGTCACCGAGCACGCGGCCGCCGTGATCGGCCAGGGCAAGGTCACGGCCAGCCCGCTGCACATGGCGACGGTGGCGGCGACGGTCGTCGACGGCACCTGGGAGCCGCCGGTGCTGTTCCGGGACCCGCCTCCCGGGGGCGAGCAGGCACCGGCGGCGCCGCCCGCCACGCAGCTGGCGGCGGGGGCGTCGGACACGCTGCTCGGGTTGATGCGCAGGGTGGTGGCCGAGGGCAGCGGCACGGCCGCCGCGGTGCCGGGCGCCGACATCGCCGGCAAGACCGGTACCGCCGAGTACGACCAGGGCGACCCGCCCCCGACCCACGCGTGGTTCATCGGCATCCGGGGCGACCTGTCGGTGTCGGTGCTGGTCGAGGGCGGCGGCGTGGGCGGCCAGGTCGCCGCCCCGCTCGCCGGTCAGGTCCTGGCGGGCCTCCCGGGCTGAGATTTCCGACAGGGCGTCGTCGGGGTCGGGGTGTAGACATCCCGGCCATGGATCGTGAAGGACCGTTCTGGGACGTCATGGAAGGGCGGGCCGAGCCGCCGCCCGCGGCCGTGCTGCTGGGTTGGGAGCTGGTGGCGGTCGACCCCGCGGCCGGCACGGTCGAGATGTCGTTCGCCGCCACCGAGCAGTTCCTCAACCCGTTCGGTGCCGTGCAGGGCGGCCTGCTGGCCGCCATGCTCGACGACACCCTGGGGCCGGCGCTGGTCGCCACGCTCGGGCCGGGCGAGTCGGCGCCCACCACCGACCTGCACGTCCAGTTCCTGCGGCCCGCCCGGCCGGGCCGCTTGGTCGGCCGGGGCCGCATCGTGCGCAAGGGCCGCGACGTCGGCTTCCTGGCCGGCGAGCTGGTGGACGAGTCGGGCGAGGTGGTGGCGGTCGCCACCGCCACCGCCCAGATCCGGCGCCCCCGGCCGCCCGCCTCGTAGGCCCTGCGCTACGGCTTCCTGCCGACGGCGCCGAAGTGGTAGCGGCCCTCCGGGGTGATCGGCCACTGGTCGGGGCGCCACTGGTCGATCGGCACCACCCCGGGCTCGACCAGCTCGAGGCCGTCGAAGAACCGGGCGAACTCCTCGCGCGACCGCGCCGCGAAGACGTACCGGGCCGACGCCGGCACCGAGGCGGCCAGCGCCTTCATCTCCTTGGTCTGCAGGTCGTCGGTCAGGTGCGACATCGCCAGGTAGCTGCCCGACACCACTCCCTCCATCAGGCGGGCGACGATCGCGTGGGGGTGGTCGCTGTCGGGCACGTGGTGGAGGACGGCGTTGAGCACGACGGCGACCGGCTGGGTCATGTCGAGGGTCTCGGCGGCCCGGGCCAGGACGAGGTCGGGATCGTGCAGGTCGGCATGGACGTAGTTGACGGCCGAGCCCGGACGGGCCTCCAGCAGCTTGTGGGCATGGGCCAGCACGATCGGATCGTTGTCGACGTACACGATGCGCGACTCCGGCGCCACGTCCAGGGCCACGGCGTGAACGTTGTCGTCGTTGGGGATGCCGGTGCCGATGTCGAGGAACTGGCGGATGCCGGCCTCCGCGGCGAGGTAGCGGATGGCCTGACCCAGGAACACCCGGTTGCTGCGTACGGACGCCATCGCCACCTCGATGCCGCCCACCGCGGCGCCCGCGGCCGCGGCGGCCTGCCGGTCGGCCTCGAAGTTGGTGACGCCGCCCAGGAGGTAGTCGTAGACCCGGGCGGTGTGGGCGGCGGTCGGGTCGATCTCGGGCGTCTCTGCGGCCCGATCGCCCGACGGTGACTGGTCGTTCACGTGGTGTCCTCGTTGCGGGAAGGTACCGGCGCGGCAGGAGCCCACCGGCGGGGAACCGCCTTGCACTGCGTGGTCCCAGCACGGCGAACCCCCTCGCGGCCAGATTAGTCGGTCATCCTGGACCCGCTAGCCGCGCCCGGTGCGCCGCTCCGGGCGTTCCCGGGGCGGTGCTAGTCGACCTTCGCCATGTTGGCGAACCGGGTGAACTGGTCGAGGAAGGCGAGCCGGCACACGCCGGTCGGCCCGTTGCGGTGCTTGGACACCAGGATCTCGGCCTGGCCCCGGTCGGGCGAGTCGGCGTGGTAGACGTCGTCCCGGTAGATGAACATCACCACGTCGGCGTCCTGCTCGATGCTGTTCTCGACGGTGATGCCGTTGGCCACGAAGTTGTGGGTCGACCCGACGGTCGCGTCGTAGACCACCTGCGGCCCTCGCGGCTCGATCGACACGACACGGTCCCAGGCCGCGTCGGAGTGGGCGAGCGCCCGCACCACGTCGTCGTCGACCACCTCGGCCACCCGGGCCAGCAGCGCCCGGTCGGGGTCGCCGGCGTAGAGCCGCTCCCCCACTGACGCCGCCAGCCGGGCCGGCGCGATGCCCCGGGCCGCGGCCCGCGCCCGGACCCGGCGCCACACCGCCGCGGGGACGGCGTCCTCGCCGCCCCCACGATCGCCCGCCACGGTGAGCCGGTAGCCGTCGCCGGTGGCGTGCACGGTCGAGCCGATGCCGAGCCGCAGGAGCAGCAGCCGGATGTCGTCGAGCAGCCGCCGCCCGGGAGCGTCCAGGTGCCCGGCGACGGGGCCGCCCCACAGGTGGCCGAGGAACGCCGCCACCTGGTCGTCCTCCAGGGAGAACACGGGCGCGGGCACGAAGCGGTCGCGGCCGCCGCCCGGCAGCAGGTCGGCCAGCAGGCGCACCTGCGCGCCGGGCAGGACGCCGGCCTCCTTGGGGGCGGGCACGACGCGGGGCACCGCGAGCCGGGACCCCACCTCCAGCTCGTCGAGGCGCAGCCAACCGCCGACCGTGAGGAACGGGTGGTTGGCGCTGGCGCACACCTGGCGCCCCGATGCCAGCCGGAGCTCGAAGGTCTCCTTCACCCCGGTGGCGAAGGCCCGGGTCATCACCGCGGGGACCATGCGCAGGTCGGTGTCCAGCGACCACACCGGGATGTCCCGCTCGCCGCTGGCGGCCAGGTCGCCGATGGGGACCTCGACGCCCGTGTCGGCCCGCAGCACGCGGGCGTCGGCGGACAGGCAGCCGGACTCGCGCAGGTCGGCGAGCATCGGGCGCTTGTCGGCCCGCAGCTCGAGCTGCCGGGACAGCTGGGACAGGGCCACCACCGGGCACTCCAGCTCGCGGGCCAGGATCTTGAGGCCGCGACTGATCTCGGACACCTCGACCTGGCGGTTCTCGGCGCTCGACCGGCCGGTCATGAGCTGCAGGTAGTCGACCACCACCATGCCGAGGTCACCCACCTGGCTCTTGAGGCGGCGAGCCTTGGCCCGGATCTCCATGACGGTGAGGTTGGGGTTGTCGTCGATCCAGATGGGGGCGGCGGCCAGGCGGCCGATGGCCTGGCTGATGCGGCTCCAGTCGTCCTCGCTGAGCCGGCCGGTGCGGACCCGGGCCGAGTCGATGCGGGCCTCGCCGCACAGCAGGCGCTGGGACAGCTCGAGGCTGCCCATCTCGAGGCTGAACAGCAGGACCGGCCGGTTGGCGTGCAGGGCCGCGTGGGCACCCATGCCGAGGGCGAACGACGTGTTGTGCACGAACATGTCGGCGGCCACGAAGTTGTGGGTGCCGGGGACCGTGAGGTCGTAGACGTGCTCGTCGCCCTCGTCCTCGAGGTCGACCACCGTGTCCCACAGCACGGCTCCGCCGTCGGGGCCCGCCGCGGCACCGCCGGCCCCGCGCGGCCCTCGCCCGGGCGACACGGGCGCCCGCTCGGCGGCCGACCGGGCGTGGGCCACGACCGCGCCCAGCTCGCCCTCGTGGCCGAGGACACCGATGTGGGTGGCCAGGGCCACGAGCTGGTCGGGTTCGTCGACGACCAGGTCGTGGGCCAGCCAGGTCGCCTGGTCGACGGCCACCACCGACTGGCTGACCGTGGACACGACGCCGAAGCGCAGGAGCAGGTGCTGCAGGTCGTGGACCAGCCCCCGGCTGCGGGTGCCGACCACCAGCCGGCCGGGCTCGCCGTGCTGGGGGCGCCACACCGCGGCGCGGGCGCCGAGCGCCCGGTTGAGGAAGCGGGCCAGCAGGTCCCGGGGCAGGCGGAACACCGCGACGGGCACCCGCCGGGCCTCCAGCGCCGGGGCCACGGCGTGGCGGCGGGCGAGGGCCGCCAGCTCGGGCGGGATGACGACGTCCCAGGTGCGGCCGCCGCCGGGCAGGGTGCGGTCGACGACCTGGGCGCCGAAGCGCACCCCCCGGTACTCGATGTCGGCCGCCACCTCACGGTTCTCGGTCCACAGCTTGGGGCTGCCGTCGTCCTCGCCCGGGGCCATGACCAGGTGGGCGAGCATGACCACCTCGTCCGCCGGCAGCGCGTTCGTGCCGAACACCGGTATCTCGGCGGGTACCCCCACCAGCTGGCCGGGGCCGAGGTCGGCCAGCGGGCGCCAGCCGGTGGGCGTGAGGAAGGGGTGGCTGGTGGTGGTGCGGACCTCGCGGCCGGTGGCGGTGCGCAGCCTGTAGACCCGCCTCACGCCGTCGTCGACGAAAGCGCTCGGCCGGGTGGGGACGACCTGGCCGCCGCCGTCGAGGGTGAGGACCTCGACGTCGCCGCCGGCCGTGCCCCGGCGGTGGAGCTCGGCGGCGGTGCGCAGCTCGCCGGTGGCCGGGTCGACGATCAGGGTGTCGGCGGCCACGCACTTGCCCATGGACGGCCGGGCGCCGACCACGACGAGCGTGCTGGGCTGGAGGCCGGACAGGAGCTCGTCGAGGTCGACATAGCCCGTGGGCACGCCGGTGATGGCGTCGCCCCGGCCGTAGAGGTGCTCCAGCCGGTCGAGGTTGAGGCCGAGCAGGTCCTCGATCTTGGACGTCGAGTCGGTGACCCGGCGCTGGTTCACGTCGTAGACCATCGACTCGGCCCGGTCGAGGGCCTTGGCGATGTCCTCGGGCATGCCGTAGCCGATCTCGGCGATCTCGCCCGCCACCCCGATGAGCCGGCGCAGCAGGGCGTGCTCCTCGACGATGCGCGCGTAGCCGGCGGCGTTGGTGGTGGCCGGCGTCGACGCCATGATGTCGACCAGCACCGGGTGCCCGCCGACGGTGGCGAGCAACCCGTTGCGCCGGAGCTCGTCGGCCACCGTGACCGGGTCGACCGGCTGCCCGGCCGCGTAGAGGGCGTGGATGGCGTCGAAGATGTGGGCGTGCGCCGGCTTGTAGAAGTCGTCCGCCCGCAGCACCCCGGCGGCCGTGGCGATGGCCTCGGCCTCGAGCATCATGGCGCCCAGCAGCGACTCCTCGGCGTGGAGGTCGTGCGGGGGCACGCGACCGCCCCGGGCGGGGCGACGGGAAGCGGGGGAGGCGTCGTCGGCCATGGCGGGATCACCCTGGCAGCCCAGACCTGTGGGAAGTAAGGGGAACAACCCTCGGGAAACGCTGTGGAAGACCCGCACAACCTTGGGGATACGGCGGTGCGGGCGACACTGAGGGTGAGACCCGTCGTGCGAATGCGCCTGAGGGCGGTCGAATCAGCGCCGAGCCCTGTGGACGGTCTGTGGATACCGGGGACGCAACGAGACGGTGCTCGTTCCGGCGCCGCTCATGGTCGGAACTGCCCATGAGCGGCGCCGGAACACGCTCACTCGGCGACGACGTCGAGGGTGACGGGAAACTCCACGTCGGCGTGCAGCTTCACCGGCACCGTGTGGGTGCCGAGCGTCTTGATCGGCTCGGGGAGCACGATCTTGCGCCGGTCGAGCTGGACGTTCGCCTGGGCCTCGACCGCGGTGGCGATGTCCGAGGCGGTGACCGAGCCGAACAGCCGGCCCTCGGTGCCGGCGCGGGCCGACACGGTGATCACCTTGGGCACCAGCCTGGTGGCCAGCGCCTCGGCCGCCGCCCGGTCCTGCGCATCGCGCTGGTCGCGGGCCCGCCGCATGCTGGCGGCCTGCGCGGACGCGCCGGCCGACGCCTTCATGGCCAGGCCCTTGGGCACCAGGTAGTTGCGGGCGTAGCCGTCGGACACGTCGAGGATGTCACCACGCTTGCCGAGGTCGGAGACGTCGGTGCGGAGGATGATCTTCATCACTCGTCACCGCCCTGCGGCTCGGCGCCCGCGGCCACCGGTGCGGTTGCGGGCGTGGGCACGGGCGCGTCGCGCCCGGCACCGTCCTCGCGGGGACCGCGATCCTCGCGGGGGCCGCGGTCCTCACGGGGGCCGCGCGGCCCGCGGTCACCACGGTCACCGCGGTCGCCACGGTCGCCGCGGTCTCCGCGGCCGCCCCGCTGCTGGGTGATGCGGGTGACGTAGGGCAGCAGCGCCATCTCGCGGGCGTTCTTGATGGCCTTGGCCACGTCGGCCTGCTGCTGGGCGTTGTTGCCGGTCACCCGCCGGGCCCGCACCTTGGCGCGGTCGGACATGAACCGGCGGAGCAGGTTGACGTCCTTCCAGTCGACGTACTCGACGCCCTCGGTGATGAGCAGGCTGGTCTTCTTCTTCGCCCTGCGGGCGTTGTCCTTGTTCTTC